>NZ_JBEXPG010000073.1:0-44502 GCF_040611935.1 Streptomyces sp. NPDC006512 | reverse complement strand
AGGATCTTGTCGATCCGGGCCTTCTCGACGTTCAGGATCTTGCCGCGGATCGGCAGGATGGCCTGGTACATCGGGTTGCGGCCGGACTTCGCGGAGCCGCCGGCCGAGTCGCCCTCGACGATGAAGATCTCGCACTTCGTCGGGTCGTTCGACTGGCAGTCGGACAGCTTGCCCGGCAGCGAGGCGCTCTCCAGCAGACCCTTGCGGCGGGTGAGGTCACGGGCCTTGCGGGCCGCGACGCGCGCCGTCGCCGCGGCCGTCGCCTTGCGGACGATCTCCGCGGCCTCGTGGGGGCTCCGGTCGAACCAGTCGGACAGGTGCTCGTAGGTCACGCGCTGGACGAAGGACTTGGCCTCCGTGTTGCCCAGCTTGGTCTTCGTCTGGCCCTCGAACTGGGGCTCGCCCAGCTTGACCGAGATGATCGCCGTCAGACCCTCGCGGATGTCCTCGCCCGCGAGGTTGTCGTCCTTCTCGCGCAGCAGCTTCTTGTCGCGCGCGTACTTGTTGACCAGAGCGGTCAGGGCGGTGCGGAACCCCTCCTCGTGCGTGCCGCCGTCATGGGTGCGGATGGCGTTGGCGAAGGAGTAGACGCCTTCGCTGTAACCGGTGTTCCACTGCATCGCGATGTCCGCGGACAGCGTCCGCTCCGGGTCGGACGCGCCGATGGAGATCACGGTGGGGTGGACGGACTCGCCCTTGCGGGCGCTGAGGTAGGTGACGAAGTCGGCGATGCCCCCCTCGTAGCGGTAGGTCACCGTCCGGGCCGGGTGGTCCGTGTCGTCGTCCGCGGATCCGGCGGTGGCGGGTCCCGCGGCGGCCCGCTCGTCGGTCAGCGAGACGGTCAGGCCCTTGTTGAGGAAGGCGACTTCCCGGAAGCGCCGGGAGAGGGTCTCGAAGGAGTAGCGGGTGGTCTCGAAGACGCTATTGTCGGCCCAGAAGGTGATGGTGGTGCCCGTCGCGGTGGTCGCCTCGTGCCGGGCGAGCGCGGCGGTGGGTACGCCGGCCTTGAAGTCCTGGCTCCACCGGTAACCGTCCTTGCGCACCTCGGCGGACACCTTCGTGGACAGGGCGTTGACGACCGAGAGGCCGACGCCGTGCAGTCCGCCGGAGACGGCGTACCCGCCGCCGCCGAACTTGCCGCCCGCGTGCAGCACGGTCAGCACGACCTCCAGCGCCGGCTTTCCCTCGGAGGCGACGATGTCGACGGGGATGCCCCGGCCGTTGTCGGCGACCCTGACCCCGCCGTCGGCGAGCAGCGTCACGGCGATCGTGTCGGCGACGCCGGCCAGCGCCTCGTCCACGGAGTTGTCCACCACCTCCTGCACCAGGTGGTGCAGGCCGCGTTCGCCCGTCGATCCGATGTACATGCCCGGCCTGGTGCGGACGGCGTCGAGCCCGTCGAGCACGCTGATGGAACGGCCGTCGTAGGACGGTTGCGGCGCCGGGCCGCCGCCGGCGCGGGGGAGGGGGAGGGGAACGGAGACGGCGGTGGGCTCGGTCGGGTTGCCGGGATCGGCCACGGAGGACTCCTTCAGGGCAGCACAAGCCGCGCTCCCGCAGGGAGCGTCTTGTGGACAGGGGGTGCCGGCGCGACGTGCGGAACGGGGCCGGACGCGGTCATGGACGGACACCCCGGCGCCGGGGTGTCCGTCCGCTCCATTCTATTTGCGGCCGGGGTTTCCTCCATGGGTCACCGCCCCTCCAAGGCGGCTGTGCGGCCGACTGGTGGATTGCGGCGCTGTCGGTCTATCCCCCCTGCGCGAGGCGCGAGTTCGCCCTCCAGGCGGCCGGACGTGCCTTTCGGGAGGTATCGGGCGGGAGGGCTCGCGGGGGGAATTGAAAGAGCTGCTCGAGGCGCCGCCGCAGCACGCGCGAGCTGCGGCGGGACCCCGGCCAGGGCGGATCGGGGCGGCGCCGTAGGGTGGGCGGGTGACCCTGCGCAGCCTTCACGACCGAACCGCCCTCGCCGACCGCTTCGGGCGGGACCCGGCGATGCACCTGATGGAGCTCGGCGACCTCGACGACCTGTTGTGGCCGCACACCAGTTGGTACACGGCGACCGACGACGGCCCGGTCGCGCTGCTGTACGCGGTCGGAGACATCCCGACCGTGCTCGCCTTCTCCCGCCCCGGCGACGCCGCCGCCCTGGAGGAACTGGCCGAGGCGCTGCTGCCCGTCCTGCCCCGGCGGTTCTTCGGCCACCTGACCGGGGCGGTCGACAAGGTGCTGGAGTCCGCGTACGCGGTCCAGCGGCACGGCACCCTGCTGCGCATGGCCCTCACCGACCCCGGCCTCGCCGCGGCCCACCCGGACGGCCCGTGGCGGCCCGCCCCCCTGGACCGGACCGACCTGCCGGAGCTGCTGGAGCTGTTCGAGCGGGCGTACCCGGGGAACTGGTTCGACCACCGGATGCTCGACACCGGCCAGTACGTGGGCGCCCGGCGCGACGGGCGGCTCGTCGCCGTCGCGGGCGTGCACGTCTACTCGCCCGCCTACCGGGTCGCCGCGATCGGGAACGTCGCCACGGACCCCGAGGTGCGCGGGCAGGGCGCGGGCGGGGCGTGCGTCGCCGCCCTGTGCCGGCAGCTGAGCCGGACCACGGACCACATCGGACTGAACGTGCGCGCCGACAACGCGACCGCCATCGGTCTCTACCGCAGGCTCGGTTTCACCGAGGTCACGGAGTTCACCGAGGCCACGTACACCGCGCTCGCGTAGCCGCACCGCGCTCGCGTAGCCGCCGGACAGCCGGCCGGGGCCCCGGCGGGCAGGTCTGAGTAGCAAGCGCACGGGGGCTGAGTACGGACACCGTGGTACCGCGCGCGGGCGGGCTGTTCACTGGGGCCATGACCGAGACGAACCCCGCGGGGGCGCCGGGCTCGCCCGCCCGGCGCACGAAGCCGTGCCAGTGGTGCGGGCGCCCCGTACCGCAGCGCTTCCCGGTGGTGCGCAAGCTCCACTGCGACACCGGCCACTGGATCAGCGACGTACGCGCCAACTTCTGGCGCAGGCTGTGGGACAACCTCTGAGCCGGTCGCGCCCCAAGCGCTCTGGCCGGCCCGTCGTCCGGGCCGGCCAGGGTTTCACGCGGAGGGGGTGCGGTCGGTTCAGCGGGTGGCGAGCAGCGTGAGGGTGTCGATCACCCGGTTCGAGAAGCCCCACTCGTTGTCGTACCAGGCGACCACCTTGACGTGACGGCCTTCGACGCGGGTGAGCTCCGAGTCGAAGATCGACGAGGCGGGGTTGCCGGTGATGTCCGAGGACACCAGCGGGTCGTCCGAGTACTCGAGGACTCCGGCCAGCGGACCCTCCGCCGCGGTGCGGTAGGCCTCCAGGACCTGCTCGCGGGTCACGTCGCGGGCGACGGTCGTGTTCAGTTCGACGATCGAACCCACCGGGACCGGGACGCGGATCGAGTCGCCCGACAGCTTGCCCGCGAGGTTGGGCAGCACGAGGCCGATCGCCTTGGCCGCACCCGTCGAGGTCGGCACGATGTTGACGGCGGCCGCGCGGGCGCGACGGGCGTCGCGGTGCGGGCCGTCCTGCAGGTTCTGCTCCTGCGTGTAGGCGTGCACCGTCGTCATGAAGCCGTGCTCGATGCCGGCGAGGTCGTCGAGTACGGCGGCCAGCGGCGCGAGCGCGTTGGTCGTGCACGAGGCGTTCGAGACGATCGTGTGCAGGGCCGGGTCGTAGGAGTCGGAGTTGACCCCGAACGCGAGCGTGACGTCGGCGCCGTCGGACGGCGCACTGACGAGTACCTTCCGCGCACCGGCCTTGACGTGGGCGCGGGCGGCCTCGGCCGAGGTGAACCGGCCGGTCGCCTCCAGGACGATGTCGACGCCGAGCTCGGCCCAGGGCAGCTGCGCCGGCTCCCGCTCGGCGAGCACCTTGATGCGGTGCCCGTCGACGACGAGGACGTCCCCGTCGACGGTCACCGGACGGCCGAGCCGGCCGGAGGTGGTGTCGTAGGCGAGCAGCCGAGCGAGGGTGGCGGGCTCCGTGAGGTCGTTGACGGCGACGACCTCGAGGTCGCTGTCACGCTCGAGGAGGGCGCGGAGCACGTTGCGTCCGATGCGGCCGAAACCGTTGATGGCGATGCGAGTCATGAGCGATGTCCCTTTCGTTCGCCACCAGGTTCGCGCCCGGCGCCCGCCCGCGACAGCGGCGTGATCGCCACGGTTCAAAAGGATCTCGCCAAACGGGCTACTCGCCCTGCGTGAAGGTGCGCCGGTACTCGGTCGGGGTGGTGCCGAGGATGTGCTGGAAGTGCGTCCGCAGGTTCGCGCCGGTGCCGAGGCCGACGTCGGCGGCGATCTGCTCCACGCCGCGCTGCGAGCGTTCGAGCAGTTCGCGGGCCATGTCGATCCGGGCCCGCATGACCCACTGCATCGGGGTGTACCCGGTGTCCTCGGCGAAGCGCCGCGAGAACGTGCGGGCCGAGACCCCGGCGTGCCGGGCGAGCGCTTCGAGGGTGAGGGGTTCGCCGAGCCGGTGCAGCGCCCACTCGCGGGTGGCGGCGAACCGTTCGCCGAGCGGCTCGGGCACGCTGCGCGGCACGTACTGCGCCTGGCCGCCGCTGCGGTAGGGCGCCGCGACCAGCCGCCGGGCGGCGTGGTTGGAGGCGGACACGCCGAGGTCGCCGCGCAGGATGTGCAGGCACAGGTCGATGCCGGAGGCGGCGCCGGCCGACGTGAGGACGCTGCCCTCGTCGACGAACAGGACGTTCTCGTCGAGCCGGACCAGCGGATGCCTCGCCGCGAGGGCCCGGGCGTAGTGCCAGTGGGTCGTGGCGCGTTTGCCGTCGAGCAGGCCCGTCGCGGCGAGCGCGAACGCGCCCGTCGAGATGGCGGCGAGTCGCGCGCCCCGGTCGTGGGCGGCGATCAGCGCGTCGAGGACGGCCCGGGGCGGGTCGTCGCGGTCGGGGAAGCGGTAGCCGGGGACGAAGACGATGTCGGCCCACGCGAGCGCCTCCAGCCCGTGGGTCACGTGGTACGACAGGCCGTCGCCGCCGGCCACGAGCCCGGGCGCCGCACCGCAGACCCGCACCTCGTACGGCATGCTCGCCCGGGTCGTGAACACCTGCGCGGGGATGCCCACGTCGAGCGGCTTCGCGCCTTCGAGGACGAGGACGGCGACGCGGTGGAGGCGGGAGGCTGGCACCTGACGAGGGTACGCGGGAGGGGCCTCAGGAAGAGGACGGCGAGGTGCGCGCGGGCGGCCGGTGCGGGCCGCTCACCGTTCGCCGAGCAGCACGGGCAGCTTGCGCATGTCGTGGAAGACGACGGTGCCCGGTCCTTCGAGCCGTTCCGCGGGGGTCAGCCCGCCGGCGTAGCCGAAGGCGCGCATGCCCGCGGCGCGGGCAGCCTCCACGCCGGGCCGGCTGTCCTCGACCACCGCGCACGCCGCGGGGTCGACTCCCATCTTCCGGGCGGCGTGGAGGAACAGGTCGGGGGCGGGCTTGCCGCGGGCGACCTCGGTGGCGCTGTGGATGCGGCCCGCGAAGCGTTCGTAGAGGCCGGTGCGGCCCAGGGTGTGCCGCATCTTGTCGTGTGAGCCGCTGGAGGCCACGCACGTCGGCAGGGTGATCGCGTCGAGTGCCTCGGGCAGTCCCTCGACGGGGGCGAGCCCGGCGTCCACGGCCTCGCGGTGGAGCCGGTCGAACCGTTCCTGCCAGGTCGCGGCCGTTTCCTCGCCGAGCCGGACGGCGACCTGCTCGTGCACGGAGGCGTTCGACCGCCCGATGAACCGGTCGATGACCTCGTCCACGGTGAGCGGCCAGCCCAACTCCGCGCCGAGGGCGACCTGGACGCGGACGGCGATGCGTTCGCTGTCGACCAGCACGCCGTCGCAGTCGAATATGACGAGTTCAATCGGCTTGATCATCCCCGCAGCATAGGGTCCGCGGCCCCGGCGGGCCTGACCGCGTGGAGCACCCGCATGCCCCGGGGGCCCACGGCGGCGTGCCGGACCTCCAGACCGGCGCGCCGGGTCTCCTCGGCCAGCCAGTCCGCGGCCAGCCGAAGCTTGGGGTAGCTGCCGGCCCGGAAGTGCCATTCCCCCTCCGAGCGGGTGTGGAGCAGGTCGTGGACCAGGACCGTGTCCTCGTCGACGTACTCCAGGAAGCAGGTCAGCAGTCGGTCCTCGGCGGAGCGTACGGGGAGGAACCGGTCGGCGCCGCGCAGCTCCCCGGTGAGGTCGCGGTAGGTCACGACGAGGTGTCCGCCGGGGCGCAGGGCGCGCGCCGCCCCGTTCAGCAGGGCGCGGACGTCCGCCGTGCCCGGCAGGTGGGTGAGGGTGTCGCCCATGCACACGATCGCGGCGGCCGTGGCGGGTCCGGTCACGCGGGGGAGCGCTTCGACGAGGTCCGCGTGCACGGTGTGCACGGCGTCCGCGACGCCGGCGGTCGCGGCGTGTCCGGCCAGTTCGTCGAGCAGGGCCCGGCTGGTGTCCACGGCGGTCACGGAGGAGAAGCCGAGGTGCGCCAGGGCCAGGGTCTGCGGGCCGGGACCGGAGCCGAGGTCGAGGGCGCTGTCGCCGTGGGCGTCGGGCAGTACGCCCAGTCCGCGGAGGAGTTCGGCCTGGTCCCGGGCGGTCGCGTGGATGTCGCTGCCGAGCATCCAGGTGTAGTGCTCGGCGAGCAGCCGGTCGTAGTGCTCGGGGGGTGTGGTCACGGGTGCGGTGTCCTTTCGGCCGGTGGATCGGAGGGGTGGTGGGTCGGAGGGCCGGGCGGGGTCGGTCGGCGGCCCGGCGGCCCGGCGGTCGGTGGGCGCGTGGCGTACGGGAGGGGACGGCTACAGGGAGTCCAGGTCCACGGCGTCCGCCATCGCCCGGTACCCGGCGTCGTTGGGGTGGAGGCCGTCCCCGCTGTCGTACGCCGGGAGCAGCCGTCCGGGGTTCAGCGGGTCGGCGAGGACGCGGTCGAAGTCCACGACGGTGTCGTACGCGCCACCGGTGCGGATCCACTCGTTCAGCGCGGCGCGCGTCCGGGCGGGGATCCCGCTCTCCAGGCCCTTGCCGGGCGGGAGCGTCGCCCCGACGACCGTGATCCCCCGGGCGCGGGCCGCACGGATCAGCGCACGGTGGCCCTCGATCAACTCGGCGGCCGTCACCCGCCGGTTCGTGGTGGTGCAGGCGTTCGCGGCGGTCTCGCCCATGAGGATGTCGTTGGTGCCCTCCAGCACGATCACGGTGCCCACCCGGATCTGTCCGAGGACGTCGTGCCGGAACCGGGTCGTGGCCTTCTCACCGAAGCACGCGGAGTCGCTCAGCACCCGGTTGCCGCCGATGCCCGCGTTGAGGACCGGGCGCTGCCGGCCCTCGGAGGCCAGCCGGCGGGAGAGCTGGTCCGGGTAGCGGTTGTCGGCCCCGGTGGTCGAAGCGGCGCCGTCGGTGAGCGAGTCGCCGAAGGTGACGACCGTGTCCCGCCGCGCGCCCGCCGGCGCGCCGGCCACGTCGACGCCTTCGAGGAAGTACCAGGACGCGCTCTTCTGCGCGAACGCGTCCGCGCCCAGGTCCGCGCGGTGGTCGCCGTCGGCCCGGTACGTGTCCTCCATGGCCACGTTGTGGAAGGTGGCCGGTCCCGAGGGGCCGTCGAAGTACAGGGTGACGGCGAGGCGGTCGCCCGCCTTCACCGGCAGCCGGACCGGGTCACTGGCCGGCCGGTCCCCGGGCCGGACCGAAGGGGAGGCGGATCCGCCGAAGGTCAGCGTACGGACGGTCCCGGGCCGGACGGCGGCGCCCCCGGCCGATATGCCGACGGTGGCGCCGGTCAGCCGCAGCGGGGTCGTGCCGAAGGCGTTGGACAGGCGTACCCGCAGCTCGGAGCCGTCGGCGCCGACCCGGACGGTCTGCCGTACGGTCTGGTGGTCGAAGCCAGCCTCCGCCCAGGTCGGGTACCAGCTCTGGGAGGGGCGCTGGACGGCCGTGGCCCAGCCGGCGGTCCACCGGTGCGCTCCCGCGGAGGCGGAGGCGGAGGCGGATGCGGAGGCCGTGTGCGCGGGGGCGGCGGCGGTGATCAGGAGTGCCGCCAAGGCGGCGGCGGTCAGCGGGAGTCGGACGAAGGCGCGCATCGTGAGCTCTTTCGGACGGTGAAGATCGGCAGGACGAGGTACGGCACGGCAGCACAGGGCACGGCAGGGCACGTCAGCACAGGGCACGTCAGCCCAGGGCACGGCACGGCAGCGGCCGGGCGGGCGGGCGGGCGGGCGGGCCGCGGTGCCGGGCAGGGGGCCTCTGGTGCCTCTGGTGCCTCCGGTGACGGGAATCGACCCGGTCATGGTTTCCCCCTCGTACGGGCGCTTCAGTGCTGTTCCACTGCTCTGACCCGCCGCGACGCACGAATGTGACGGCCGGGGCGACATTCGCCCCGGCCGTTCTCGAACGTGCGGTTCAGACGCCCTTCGTGGGGCGTCGCGGGCCGGGAACCAGCCTCCACGGAGCCCTTCGAGCGATCAACGGCGAGTCCCGCACCGACCGATAACCCGCCGGTTATCGAAGCCCCTTCACGGGAGGATCGAGTCGACGTAGCCGCCGTCGACCCGCACCGCCCCGCCCGTCGTCGCGGACGCGAGCGGTGAGCTGAGGTACACCACCATGTTCGCGATCTCCTCCGGCTCGATCAGCCGCTGGAGCAGGGACTGGGGCCGGTGCTCGCGCATGAACGCGCGCTGCGCCTCGTCCCAGGGCAGGTCCCGGTCCACGAGTTCGTACACGAAGTCCTCCACGCCTCCGGTGTGCGTGGGTCCGGCGATGACGGAGTTCACGGTCACCCCCGTCCCGGCGGCCTCCTTGGCGAAGCCCCGGGACACGGCCAGGAGCGCGGTCTTCGACATGCCGTAGTGGATCATCTCGGCCGGGATCGCGACGGCGGAGTCGCTGGCGATGTTCTGGACGCGGCCCCACGAGCGCTCGACCATGCCCGGCAAGTAGTGCCGGATCATCCGGACGGCCGTGAGCACGTTCGTGTCGAAGTAGCGGCGCCACTCGGCGTCGTCGATCTCCAGGGCCGGCCGCGCGCCGAAGACGCCGAGGCTGTTGACCAGGATGTCGACGTCCGGGGCGGCGGCGAAGACGGCCTCGGCGCCCTCCTGCGTCGCGATGTCGCCGGGCGCGCCGAGGAAGGTGCCGCCCTCCGCGCCCAGCCGTGCCACGGCCGCGTCGACGGAACCCCGGCTCCGGCCGTTGACGGCGACCCGCGCGCCGGCCGCCGCCAGTCCGGCAGCGATCGCGGCGCCGATGCCCTGGGTGGAACCGGTGACCAGAGCGGTCTTCCCGGAAAGGTCGATGAGCACGCCGCCCGCCTCTCTGCCGCCGCGGAAAGTCACTTTTCCTTGCCGCGTCCCTCGCCCCGGTCGTCGACGTACGTTCCGGTGGCGATGCCCGGGACGTCGACGGAGGTGCGGTGCACCTTGCCGACGCCGCTGCCCCGGTCGGCGCTCAGCCCGTAGTGCTGGTAGAGCCGCCCTTCCTCACCGGCGTCCAGGTGCTGGCCGGCGTCCACCCGCGGGGCGTCCTTCACGACGTCCTTGGTGTGCGGGACGTGGAGGGCCTGCCCGTCACTGCGGGCACCGGAGAGGGGGACGAACGACTCCTTCATCCCGAACCAGCCCGTCTTGACGGTGACCCACTCGGGCCGGTCCGTCGTGTCGTCGAGGTACACCCGGCCGATGGTTCCGATCTTCTCCCCCTCGTTGTCGTACACGGTCAGGTCCATCAGCTGCTCGGCGGTCGGGAAGCCGTTGCCAGTGCTCATCGGTGCGTCCTCCAGTGGGGTACGGGCACGCGGCGGTCTCCAGGGCCGCGCCCACCTCTACACCGCACCCGGACCGGCGCCGCGGCAAGCGGTCGGAGGGCTGCGCGCAGGCGTGCGGACGGCCCGGGAGCCCCCGCTACCGCCCCGGCGGGGCGATGTCACCGCCCGTCGCCGGGTTGCTCCGAAAGAGCGGCTCGGGCCGGTGCGGTGCGGGGCGGGGCCGATTCCGGCTGGCCGCGCCAAGATCGGGTAGGCGCGCGGCGAGAGACGTCGTACGGGAACGGTGGTCGGATTGGGTCTGACGGGGATCGACATGGTGTACGCCTGCGCGGGACTGGGCGCCCTGTGCGCGGCGGTCCTGCCGACGGCTCTGGCGAAACGGCCGCTGTCCCTGCCCATGGTGTTCCTGGCGGCGGGCTTCCTGGTGTTCCTGCTGCCGCTCGACGCCCTCCCGGAACTCGACCCCGTGCGGCACCGGGGCGTGGTGGAGCACCTCACGGAGGTCTGCGTCGTGGTGGCCCTGATGGGCGCGGGCCTGGCCATCAACAGGCCGCCCGGCCTGCGCGCCTGGTCGACGACGTGGCGGCTGCTGGGCCTGGCCATGCCGCTGACCATCCTGCTGACGGCGGCCGCCGCCGGATGGCTGCTCGGGTGGCCGCCGGCCGTCGCCCTCCTCGTGGCCGCCGCCCTCGCCCCCACGGACCCGGTCCTCGCCGCCGAAGTACGGGTGGGCGAGCCGACCGACGAGGCCGACGACGAGGACGAAGTGCGCTTCGGGCTGACCAGCGAAGCCGGACTCAACGACGGCCTCGCCTTCCCCTTCGTCCTGGCCGCCGTCGCCCTCACCGCGGCCTCCGCGACCGGCTGGTCCGCGCAAGGGCTGTGGCACTGGGCCTGGAGCGACGTACTGGTGCGCAGCACGGTGGGGCTGCTGGTGGGTGTCGCCGTGGGCAGGCTGCTCGGCTGGATGTTCTTCCAGGCGGCCTGGAAGGCCCTGCGGCTCTCCGAACACCGCGAGGGCTTCGTGGCCCTCGCCGCGACCTTCACCGCCTACGGCCTGACGGAACTGCTGCACGGCTACGGGTTCCTCGCCGTGTTCGTCACCGCCTGCACGATCCGCGGCGCCGAACGCGCCCACCGCTACCACCGCGTCATGCACGCCTTCACCGACCAGATCGAGAGGCTGCTCACGGCGGTCGTGCTCTTCCTCCTGGGCGGCTACATCGCGACCGGCGGCCTCGGAGCACTGACCTGGCGCGGGGCCGCTCTGGGCGTACTGCTCGTCCTGCTGATCCGCCCGGCCGTGGGCTGGGCGGTCCTGGCCCGGGGCCGGGCCGTCGGCAAGGAGCGGGCGGCGATCGCCGTCTTCGGCATCCGGGGGATCGGATCCTTCTTCTACCTGGCGTACGCCCTGGGCGAGGCGGACTTCGCCGCTCCCGCACGGGAACTCTGGGCCGTGGTGACGTTCACCGTCTTGCTCTCGGTCCTCCTGCACGGCATCGCCGCCACCCCGGTCACGGCGCGTCTCGACTCCGCCGAGGATCCGGGTCACTAGTGTCGCGACCCGGTGGACCTTTCCGGTCACGGCACCAGCGGATGTCCTGCCGAAACCTGGGTACACGCGGCTTCGAACGGAACGCCGTCGGCCGCGGCCGTCGTGGAGCGGCCGGCCCCGCCGAGACCAGGGAGAAGACACAGCGATGAGCGACCAACCCCGAACCGCGCGGGCCGACCGCAGCCGCCTGCTCGCCGCAGGTGCGGCTCCGGCGGTCTTCCCCCTGGTCCGTCTCAGCCTGGTGCGCGTCGGCCCGGGACGCCGCCGGTGAACCCGTCCAGTACCCCGTACATGCCGACGGGCGTGCGCCTGGTCGGCTTCGTCAAGGCCGGGCCGGGCGGTGCGATGACCGACGAGGTCGGTGTCGTCACCGGCGACCTGACCCTCGCCACGGAGGACGACGGCACCGGCCGGGCCACCCTGACCGTCCAGTACACGGGGGCGGCGGAGTGGTACACCCTCACCGGCAGCCCCGTCCCCCTCCCGGAGGCCGGTATGGCAGCGCTCCACGAGGAGGTCCTGGCGGCGATCCGGACCGGTGGTGGCGCGCAAGCCCCCGGCCCGACGCCGCGGACGCCCCCGAACGCCGAGGCGATCCCGGCCGCTCGGCACCCCGGGCCCTCCGGGACCCGTCCATAACCAGGAGACCCGTGCGGCGGGCGGAGGGCAGGATGCCGCCATGGACCGTCAACGCATCAGCTCCCTCGCCCATGCCGACCACCCCGTGGCCGCCCCCTTGAGCGACGACTCCGTCCGGGCCCTCCTGGAGCGGGCCCTCGCGCCGGGCGCCGGCCGGCTCCTCGACCTCGGATGCGGATCGGGAAGCTGGCTGGTGCGCGCCCACGCCGCGAACCCCGGCCTGCGCGCCGACGGGGTCGACCACGACGCCGAGACCATAGCCACCGCCACGCGCGCCGTCGCCGGAGCGGGGCTGGCCGACCGGATCGTGTTCCACGCACAGGACGCCACCGGGTTCACCTCCCCGCACCGCTACGACCTGGTGCTCAGCATCGGGGCCGACCACGCCTTCGGCGGCCTGGCCCCCACCCTCGAAGCCGCCCGCGGACACCTGGCCCCGGGCGGCCACGTCCTCCTCGGCACGTGCTTCTGGGAACGCGAACCCGGCCCGGAGACCCTCGGCTTCGGCTTCCGCGCCGAGGACCACGACGACCTGGCCACGACCGTCGACCGCGTCGTGGACCAGGGCTGGACCCCGCTCCACGGATACGTCAGCACCCTTAGGGAATGGGACGACTACGAGTGGTCCTGGACCGGATCCCTGTCCCGATGGGCCCTGGAACACCCCGGCCACCCCGACAGCGGCCAAGCCCTCCGGGCCGCGAACGACCACCGCGACGCTTGGCTCCACGGCTACCGCGGGACGCTCGGCTTCGTCACCCTGCTCCTCTGCCGGACGCCGCCCCGGTGACGCGTACGCCCCGACCCGTATGCCCCGACCGGTAGGACCCGTACGCCCCGACCCGTCCGCCCGGGAAGGACCGGCCACCCGTTCGGGTGAATCGGCTCGCCCTGCCCGTGGCCGACACCCCTTCCGGGTGATCGTTTTTCCGGGGCGTGACGGGCCGGCCGTCCGCACCCCGTGAGCGGAGGGTGTGACGGTGGCGGTTGATGTGGTGCGCGAGTCGGCGCGGGCCGGGCGGTTCGTGTTGTGGGAGGAGTCGCCACGTGACGGGGCCCAGGCCAAGACGCTGATGACGGCTGACTTCCGGGTGCGTCTGGCCCGCGCCCAGGGCCGGATCTTCGGCGGGAACGGGCACCGCCACGTGGTGTTCGCCGCCGGGTTCCCCGCCGTGTGCCCGCAGGAGTTCGAAGCGGTCCGCCGCGTGGCGGTGGAGGCCGAGGGGGCGGTGAGCGTGTCCGCGGTGTGCCGGGGCACCGCCGGTGACGTGCGCCAGGCCCTGGCCTCGGTCCGGGGCGGCGCCCACGCGCGGATCATGGTGATCGTGCCCGCCTCGGAGGCCATGGCGGGGGTGATGACCCACGGCACCGCCGAACAGGCGCTGGCCAAGGGCGCCGCGCTGGTCGCACTGGCCAGGGAGACGGACGACACCGTGGCGGTCGACGTGTGCCTGGCCGACGCGTCCCGCGCCGACCACGCGCTGACGGGCGAGCACGCGGCGCACCTGACGGAGGCCGGCGCCGGGGTGGTGGTGCTGGCGGACACGGTCGGCGACCAGCTGCCCGAGGACGCCGCGTCCCTGTTCACCACCGTGCGCCGCCGCGCGGGCGACGACGTCGTCCTGGCCTCGCACCTGCACAACGACCTCGGCCTCGCGCTGGCCAACACCCTCCAGGCGCTGCGCGCGGGCATCCGCGTGCACTCCGCGTCCTGGCTGGGCATCGCCGAACGCAGCGGCATGGTCGCCACCGAACAGCTCCTGTTCCTGCTGGCCTACCGCCCCGAACGCACCCGCGCCCTCCTCGGTGACGGCCGCGACCCCTGGTGGACCGCTCCCGACCTGACCCTGCTGCCGGACCTCGCCCGCATGGTGGCCGCGGAGACCGGCGCACCGCTCGGCGTGACCACCCCGGTCGTCGGGGACGGCGTCGGCACCATTTCCACCGGTACGCCCTTCGTCCATCCCCGCCTGTTCGAGCCCTACGATCCGCTCGAACTCCTCGGCATCGAGCCCCGGGTGATCCTCACGCATCTGGCGAGCGCCCGCGTGATCAACGCGGTCGCGGCCCGTCTCGGCCACGACCTCGACCCCGACCAGACCCGCGCCGCGGCGACCTGGGTGAAATCACGGGCCTACGGCCAGGGACACGCCGTGGTCGACGAAGGGGAATTCGCCGACTACCTCACCGCCCTGACCGTCCCCTCCGCGCGGACCCCGCGATGACCGCTCCGCGTACCGACACCGTCGACGCCGCGCACGCGAACCTGTCCCGGCGCCGGGCCGCGGTGCTGCCCAATCCGGCACCCCTGACGTACGTCGTCACCGCCCTCACGCCGCACGCGGTGAACCGGGCCAAGGGACGCCCCGCCGGTCAGCCCGTCGCCCTGTGGACCCACCACCCCGACACGACCGACCGCGTCCTGCGGGCGCTCGACCTCGCCCCCGGGCCGGCCGAAACGGCCCGCCGGCTGCTGACCGGGGAACGCGTCACGCTGCTGGCCCCGCTGCGTCGTGACCACACCCCGCCCGACTGGCTGGCTCCGGCCACGCACGAGGGCTGGACCCTGCTCTTCGGCGCCCGCTGGGCCCCGCTCCGGCCGGTACTGGACGCGTACCCCGTCCTGTACGTCAGCAGTGCCAACCGGACGGGCCGCCCTCCGGTGTCCAGCGCGGCCGGGGCGCGGGCCGTGTTCCCCGGCCACGTCACCGTCCTCGACCCCGCCACGCTCCCCGGCACCACGCCCGACGCCGCGGACGCCCCGCCCCGCTCGGCCACCACCACGGTCCGCCTGCATCCGGACGGGCGCATGGAACTGCACCGCTCCGGCGCCCAGGACCAGGTGTACGCCGGTCCCGGCACCTATCTGGATCACCTGCGCGCCGCCTGCCGGCCCGGGCCCGGGCCCCGGCTCACGGAGAGGTGACGGCCTGCTCCAGCAGACCGTGAAGGACGCGCTGCTCCTGCGGGCTCAGCCCGGAGAGCGGTGAGTCCACGGCGAGGAGTCCGAGGAGACGTGCGCGCAGCGCGGTCCCCTCGGCGGTCAGGACGAGGTGCTTGGCGCGCCGGTCGGTGGGGTGCGGATGGCGTTCGACGAGACCCTGCTTCTCCAGCTTGTCGATGACGAACGTGGTGTTGGAGGGTTCGCAGCTCATGCGTTCGGCGAGCTCCCGCATGGTCATCGGTCCGCTCATCTCCCGCAGGGCGGTCGCCTGCGGCGCCGTCAGCCCGAGGGTGGCGGCGCGTTCCCGTACGTGCTCGGCGATCCGCTGCGCGAGCCCGTTCACCAGACCGCACAGCTGTCGCTCGGCGATGGCCTGCTGTTCGGGGGGCGTCGTCATGCCACCACCCTAGCAACTCCGTCAAGGTGAAACATTTCTAGCTTGAATGATTCTAGCTTGATGCTTATGGTGGTGCTCGTCGCCGCGGGAGGCACCGCGACGGCCTGACGACGACTCACAGGAGAGAACCCATGGCTGACTTGACGGTCGAGCGGGACGAACGACTGAGCCGGCCGGCGGGAATCCGCTCGATACGGCTGGGCGACACGAAGGTGTCGTACGTACCGGACGGAGACGTGCGGCTGCGCCCGCTGCGGATGCTCCCGGACACCACCGACGAGGTGTGGGCCGCACACCCGCAGTACCTGGACCCGGCCGGCCACCTCGTCGGCAGCGTCGGCGCCCTGCTGGTGGAGCGCGGTGACCGCGCCCTGCTCATCGACGCGGGCTTCGGCCCGCAGGGCCTCCAGGCCCCGGACGGCCCCCTCGCCGCGATCCACGGAGGCGCCCTCCCGCGCGGCCTCGCCGAACTGGGCCGCCGCCCCGAGGACATCGAAGCGGTGGCCTTCACCCACCTCCACTCCGACCACCTCGGCTGGGCCTGTCACCCCGCCCCCGGCGAAGACCGGCCCGTGTTCGCCCACGCCGACCACCTGATCTCCGAGCAGGAGTGGGACCGCCGCGACCTGCTGGAGGCCCAGGGCATGGGCGGACAGGTCGCGGCCCTCGCACCGCGTGTACGGACGGTCACGGACGGGCAGGAGGTCTTCCCCGGTGTACGCGTACGGATCACCCCCGGCCACACCGTCGGGCACGCCGAGTACGTCATCACCGGCGGCGGACGGCGCCTGATCGCCTTCGGCGACGCCATGCACTCGCCGATCCAGGCCGACCACCCCGCATGGTCGTCGGCCTTCGACCACGACCCCGCCCTGACGGCCGCTCACCGCCACCGCCTCGTCGCCGAGCTGGCGGAGCCCGGCACCGTCGGCTTCGGCGTCCACTTCGCCGACGTCGTGTTCGGACACGTCCGCCGGGACGGGAACGGCCCGGCCTGGCACCCCGTCGACGCCTGACCGGCGGAAGCGGGCGCCGACGGCGGCGTCACCCGGGCGCGCGGGAGGTGCGCCGTGGTGTCGCCGTTACCGGCCGCGCCGTCCCGAATGCGGTATACGTCCTCTGGGGCTCACCTGATCCCCGCGAAGGGAGCGTTGCCGTGGAGCGCACGACGTGCTGCGTGGTGGGAGGCGGGCCGGCCGGAATGGTGCTGGCACTGCTGCTGGCGCGGGCCGGGGTGGAGGTGACGGTGCTGGAGAAGCACGGCGACTTCCTGCGCGACTTCCGCGGTGACACCGTGCACCCCTCCACCCTGTCGCTGCTCGACGAGATCGGCCTGGCCGAACGGTTCGCCCGGCTGCCGCAGCGCCGGGTGACCTCCGTGCAGCTGCCCATCGGGCCGGACCGCTCCCTGGTCATGGTCGGCAACATCGGGGCGCTGCCGGGCAAGTACAACTACATCGCGATGGTCCCCCAGTGGGACCTGCTCGACCTCCTCGCCGACGAAGCGGGCCGGGAGCCGTCCTTCCGCCTCCGCATGAACACCGAGGCGACCTCCTTCCTCATCGAGCGCGGCCGGGTCACGGGCGTCCGCTACCGCACCGCGGACGGCGGCACCGGCGAGCTCCGGGCCGACCTGACCGTGGCCTGCGACGGCCGCGGCTCACTGGCCAGGGCCCTGCCCGAACTCGGCCTGGAACACTTCCCCTGCCCCATGGACGCCTGGTGGTTCCGCCTGCCGCGCCACGAGGACGACCCCAGCGGCCTCGTGGGCGCCCTGGGCGACAGGTTCTTCACCGCGCTCATCGACCGCGGCGACTACTGGCAGTGCGCCGCGCTCATCCCGAAGGGGACCGACGCCGAGCGCCGCGCCGAGGGCCTGGAGCGCTTCATGGACCGCTTCACGGCCGCCGCCCCGTGGCTGGCCGGCCGGAGCGGCGCCGTCACCTCCTGGGACGAGGTCAAACTGCTCGACGTACGGCTCGACCGGCTGCGCCGCTGGCACCGTCCCGGGCTGCTGTGCATCGGTGACGCGGCCCACGCGATGTCACCCGTCTTCGGGATCGGCATCAACCTCGCCGTGCAGGACGCGGTGGCCGCGGCCCGCCACCTCGTGCGTCCGCTGCGCGCGAGCACCGTGGGCCTGCGCGACGTGCGCCGCGTCCAGCACCGGCGCTGGCCCACCACCGTGGCGACCCAGGGCCTCCAGCGCCTCGCCCACACCCAGGTCATCGAACCGCTGCTGGCCGGCCGGACCGCGTTCGGCGATCCCCGCAAGGCCAAGCGGATGACGGAACTCGTCACCGACTCGCGCTGGCTGAACCGGATCCCGGCCTACTTCCTCGCGTACGGAGCCCTCCGCGAGCGCCCCCCGAGGGAATCGCTCCGCTGAAGGACCGTCCGGCGGGAGCCGGGCGGCGAGACGGGGCCTGAGGCGGGTCCGGGCCGGCAACGAGTTTTCACCGCGAGGTTACCCATGGGTAGCCGTGGGGGGTGCCGGGACGGTAGCGTCGGCGGCCTGGAGGGGAGTGCCATGCCTCGTACGTTCACGGTGTCCGACAGCATCGTCGTCCACGTCCGTCCCGACGAAGTCTTCCGGCAGGTCGCCGATCCCGCCCGCATGGGCGAATGGAGTCCGGAGAACCTGGGCGCCACCGTCCACGGTGACGTCGGTGAGACGCGCGTGGGGACGGTGTTCGACGGACGGAACAAGCGCGGCGCCTTCCGCTGGACCACGCGCTGCACCGTGACGGCGGTCGAGGCGGACCGCTTGTTCCGGTTCCGGGTGCACGCCATCGGCGTACGGCGCCCGCGGGTGCCCGGCCCCATCGCCACCTGGGAGTACCGGTTCGAGCCGGTTCCCGGGGGCACCAGGGTGACCGAGACCTGGACCGACGACCGGCGCTCGTGGCCCGACTTCGTCGCCGGCGCCTTCGACCGGGTCGCGACGCGGGGACACACCTTCGCCGACTTCCAGCGCGGCAACATCCGCACCACCCTGCGCAACCTCAAGAAGGCCCTGGAACCGGCGCCCGACACCGCGTGACCGCGAGCGGCCGGGACGTCTACGCCGTCAGCGCGCCGCTCGCGGTCGAAGCACTCCACCGCGTCCTGACGGGCCGGACCAGGGCGACCGGGGTCGTCTCCGCCGGCGCGGCTTTCGACGCGCCCGCCCTCCTGCGCGCCCTGTCCCCGCACATCTCGCTCGAACTGTTGCCGTAGCCCCGGGAGTCGCCGCCCGGCGCCTTCGGCCGGGGCCTCGGCGGCTCCACGGGCCGCTTCGGGGGCGGCGGCGTCCTCGGCGGGTAACTCTGCGGCACCCTCGGGCCCTTGTCCTCGACCGGCTGCGTCCTCATACGGCCACGCTACGTCCGGCCCGGCCGGCCCGGCGGGTATCGGGACGAACCGGCAGCCGTTTCCCGGAGCCTCCGGGAAACCCGGCATACGGCCGGCCGGTACCCGGCCGAACGGGTTACGGGGCCGGTCCGGCAGGGCGGTCGGAGGCCCGCTGGAGCCGTGCGTCTCGCGCCCGGCTCGGGGCCCGACCGAATGTCACGGTTGTGTCTCGGCCCGTACGGCGGTGAACAGGGCCCGCAGGAGCCGCGTGGCTAGGAGAGAGTCCGAGCCTCACCTCGCAGCCACGGCCGCCCGCGCCGTACCACCCCACGGGGGTCACCTCATGCTCCATCGCCGTGCCGCCTTCCTCACCGCCGTGCTGGCCGCCCTCGCGCTGACCGTCGCCCTCTCCGGCTGCGCCGCCCCGCAGCTGCCGGCGGCCTTCACCAACCCGGTCATCCCCGGTCTGTGGACCCCCGACCGGATGGCGGGGGCGGTCTCCGCCGACAGCCCGGTGGCCGGCGATCTCGGCGCGGACGTGGACGTGACCGACCCCGAGCCCGCCCCGGTCACGGCGAAACCGGAGGCGACCGCCTACCACGACAACGCGGCCGTCATGGGCAAGCTCTTCTTCGACACGAACGAAGGGCCGAGCGTGTGCTCCGCCACCGCCGTGCGCGATCCCGCCCGCCCCGGCCGCTCCGGCCTGGTGTGGACCGCCGGGCACTGCGTCCACGGCGGGGCCGGGAGCCGGTGGTTCCGCAACATCGTCTTCGTACCGTCGTACAACAACGACGGACTGACGGGGGCGGCCCGCGCCCGAGCCGGCCTCGGCGCGGTGGCCCCCTTCGGGACGTGGTGGGCCGACCGCGCGGAAACCGCGCCGGAGTGGATCGCCGAGGGCGCCCCCAGCGGAGGCGGAGGCTCCCCCTTCGACTTCGCGGTCCTGCACGTCAAGCGCTCGGGAACCAGCGCCTCACTGGAGGAGACGATAGGCAGGGCGGCGCCCGTCTGGTTCGGGGCGGCCTCGGCGACGACGATCCCGGCGATGGGAGTCTGGGGATACCCCGCCGAGAAGCCCTTCGACGGGGAGCGGATGTTCTCCTGCCAGGACCGCCCGGGACGGCTGGCCGTCAGGCGCGGCCAGCCCGTCCTCTACCGGATCGGCTGCACCATGAACGGCGGCGCCTCCGGCGGCGGGTGGTTCGCCCGCGACCCTTCCGGCGCGCTCGCCCTGGTCAGCAACACCTCCATCGGCCCGGACGGCAACACCTGGCTGGCAGGTCCCCGGCTCGGTCAGCGGGCCAGGGAGGTCTACCAGTCGGTCAGCAACGGCTCCTCACCACGTCCGGCCGCACGGGACCGCTGACCGCCCCACCCGAGCGGTCCCTTCCGGATCCCGTACGGCCCGCCGTCTATCCGGGCCGGGCCCACCGGTGGCAACCTGTGCGTGCCGCTCAGCCGAGCCCGGGCGCCCACACGTCCCCCCACCTCGTGAGCCACCCCTGCCCGTGAGCTGCCCCTGCCGACCCGTCACCGAGGGAGTTCACCGTATGCAGAGCCGTTCAACCGACGACCCGCGCAAGCGCGTGGTGTGGGGGATAACCCTCGTCCTGATCGCGGTCACGGCACTCCTCGGCGTCACGCCCGGGTCCGCCACGGCGACGACCGCCGGCTCCCCGCCCGTGCCCGTCCTGTCCTGGGGCCCCTGCGCCGCCCCGGGGGACGGTTTCGAGTGCGCGACCGCCCGGGTACCGCTGGACCACCGCGATCCCGCCGGACCCACGATCCCCCTCGCCGTCACCCGGCGGCTCGCGGCCGACCCGGCCCACCGCACCGGCGTCCTGCTGCTGCACCCGGGCGGACCCGGCAACTCCGGTGTGGACTTCGCCCGTAACAGCTACGAGGCCCTCCCCGCCTCCCTCCGCGACACCTTCGACGTCGTCGGGTACGACATGCGCGGCGTGGCACGCAGCGGGCAGGTGGAGTGCTGGAACGACCAGGAGTACGCGGCCGCCGTCGACGCCGCACGCGGCGTGCCCGCCCCCGGAGCCCTGAGCGAAGCCGTCCGGCAGGGCCGCGACTTCGCCGACGCCTGCCGGGAACGCTCCGGAAGCCTCCTGCCGTTCATCGGCACCGGGTCGAACGCCAAGGACATCGACCTGCTGCGCCGGGCCCTCGGCGAGGAGCAGCTCACCTTCTACGGCCGTTCCTTCGGCAGCTACGTGGGCACCGTCTACGCCGCGCAGTTCCCCCGCCGCGTCCGCGCCATGGTCCTGGACGGCGCCTACGACCCGCACCGCTACTCCGAGGTGCCGTACGCCTACGACGCGGCGCAGTTCGCCGCCCTGGACGGGGCGGTCGGCCGGTTCCTCGACTGGTGCGCGCAGAACGCCACCACCTGCGGATTCGGGGAGGGCAAGCCCCGGCAGGCCTTCGAACAGCTCAAGCGGGCCCTGGACGCCGACCCGGTCATCACCGCGAGCGGACGGCCGGCCACCGGCTACACCCTCGCCTACCGCCTGATGTTCAACATCAACTCGGGCAAGGAGATCTGGCCGTACCTGGGAGAGGCCCTGCGGGCGGCCCAGGCACGCCAGGGCTCGTTCCTGCTGAACCCGCCCTCACCCGGCTCCTTCGACTTCCTCAACGTCAACACGGCCGTCGAGTGCGCCGACCGCGTCTACCCGCCCGGTCGCCTCCTCCTGGGTGCGCTGGTCAGCGCGCACGCGGCCTCGGCGCCCCTGCTGGGACCCCCCATCGGCCTGGGACCGCCCACCTACGACCACAACCACGCGCCCACCTGCGCCCAGTGGCAGGCCGAGCGTCCGAGCCGCTACGACGGCTCCTACCGCGCGGCGGGCTCCGCGCCGATCCTCGTCCTCGGCACGACCGGCGACCCGGACACCCCCTACCAGGACGCCGTCGCCCTCGCCCGGACGCTGGACAACGGACGCCTGCTGACCTTCGCGGCCGAGGGACACACCGGCTACAACCGGAGCGCCTGCGTCAGCGCCCTCGTCAACGACTACCTCGCCACCCTGGCGCTGCCCGCGCGCGGGACCGTCTGCGCGGACGAGACGCCCCCGGGCGCCCCCGGCCGCCGCACGACCACGGGCGTCGAGGCCGACGAGACGCGGGACGTGATCCCCACCCTCCGCTGACCCGCGGTCCGTGCCCGGCAGCGGAGGAGTCTCCGCCACCGGGCACCGGGCCCGGGCGAGGTCCGACGGGGCTCAGGCGAGGTCGAACCGGTCGAGGTTCATCACCTTGTCCCACGCCGCCACGAAGTCACGCACGAACTTCTCGCCCGCGTCCTTGGACGCGTAGACCTCCGCGATGGCGCGGAGCTGGGAGTGCGAACCGAAGACGAGGTCGACGGCGGTGGCGGTCCACTTGACCTCGCCGGTGGCGTGGTCCCGGCCCTCGTACACGTTCTCGTCCGCGGCCGACGCCTTCCACTCCGTCCCCATGTCCAGGAGGTTGACGAAGAAGTCGTTGGTCAGCTTCTCCGGCCGGTCCGTGAAGACGCCGTGCCGGGATCCCTTGTAACCGGTGTTCAGCGCGCGCAGGCCACCGGTCAGCACCGTCATCTCGGGTGCGGTCAGGGTCAGCAGGTTGGCACGGTCCAGCAGCAGCGTCTCCGGGGACAGCTTCTCTCCCGCCCGCAGGTAGTTGCGGAACCCGTCCGCCCGCGGTTCGAGCACGGCGAACGACTCCACGTCCGTCTGCTCCTGCGTGGCGTCCGTACGCCCCGGGGCGAAGGGGACCGTGACGGCGTGCCCGGCGTCCTTCGCGGCCCGCTCGACAGCCGCGCAGCCGCCCAGCACGATCAGGTCGGCGAGCGAAACCTTCCGGCCGTCGGACCGCGAGGCGTTGAAGTCCTCCCGGATCCCTTCCAGGGTCCGCACCGCCTCCGCCACCTCGGGCAGGTCGTTGACCTCCCAGTCCTTCTGCGGCGCGAGCCGGATCCGGGCCCCGTTGGCCCCGCCGCGCTTGTCCGTGCCGCGGAAGCTCGCCGCCGACGCCCAAGCCGTGCCGACCAGTTGGGGGACGGACAGTCCCGAGGCGAGGATCCTGCCCTTGAGGTCGGCGACGTCCGCCTCCGAGACCAGCTCGTGATCGACCGCGGGGACCGGGTCCTGCCACAGCTGCGGCTCGGCCACCCACGGCCCGAGATAGCGCGAGAGGGGGCCCATGTCGCGGTGCAGGAGCTTGTACCAGGCCTTCGCGAACGCCACCGCGAGCTTGTCCGGGTTCTCGTGGAAGCCCTTCGCGATCGGCCCGTACACCGGGTCCAGCTTCAGCGCGAGGTCCGTCGTCAGCATCATGGGGGCGTGCCGCTTCGACGGATCGTGCGCGTCGGGCACGGTGTCCCGGGCCGAGGGGTCCGTCGGAGTCCACTGCTGAGCGCCGGCCGGGCTCCTCGTCAGCTCCCAGTCGTACGCGAACAGGTTGTCCAGGTACCCGTTGTCCCACTTCGTCGGCTCGGAGGTCCAGGCCCCTTCGAGGCCGCTGGTCAGGGAATCGACGCCCTTGCCGCTGCCGCACGTGTTCCGCCAGCCGAGACCCTGCTGCTCGATGGGGCCCGCCTCCGGTTCCGGACCGATGCACTCGGGATCGACCGCGCCGTGGCATTTTCCGAAGGTGTGGCCGCCGATGATGAGGGCGGCCGTCTCCTCGTCGTTCATCGCCATGCGCCCGAACGTCTCGCGAATGTCCCGGGCGGCGGCGACCGGATCCGGATTTCCGTTGGGGCCTTCCGGATTGACGTAGATCAGACCCATCTGAACGGCACCGAAAGGACCCGTGAGTTCCCTGTCGCCGCTGTACCGGGCGTCTCCGAGCCAGGTGTCCTCAGGGCCCCAGAAGATTTCCTCGGGTTCCCAGATGTCCTCCCGTCCGAAACCGAAACCGAACGTCTTGAACCCCATGGATTCCATGGCGCAGTTGCCGGCGAACACCAGGAGGTCGGCCCACGAGATCTTCCGGCCGTACTTCTGCTTGACCGGCCAGAGCAGACGGCGCGCCTTGTCGAGGCTCGCGTTGTCCGGCCAGCTGTTGAGCGGGGCGAAGCGCTGGGCGCCGGCTCCGCCGCCGCCCCGGCCGTCCTCGATGCGGTAGGTTCCGGCGGAGTGCCAGCTCATCCGGATGAAGAGCGGCCCGTAGTGACCGTAGTCGGCGGGCCACCAGTCCTGCGACGCCGTCATCACCTCGAAGACGTCCCGCTTCAGCGCCTCGACGTCCAGGGACGAGAACTCCTGCGCGTAGTCGAAGTCCTCGTCCATCGGATTCGACTGGGGCGAATGCTGATGGAGAACCTGGAGGTCCAGCTGGTTCGGCCACCAGTCCCGGTTCGTCCTGGGGCGCGTCGCCTCGGGGGTCGGGGCGGGGATTACTGGGTTCTCGCTTTCGCTGCCGGACACGTCCGTCCTTCTTTCCTGTCTCGGTGTTTCCCTCTGCTGGCTGCTTGCGCCTGACGCATTCCCTTCGTCCGGATCGAGCACCGCGGCCCGCCACCCGAACGACGCCGACAATCGAGCGTGCATCAGCGTCCGTATGGTCGCGCACCGCAGACCGCACCGCTACGAGAACACGCAGGGCACCCCCGCACGGCGAACGCCCGAAATGACAAACCGCCGGTTCCGCTTCCCGCCGGAACTCCGGCCGCTGCCGGTAAACTCCTGCTGTCCCGACGAGCCTGAACGGGTGAGCGCACATGAGCGACCTGCTGGAGCGGCTGAAAGGACGTGGCTGGCGGATGACCTCCCAGCGGCGTGTCGTCGCGGAGGTCCTCGACGGCGAGCACGTCCATCTCACGGCCGACGAAGTGCACGCCCGCGCGGTCCTGCGGCTGCCCGAGATCGCCCGGGCGACCGTCTACAACACCCTGGGCGAACTGGTGTCCCTCGGCGAGGTCGCGGAGGTCTCCACCGACGGCCGGGCCAAGCGGTACGACCCCAACGCGCACCATCCCCACCAGCACCTGGTGTGCTCCGGCTGCGGCATCATCCGCGACGTCCACATGACGGGCGATCCACTGGCCGGCCTCCCGCCGCAGGAGCGGTTCGGCTTCACGGTGTCCGGGGCCGAGGTGACCTACCGCGGGCTGTGCCCCTCCTGCCTCACCGGCCCGCCGCAGGCGTGACGTACGGCGGACCGCCCACCGGGCCCGGGGCCCGGAGGCTCAGATCCCGGCGACCTTGGCGCTCGCCGACACCTCGTAGACCAGGGTGACCGTACGGTGGCCGCCGGGCGGGAGACCGACGTCCCAGCGGGCGATGCCGTCGGCGTCGACCACCTCCGGCGCCGGGGAGCAGGCGTCCTTCCGCAGGCGCACCTCCACCGCCGACACCTCGGAGACCGGGATCCGCTCCCGCAGGACGACCACCCGGTCGCCGAGCTCCCCGGGGGCGGAGAACCGGGACAGGTGCAGCCGGACGGTACGGGTGACCACGGTCCGCTGCATGATCCCGGTGGTGTCGCGGGACTCCTCGGCGTGCCGGACCACCCCGTGGTCGTCGCAGCTGCCGAACGCGAGCTCGACGGGGGTGCCGGGCGCGGTGAAGTCCAGGGTCCCGCGGCCGCTGAATCCGCTGCCGCGCACCAGGTCCACGGGCCCGGCGAGCAGTGCGTGGCCGGCCGCGTTGTCGAACCGCACCACCTGGGTGACCAGCGGCGACACCTCGGGCGAACAGGCGTACTCGCTGACCGCGGCGGTGGTGAAGACGGCGAGCGGCACGCGGTGGGCGCGGCCGTCCCCGCGCACCGAGACCGGCGCGGGGGAGTGCAGCACCCGGGTCTCGCCGCCGTCGTCCACCCCGGGCAGGCCGAGCACCGGGGCGGGGCCGAGGACCCCGATCTCCTCCTCGCGCAGCTCCACGTCGACCGTGCGGCGCTCGGCCGCCGAGCGGTCCCTGAGCGTCAGCCGGTCCTCGTCCAGCCGTGGCGGATCGGTCGCCAGCGCCGAGCGGGCGGTGGACAGCGTCAGCCGTACGTCCGACCAGTCCTCACCGGTGCGCTGCCAGACCACCGCGTCGGTCTCCAGCGTCAGGGAGTCCCCGTCGAGGACCGCCCGGTAGGCGGGCCGCCACAGCGCGCAGGGGGTGAGGTGGCTCAGGCGCAGCTCCACCGGCCCGGCGGCCGCCGCCTCCACGGTCAGCTCGACGTGCCCGACCAGTTCGGCGGGTTCTTCCTCGGAGACGCGCATGGCCCGCTGCGCCGCCGCCAGTTCGGTGCCGAGGGCGGCCAGCCGGGCGTCCACGGCGCGCAGTCGCTCCCCGTACGCGTCCCGCTCGCCGTCCAGCCGGTCCAGTTCGCGGGACCAGCGGGGCCCTTCGGTCTCCCCGCGGCCGGCGCCCTCGCCGATGTCCCGCAGGAGATCGGCGGTGAGGACGCCGAGCAGGTCGAGGCGGGTACGCAGCCGGTCGCGCCGCTGCCCCAGGTCCAGCCGCTCCTCCTCCAGGGCGCGTACGCGCTGCCGCAGGGCGGAGTCCTCGTCGGGGGACGGCAGCGGACCGCGGGGGGTCCAGCTGCGGACGATCCGCACGTCGAGGACGCTCGCGGGGAATCCGGCGGTCAGCTCGGCATGGAGGGTCCGGTCCACGGCCAGCGCGCTGACCGGGCCGAGGCGCAGCCGCTGGACCCCCGCCTCCAGGTCGAGCACGACGGCGCGCTCGACGTGGGCGCGGTCCTCCAGGCAGGTCACGGCGGTGACGGGGAGGGCGATCGGCTTCGGGGCCGTGGACATGGGGTGCGTCAGCTCCTGCGGTTGCCGCCGGCGAGGGCCTTGCCGGCCGGGATGCGGATCTCGTAGCCGCCGTCGAGGGCGGTGGTGGCGCCTGCGGGCAGGTCGAGCCGCCAGACCCGGGTGCCCGGGGCGTGGTGCTCGGGCCCGACGCCGTGCTCGGGCGCCGTCCAGTCGGCCCGTTCCTCGATCCGGACGTCCGGGTCGGAGGTGACCGGCACCCGCTCGCGGACCTCGACGGTGACGGGCCTCGCGAGCCCGTTGGCCAGCTCCACGTGAACGCGGTGGTCGAGGACCGTGGTGTTGTTGCGCAGCCCCGACGTCGACTCGTGCAGGTTCGTCCGGCGGGTCACCCGGATGCCCTCGGCCGGTCCGAGTCCCACCCGGCGGACACCGCCGGGCGCGAGCGTGGGCAGTGCGGTGGTCAGCAGGAAGTCGCCGTCGACGGAGACCTCCACCGGGCCGGCCAGCAGGGCCTGGTCCGTGGCGTTGGACAGCACCAACGTCGCGTACACGGTCGGCTCCACGGCCGGCACGCTGAGGTACTCGGTGCGCAGGCCGACCGGGATCTCGGCGACGGTGACGGTGTGCCAGGTACCGTCCGACGGAACGTCGGCGCGGGCCGCGGCGTCGAAGCGGTGGTCGAAGGAACCCGCCGACTCGCGGGGCCGTACGGCCTGCGCGGGCAGCGGCAGCGCCGCCACCGCTTCGGCACGGCGGCGGTGTTCGGCCGCCACCGGGTCGAGGGGGGCACCGGGGAACAGCCGGCCCCTGCGACCGGACTGCTCGGCGGGGCCGGACAGGACGAGGGCGGCGTAGTCGAGCTCGGCGCCGCTCGGCTGCGGCGGACCGGGCACCGGTGCCGGCGGAGGCGGCGCGGGTACACCACCGGGAGCCGCCGGAGCGGCAGGTGCCGGGGCGGCGGGGGCCCCGGCGAAGGAGGGGGCACCCCTGCGCGCCCTGGCGGGCGGTGGCACGGCGCCGTCCGGCTGCGCGAGGCGGGGCATCCCGCCGGCCAAGGTCTCGGAGGAGCCGCCCGTACCCGCGGGCGCCGCGAACGCGGCCGGCGGAGCGCCGTAGCCCTGCGGCGCCGACGGCGGGGGAGGCGGCGGTGGCGGCGGTACGGGACCGGCCGCGGGAGCCACCGGAGCGGGGCGGGCCGCCACGGCCACGGGCGCGCCGGCGCCGGCGGGGCGGGGGCCGGCCCCCTGGTACCCGGCGAACAGGTCGGCGAGTCCCGCCGGGGGCTCGCGCCAGCCGGAGGGCGCGGGGGCGGCCTGACGGCGCCCGATGCGCATCGAGCGGAGCCTCGGCAGGTCGGTGCGCCGCCGCAGGTCCGCGGTGGCCAGTGCGATGCGTACGCCGCTCCAGTCCTCGCCGGTCCGCTGGGCGACCGAGGCGCGCAGCACCAGGCGGCCGCCGCCGTCGCCCTGACGGTAGGAGAGCCGGTAGGCCGGAACCCAGACGGCGCCCGGCACCGCGTACTCCAGTTCCAGGCCCACCTCGGCGTCACCGGCACCGCCACCGGCGGCGTCGAGGGTGAGGACCGCGCACACCGTGGTCTCCACGTGCGCTGACGGCGCGTCGGTGGAGGCGCGGGCGAGCCGGTCGGCGGCGACGGCGAGTTCGTGCTCGGCGACGCGCAGCGCCTCCTCCAGCTCGACGAGGCGGGCGTGCAGCCCCGTCAGCCGTTCGTCGACGAAATCGGCGAGCTCCAGCCACGCGTCGACCGGGGTGCGGCGGTACGGGTCGTCGCGCCTGCGCGCAGGCGCGACCGGGCGCAGGGCCCCGACCTCTTCGATCAGGCTCAGCTGTCGGTCCCGGCGCCCCTGCGCCGCCCCGTGCGCGTCGCGCAGCCGCTCGACCTCGCGCCGCAGTCCTTCGGGCGTGCCCGTACCGAGCGGTGCGGCCTCGACCTCCACCCGGGCCTCGGTGACGCGCACCCCGGGAGCGTCCAGGACGCGGGCCCGCAGCGAGCCCGGGTCCAGCGAGCGGGGCAGTCCCGCCACCCGCACCCGGCCGTCGGCCGGAACCCGGCCCCGCGCCAGGCGGCGGCAGACCGCTCCCCGCGCGTACACCACGACCGAATCGAGGGTCGCCCCCCACCGCTGTGCCGTCTCCGTCGTCATGCGCTCCGCCCCCGTCGCGTCCGTGCTGAGCGAAGCCTACGCCCGAGCGGCCGGTGCGCGGCCGCCGAGGCCCGACGGCGGGGTCAGCTGCCGCCCGGGTCCCGGTCGCGGCGGTGACCGGGCAGGAACTCCTGGATCTTCGACTTGATTCCCTGCCGCACCATGCCGGTCCGGTCGCTGTCCCCCTTGAGGATCGCGGAGGCCGTCGCCTCGATCTGGTCGAGGTCGGCGTGCGGCGGAACGGGCGGGACGGCGGGGTCCGTACGGAAGTCGATGACGAACGGCCGGTCGGCGGCCAGCGCCTGACGCCAGGCGGGTTCGACGTCGGCCGGCTTCTCCACGCGCACGCCGTCGAGGCCGATCAGGCGGGCGAAGTCCGCGTAGGGCAGGTCGGGAAGGGACTGGGAGGGAAGGAACTGCGGTGCGCCGTTCAGCGCGCGCATCTCCCAGGTGACCTGGTTGAGGTCACCGTTGTTGAGGACCGCGACCACCAGCCGGGGATCCTCCCAGTCCTGCCAGTACTTGGCGGCGGTGACGAGTTCGGCCATGCCGTTCATCTGCATCGCGCCGTCCCCGACGATCGCGATCGCGGGCCGCTCGGGACGGGCGAACTTCGCACCGATGAGGTACGGAACCCCCGGCCCCATCGTGGCCAGCGTCCCGGACAGCGAGCCGCGCATGGACCCCCGCAGCCGCAGGTGCCGGGCGTACCAGTTGGCGGCCGATCCGGAGTCGGCGGCGAGCATCACGTCGTCGGGCAGCAGGGCGTCGAGGGAGTGCACGACGTGCTCCGGGTTGACCGGGTCGGCCGCCACGCCGGCGCGCCGTTCCATGACCGTCCACCAGCGGGCCGTGTCCTTTTCGATCTTCTTGCGCCAGGACCCGTGCTTCTTCCGCTTCAGCAGGGGCAGCAGCGCGTCGAGGGTCCGCGCCGCGTCCCCGACCAGGTTCACCTCGAACGGGTAGCGCAGTCCGACCATGAACGGATCGATGTCGATCTGTACGGCGCGGGCCTGGTCGAAGGCGGGCAGGAACTGCGAGTAGGGGAAGCCGGAGCCGACCACGAGCAGGGTGTCGCAGTCCCGCATCATCTCGTACGAGGGCCGGGTGCCCAGCAGCCCGATCGACCCCGTGACGTACGGCAGGTCGTCCGGCAGGGCGTCCTTGCCGAGCAGCGCCTTCGCCACCCCGGCGCCCAGCACCTGTGCCAGCTCCTCCACCTGGGGCCGGGCGCCCCGGGCGCCCTGGCCGATGAGGATCGCGACCTTCTCGCCCGCGTTGAGCACCTCGGCGGCCCGTTCGACGTCCGCCGGCGCGGGGACGGGTGCGTAGGCGGACATGCCGAGGCTCGAAGGCACCATCTTGAAGGCGTGGGCCGGCGGCACGTAGTCGAGCTCCTGCACGTCGGCGGGGAGGATGACCGCCGTGACGGTCCGCTGGGCGAGGGCCGTGCGCATCGCCCGGTCGATCACGTTCGGCAGCTGCTCGGGGACGGTGACCGTCTCGCAGAACGCGGAGGCCACGTCCTTGTACAGGCTCGCCAGGTCGACCTCCTGCTGGTAGGAGCCGCCCATCGCGCTCCGGTCGGTCTGGCCCACGATGGCCACGACCGGCACGTGGTCGAGCTTCGCGTCGTACAGGCCGTTCAGCAGGTGGATGGCCCCGGGCCCGGAAGTGGCCGCGCAGACGCCGACCCGGCCGGAGAACTTGGCGTACCCGACCGCCTGGAAGGCCGCCATCTCCTCGTGCCGGGCCTGGACGAACCGCGGCCGGTTCTCCGCGCGGCCCCACGCGGCCAGCAGGCCGTTGATCCCGTCACCGGGATACGCGAAGACATGCTCCACGTCCCACGCGCGGAGGCGTTCCAGTACGAAATCGGAAACCTTGGTCGACATGGCGGTACTCCTCGTACTCGTCTGGGGCGGCCCGGCGGCGTGGGCCGCGTGCGGGCGCCGGGTCCGTCAGGCGCTGGACGGCAGGGCGGGGCGTTCCGCCCGCGCGGCGACGAGGCGGCGCCGTTCCCCCTCGTCGAGCCCGCCCCACACTCCGTACGGCTCGCCCACGCGCAGCGCGTGCCGCAGGCATTCCGGCTGTACCGGGCACAGCGCGCACACGTCCTTCGCGGCAGCGGCAGCGGCGGCGGCAGCTCCGGCAGCGCGGAGTCCCGGTGGCCCGTCGCGTTCCCCGCCGCGTTCCCGGGCGGGGCGGAAGAGCAGGCGCGAGCCGAGCCGGAGGCACTCGGCCTCCTCCTGCCACGGCCGACGGCCGGCCGCACGGCCTTCCGGACGGGAAACGTCCCCCACCTCGGGCTCCCTTCGGATCGGATCGGGCCCTTCGGAGCGGGCGCGAGCGCCCGCCCGTCCCTCGTCTGACCCGTTCGGCGTTCCCGAAACACCGGGCGCGCAGGCGTCGAGGGAGAACGGCACCCCCCTGTACCCCCGGCCTCCGCTCCGGAGGTGGCCGAATTCCGTCGTAGGCTGAATCCCGCATACGACGTACAGGAGGCGGAAGTGGCCGGGACGACGCTGACCGGGACGACGGTGGCCGAGGTGATGGCCGAGCTCGCCGCGCTCCAGGACCCGAAGGCACGCGCGGTGAACGAGCGGCACGGTGACGATCACGGCGTGAACCTCGGCAAGCTGCGCGCGGTCGCCAAGCGGCTGAAGACGCAGCAGGAACTCGCCCGCCGGCTCTGGGAGACGGACGACACCGCCGCCCGGCTGCTGGCCCTCCTGATCTGCCGCCCGAAGGCGTTCGGACGGGACGAGCTGGACGGCATGCTGCGCGGGGCGCGCGCCCCCAAGGTGCACGACTGGCTCGTGAACTACGTGGTGAAGAAGAACCCGCACTCCGAAGAGCTGCGCCTGGCCTGGTCCGCCGATCCGGATCCCGTGGTCGCGAGCGCCGGCTGGGCCCTGACCACCGAACGCGTGGCGAAGAAGCCCGAGGGCCTCGACCTCGCGGGGCTGCTCGACGTCATCGAGGCGGAGATGAAGGACGCCCCGGACCGCCTGCAGTGGGCGATGAACCACTGCCTGGCTCAGATCGGGATCGAGCACGCCGAGTACCGCACCCGGGCGCTCGCCATCGGCGAGCGGCTGGAGGTCCTGAAGGACTACCCGACCTCCCCGGGCTGCACGTCTCCGTTCGCGCCCGCCTGGATCACCGAGATGGTCCGCCGGCGGCAGGACGACTGACGAGAACAAAGCCCGCGCCCCGCCGGGAGCACAGCAGCTATCGTCGCCACGGTGATCACCGAAGACGACGTGGATCCGGCGACGCTGGCCGCCGGGATGCTGCGGCCGGCCTGGCGCCACGGTCTCTACCGGGCCCTGGAGGCCCAGGACCACACCGCCGCACTGACGAACGCGCTCGACCGTGCGGCGGCCGTGGCGCGGGCGTCCGCCGCGCAGCTCCGCCAGATCGTCGAGACGGTGGTCCGTGAAGGCCACGAGGAGCTCGGGCGGGGGTTCGTCCACCACCCGGACATCTCCGGGGAGTACCTCCTCGAACTGTGCGACCGGGGCGTGCTCACCGACGCGTTGGGGCACCGTGCCGGGCCCCGCGGGCTGCTGGTGCGGATGTGTGAGGTCCACCGGTACCCGGAGGCGGTCCTGACGCTGGGGCTGGAGCTCTACCGCGATCCCGCCGTCCCGCCGGACGAGTTCGCCGCCTTCGTCCGCCAGTACGGCGGTGTTTCCCGTGGCTGGCTGCTGAGGGCCCTCGCCGAGACCGATCCGGACCCGGCACTCAAACTGACCGCGTACGAGGACGCGCTCACCACCGCGGCGGCAGCGGGGGACACCGGCCGGGAGGCGGCCGGGTTCCACGCCCGGTACCTGGCGACCGCGCCGAGCGGCGACGCCGGCCGGCTGGCGCGGTTCCTCGACCGGCACCCCGATGCCCACGTACTCGCCCTCCTCCTGGAGTCGAGCGTCCCGGACCCGGTACGCGGCGAGCTGATCGCGGCCCGCGCCCGGGAGTCGGCCGACCCGCGGGTTTCCGACGCCCTCCGGCGCCGGGAACAGCGCCGGGAGGCCGCCAGCGCGTCCCTGGACGCCGAGGCCGCCGCCGAGCTCGCCGCGACCGGACTCGCGGACGTCCTCGCCCTGCTGGCCGCGAACCCGCGGACCCCGCGCCCGATCCTGCGCGAACTGAGCACACGAGCGGCATCGCCCGGCGCCCGCGCCATCCGCAACGCGGCCGCGCACACCCTGCGCCTCACCCGGGGACACCCCGAGGGCCACCGGCCCGAACCGCACCAGCAGGACGGTCCGCATGCCTGACACCCGCTGGACGCCGTACCCCAAGATCCCGTCCCGAACCCGGCTGGGCGAGGGGCGGGCGGCCCGTGAATGGGTCGCGCTGGAGAAGGTCCACGGCGCCAACTTCGCCCTCGTCTGCGACCGCACCGGCGTCCACCCGGCCAAACGCCGCGAACTGCTCGACGAGAGCGGCCTCGACGAGTTCTTCGGCGTGGGGCGGATCTGGCCGGCCCTCGCCGTCGCGGCGGCCCGCTGCGCGGCGGCCCTGCGCCACGGCCTCGAAACGGACGCCTCCGAACCGGTCACGCTCTACGGCGAACTGGCCGGCGGCCGCTATCCGCACCCGGACGTGCCGCCCGCACCGCGTACGGACCCGGTGCAGACGGGCGTCTGGTACGCGCCGCACCTGCTCTGGCTGCCGTTCGACGCGACGATCGGAACCGGTGACTCCGTCCGCTGGGTCGCCGACCGGGCACTGCGCGAGGCGGCGGCCGCCGCGGGCCTGTACTGCGCCCCGCTGATCGCCCGCGGGACGCTCGCCCGGGTCCAGGAGCGGACGCCGGTGTTCCCGACCCGGGTACCGGCCCTGCTGGGCCTGCCCGAGCTGCCCGGCAACCTCGCGGAAGGGCTCGTCATCAAGCCCGCCGAGGAGTGGTGGCCGACCACCCGCCCCGTGGCCAAGGTCAAGCACCCCTCCTTCGCCGAGGACGAACGCTTCGACGGCGCGCGCCCCTACCTGGCACCCGCCGAAGGCGCCGCAGGCGTCCCCGGCTGGCTCCTCGCCCGGGCCACCGAGCTGCTCACGCCGGCCCGCGCGGCGGCAGCCGTCAGCAAGCTGGGACCCCACGCGCCGCCCGGAGAGGTCGCCGCCGAAGTGGTCCGGGACGCGGTCGAGGAGAGCGCCGAAGCCCTGGGCGGCCTCGACGACACCCTCCTCCGGGCCCTGGAAGGGTCCTTGCGCCCCGCGGCCCTCACCCTGGCGCAGTACGACGCGGCCGACCGCCGATCACGGCGGTGAGCACGGCCGGAGCGGGTCCTGGTGTTCGGACAGGTACCCGAACGGCCGGCCACGACCGGGGGTCGGTTCGTTCCCGAGGACACCCCGCCCGGGGCGGCGTACGCTCGCAGCCAGGGCTCCGCGGCGAGCCGCACCGGACGGGACCGCGGGAGGAACCATGACCGCGCTCGGCGACCTGATCGAGATCGACGACAGGACCGTACTGGTCCTCGGGCAGGAACTGGACGTCGAGCACGGTCAGCCCGACGTCGCCAACGCCCTCGTGCACCGGACCGGCGACACCCTGGTGCTGGTCGACACCGGAGTCACGGCGCCCTTCCGCGCGGCGCTGCGGGCGGCGGCCGACCGGGTCGGGCCCTGGTCCCGGGCCCTGCTGCTGACCACCCACGGCCATCTCGACCACGTCGGCAACAACGACCTGGCCGACGAGCTGGGCGTGCCGGTCGAGCACTACGTCCCCGCCCGTGACGTCGACCAGATGCAGGACCCGGCGACGTACTGGGTGCGGTCCTTCGAACGCGTCGCCGGGCCGGCGCCGCCCGCGCCCACCGCCGACAGGCTGGTGTCGCTCTTCCAGCCGATGCGCCCCTTCGGCGCGACGACCCGCACCTACGAGGAGCGGCCGCTGGAGCAGATCAGGTTCGGCCCCCTCCGGTTCTCCGGCTGGACCTTCGCCGACGGCGCGGTCCGCGTACTGCGCAGCCAGGGACACTGCGCCGGGCACGTGATCGTGCACCTGCGGGACTGCGGTGTCCTCCACCTGTCCGACGAGGGCAACGGGCCCTGCGGTGCGATGGCCGACGCCGACCAGCTCAAGATCCAGACCGTGCTCGGCGCCGCCTCCCTCCTCTTCGAGCAGGGACGGGCCGCACTCCTCACCGACGGGCACACCTTCGCCGTGCGCCGTGGCGCTGACGCGGTGTCCTACCTGGACGGCCTGCTGGAGCAGGCCACCGCCCTGCACGAGGCGGCGCTCGGGCTGACCGGTGAGGCCCCTCACGTCCGGCCGAGCACGTTCACCACCCGCTACGCGGAAGCCATGGCCGGCCGAGGGACCGGCGGCGCCAACCCGAACGCCCTGTTCGTCGCCATGACGGCGGTCAACCAGCTCCGCGAGCTCGGGCTGCGGCCGGAGTCCGGCGGCGAAGACGCGCCCTGGTCCCGGCCCACGCTCCGCAACCCCGCGCCGGCCCCCGTACCCCCCGGCCCTGGCGCGGGAGGCGGCTGAGCCGCGGGGATCAGCGGCCGGGTGCCATGTCGTAGGTGACCCACATGGTGCGCGTGGCCACCTGGTCGTACTTCGACCTCGCCCGGTGGTTGTCGTCGGCGGTGATCCACCGGACCACGCTCCAGCCGCGCTCCGCGGCGATCTCGCGCAGCGCGCCGAGCAGCAGGTCGACGGCGCCCGAACCGCGGTGCTCCGGCGCCACGAACAGGTCGTCGAGGAAGCCGCCGACCGTCGCCGAGAGCGGCCGGGCGTACGGACGGTAGTGGGCCAGGCCGAGGAGCCGGCCGTCGGCGTCCTCGGCGACGAGCGCGTCGACCTCGTGGGCGGGGTCGTTGACCCACCCCCACACCGTCTCGGCCGCTTCCTCCGTCTGCTCCACGCGGTAGAAGTCCGCGTACCCGCGGTAGAGGGCTCGCCACTGGGGGAAGTCCTCGGGCCGGGCGGCGCGGACGGTGATCTGGGACATGCGGGTCACTCCTGTGGTCGTGGGTGCTGCGTCGGTGGCCGTGGAGTAGTCCCGGTTCAGGAGCGCCTCGTCGTTCCGGGCGAGACCGGTCTTCGTCACGAACCGTGACCTTATGCAGTGCTGTTCCGCTGTCGGGCGTGGGGGTGCCGATGCGCCGTTCGTGTCAGTGTGGAGGGGAGGAAGCCTCGGTGAGCACGTCATGGAGGAGTGGCAGACATGGACGGTAGGCAGGACGAGCGCCAGGAAGCGGGGCAGGGCCGGGAGCAGCAGGACCGCTCCGGTGCCATGAGTCAGGATCCCGTTCACCCCGGTACCCGCGCGGAGAGGTCGGTGAGCCCGGAGGAGCTCGCGCAGCGCCGCCGGGAGGAGATGCGGCGCGAGCGCGGCGAGGACGAGATGCGCGAAGACGAGTTCTGACCTCACTCAAGCCGGTGCCTGGCCGCCCGTGGGCGTGGCGGTGGCCCTCGGGCGGCCGGGGCGGGCGGGGACGGGGTGCAGACGGTAGGCGGCGCCGTGCGCGCGGACGAGTCCTGCCGTCGGCGGGGGGAAGTGGCTGCCGAGCAGGAGGGTGTCCGTGCCCGCGAGGTCCGAGAGGAGGTCGCGACGGGTGGCCTCGGCCCGCGCGGGATCGATGTCGACGTGGCTGTGGATGCCGGGCGCGGCGAGCTGGACGGGGTGGTGGATGCAGTCGCCGGTGATCAGGGCCGAGCTGCCCCGGCTGTCCAGCCGTACGGCGACTTGTCCGGGTGTGTGGCCGGGAACCGGTACGAGGGTGACGCCGGGGGCGGCGACCAGTCCGCCGGCGGGTACCTCGACGAGGTCGAGGAGTCCGTGGTCGGCGACGGGGTGGACGGAGTCGCGGAACATCTGCTGCCGGGGCCCGTCCATGTCCACGGACGCCCAGTGGTCCCATTCGGTGCGGCTCACGAGGTAACGGGCGTTGGGGAAGGTGGGGACCCAGGTACCCGCGTGGGAGCGGGTGTTCCAGCCGACGTGGTCGGTGTGCAGGTGCGTCAGGATGACGACGTCGACGGTCTCGGGGGAGAAGCCGGCCCGCTCCAGACGGTCCAGGTAGTCGGTGCGGAGCCGGTGCCAGGCGGGGTTGGCGCGCTCCTTTCCGTTCCCGATGCCCGTGTCGACGAGGATCCGCAGTCCGTCCGCCTCGATCGCGAACGTGTGGCTCGCCAGGCGGAGCATCCGGTCGGATCCCGCGAAGTCTGGTTGTAGCCAGGGGAATTCGGCCACGACGTCGGGTGTCGCCCGGGGCAGGAGCCAAGGTCCGGTCTGTGGGGGCAGTTCCACCTCGTCGATGCGGTGGACGGTGACGCCCCCCACGGTCCACGCGGGGGTGTGGAGCGGCGCTGCGAGGGCAGTCGGGTCCGAGGTCATGAGCTCGCCTCCTCCTTAACGCTGAGATGTTGCTTTTACGCTACCCCGCCCGCCCGGCTAACGCAATGAATGAGCTTTAGGCCAGCGGCGGGACGATTCTCGAACGACTAAGGCTCAGAGTTTGCGTTAGTGGCGTACTCCCCCTACTCTGCCCCTCACGCAAATATTTAGCTTTTGGGCGGCTCCCGCTCCCTCGTGCGGGACCGAGGCGGCACCCGAGTGCCGCTGCCCGGAAAGGACTTCGGTCATGTCTGTTCCCCCGCTGTCGCCCGAAGCGGCCGCCGAGTCCGCGATGCGCGCCGGACTCTCCCTCGGAGAAGACCGGCACGCCGCCGTCGCCGGAACGGCGCACCACGTCCTCACCGTCATCAGCCGGCTGCGAGAGATCGACCTGGGGGAGACCCCGCCCGCCTCCGTCTACCACGCCGGCTCCCAGGGGCGGTGAAGGCGATGGAGCCCTACGAGCTGTCCCTCGCCGAGGCGTCAGCGGCCATCGAGGACCGGCGTCTCTCGCCGGTCGAGCTGACCGATTCCGTCCTGGCGCGCATCGAAGCCGTCGACGCCGACGTCAGCGCCTACGTGACCGTGGTCGCCGGGGCCGCGCGGGCCCAGGCCGCCGAAGCGGCCCGGGACATCGCCGCCGGCCGCCGCCGGGGCCCGTTGCACGGCGTCCCCATGGCGTTGAAGGACCTCATCGACACCGCCGGCACGCGGACCGCGTCCGGCTCCGCGGTCCGGGCCGGCCGGACGCCCGCCGCGGACAGCGCCGTGGCCGCCCGGCTGAAGGAGGCCGGCGCCGTCCTGGTGGGCAAGGCCCACACCCACGAGTTCGCCTACGGCCTCACGACCCCCCAGACCCGGAACCCCTGGCACCTGGACCACGTGCCCGGCGGGTCCAGCGGAGGATCGGCCGCCGCCGTGGCCTCCGGGACGGCGACGTACTCGCTGGGCACGGACACCGGCGGCTCGATCCGGGTCCCCTCCGCGCTGACCGGCGTGGTCGGGCTCAAGCCCACCTACGGGCTCGTGCCCCGCGACGGGATCGCCTCGCTGTCCTGGTCCCTCGACCACGTCGGCCCCATCACCCGGACCGTACGGGACGCCGGCCTCGTCCTCGACGCCCTCGTCGGACGACACCCCGGCGACGCCGCCGGCCACCCGTACGCGGCCTACGCCTCGCGCCCCGAGGAGGGCCTGGCCGGCGTGCGCATCGGCGTCCCGGCCACCTACTACTTCGACCACGTGGACCCACAGGTGGAAGCGGCGGTCCGCGAGGCCATCGCGGACCTCGCGGACCTCGGCGCCCGTCTGGTGGACGTGGAGATCCCGATGGGCGAGTACGTCCGGGCCACCCAGTGGGGCCTGATGGTTCCCGAGGCCACCGCCTACCACGAACAGCACCTGCACACCACGCCCGAGCTGTACGGCCCGGACGTACGGGTCCTGCTGGAAGCGGGCGCCCTCGTCCCCGCCACGGACTACCTGCGCGCCCAGCGCGTCCGCACCCTCATGCGCGACGGATGGAACGAGCTCCTGCGCGAGGTCGACGTCGTGGCCGCTCCCACCGTCCCGGCCACGGCGGCCCGGCGCGACCAGGAAACCTTCCGGTGGGCGGACGGGACGGTCGAGACCGTCTCCGACGCCTACGTCCGCCTCTCGGCTCCCGCCAACATCACCGGGCTGCCCGCACTGTCCGTGCCGGCCGGCTTCGACACCGCCGGTCTGCCCGTCGGACTCCAGCTGATCGGCCGCCCGCTGGACGAAGAGACCGTTCTGCGCGTCGGCGAAGCCCACGAGCGGCTGCGCGGCCCCGCCCCGCTCGCCCCGTACCCGTTCCGTCCGTCCGGAGCGCCCGCCCCGGGCAGCCCGGACGCGACGCCGCAAGCGGATCCCCGGCATTAAGGTGACCGACATGACCCCCCAGCCGAGACCCCGTCCAGGAGGGCGCAGCGCCCGTGTCCAGCAGTCGGTCCACGAAGCCGTGCGCACGCTGGAATCCGAGCTCGGACGGGCGGCGTTGACCGTACCCCTCGTCGCCAAGAGGGCCGGCGTCACTCCCTCGACGATCTACCGTCGGTGGGGCGACATGACGGAACTCCTCTCCGACGTAGCGGTGGAGCGGCTCCGCCCCGAAGCGCCGCCCGCCGATCTGGGCAGCCTGCGCGCCGACCTGGAGGCCTGGGCCGTGCAGTTCCTGGAGGAGATGTCCTCGACGGCCGGCCGGGACTACATCCGTGACGCGCTCGGCGGCGATCCGGACGGCCACAACGCCGGACAGTGCTCCGCCTACGCCGTCGAGCAGGTGGAGATCCTCCTCGCCCGCGCGGGCGAGCGGGGGGAGGCGGCACCGGCCGTCGACGCGGTCATCGACCACGTCGTGGCCCCGATGATGTACCGGATCCTCTTCCGCCCGGGCCTGCTCAACGCCGACTACGCCCGCGCCCTGTCCGACACGGCCCTGACGCGTCTGATGCCCCTGCCCTGACGCGGTGCCCGGCGCCGTGTCACCGTTCACGGTCCATGACGCGACGGGCGGCTTCGGCCTCCGCCGCGGGCGGGGACAGTTCGTCGAGGGTGTCGAGTTCGTCGTCCGACGCGAGCTCCTGCTCCCAGGCTTCCGCGAGCCGCTCCTGCTCCTCGCGCGACGTGCCGGTGACGGCCTCCCGCTGGTCCGGGCCCAAAGCCGCGAGGAAACGTCCGACCGCGTCCGTCGGCATGCCGTGCTCCTTCTCGCCGTGGGGGAGGGGAGCACCGAAACCGCGGAACTGCGCCCCGCCCCAGGATGGGCGAACACGGCCGGCGCCGGCGGCCCGACACGGCGCTCCGCCACCCGAACGGCCGAGCCGCCCGCGGCGCCTCGTTAGGATCGTGCCCCATGAGTGACATGCGGTGGTGGCGGCGGGGGCGCCGGGTGGACGAGTCGGCGGCGGTCGTCGTCGGGGTGGGCAACCTGCTCCTGAGCAGTGCGCTTTCCTGGATGCTGATCGGCGGAGGGCCGTTCTTCGAGGCCACCACCCGGGCGGAGGAGACGGCGGCCCAGGAGTTCGCGGTCTCGGTCTTCGGCTGCTGGCTGGCGGCCGGACTGGTGCTGTTCCTCGTCCTGGGCATGATGCGGACCCTGGTCGGTCACGTACTGGCGATGCTGCTGCCGCCCGCCGCGCTGGTCCTGGTCCTGCTGGCCCTGTGACGCAGGACCGGCGCCCCGGAACGAGGTCCGGGGCGCCGGGTTCCGGGCTCAGTGGCCGTGGCGGTGTCCGCGGCGGTTCCAGGATTCGGTGTCGATGACGTTGCCGCGGTTGTCGCGGAGGGTGGCGGTGTCGCGCTCGTCCCAGATCTGGTGGCGGCGGCCCTGGTAGACGTTGCGGCCGGTGTCGCGGCCCTGGCCGGTGTGGACCTTGACGCTGGAACGCCCGGCCAGGCGGAGACCGTCGAAGCGGTAGCGGTTGCCCTGCTGGTCGGTCAGGGTGAAGCCGCGCAGTTCGACGCTGTGGCGGCCGGAGTTCCGCACCTCGACCCATTCGTCGTTCAGGGCGCGGTTGCCGCGGCCGCGGCTGTCGTTCTGGACCTCGCCGATGGCGAGGGAGGAGCCCTGGCCGCGGTGGTCACGCCGGTGGTCGTCGGCGACGGCCGGGAGCGACGCGGCGCCGATCAGGGCGCCGGCCGCCAGGAGGGCGGCGAGGGCGCGGCGGGTGGCGACGGAAGCAGACATGAGGATGGCCCCTTCAACGGTCAGCCCTGCCCGGTCTCTTGCGAGCCGGGCGGGCTCCGAACGGTTCCCGGCGTCCTGCCGAGGAGCCACACTGTGGCCCCCGTTCCGCCCGAAAGCAACGATAACGCCCCGTGTTACCCAATGCGGACATATTCGTGACCGGCCCAGGTAAGAGCCGTACGTCAAGGCCGTGTTGACTTCACGAGGTACCGCGGCCGCCGACGGGGCTACGAACGCCGTGACGGCGAGATCTGCTGCATGAGGCTCGTCATGTCCGGGGCCACCCACTCCTCCGCGATCCTGTCGCCCTCGATGCGGTAGAGCTCGATGCTGCGGAAGCTCACCGGCCGGTGTGTCGCCTCGATGCCCTGGAAGGTGCCCCCGTGGGTGCCGTGGAAGTGCACGCGTACCGCCACCTTGTCCCCGACGCCGAACATGTCCTCGATGTCGAGCCGGATGCCGGGGAAGCCGGCGAGCATGGCCTGGGCACCCAGCCTCCACACCTCCCGCCCGTGCAGCGGGCCGGGCAGTCCCGGGAGGTTGGCGATGAAATCCTCCGTCAGCAGTCCGACGCACGCGTCGAGGTCACCGCCCTCCAGCTGCTGGTAGGCGGTGCGGAGCAGGGCCAGGTTGTTCGCGGTGGCGGAGTCCATCGGGTGTCCTCGTCTCAAGGGGGTCGGGTGCGTTCCGGGCGGCCCGACACCGTGGTGGTGGCGGATCACCGGCCGAGCCCCTGACGAGCCGCGGCGATCTCTCCGATCCGCACGACCTCAGTGAAAACCTTGGCGTCGCGTCAAGGTCAACTCCCCGCGGAGGCGCCGGAGCGGCGGGGGCGGCCACGGTTGCGGCGACGGCGGGTCCGCCCACGGCTGACCCGGAGCCGGTCCGCGGTCTCGGGGTCCCGTGCCGCCAGCTCGGCGAGTGCCGGGTGCGGAGCGTTGCGGGAACGGCCTTCGCTCAGCAGGGCCTCCCGGCGGGCGTCGTCGCGCAGCCTGCCGTACCTGACGAGGCAGCCGATCTGCACCGGCACGGCGAACCAGGTCGCGGTGGCCGCGGCGCCTTCCGCCGGCCCGTGGGGGTCGGTCCCGACCAGGGCGAGGGCCGTCCCCACGATCACCGCCAGCGTGGCCCACACCGCCCACGCCGCCGGGCGGCCGGCCCGTCCCGGTTTCGCCGGAAGCCGGGACCGCAGACGGTTGCGGCAGGCGGTGTGGAACTCTTCCCGGGCGGCGCGGAGTTCGGCGTCGCGCGCGTGGACGTTGCCGAGGGAGGCGGGTGCGGTGCGGCGGCGCAGGGCGGCGAGCAGGGCGTCCGGCACGGGGTGCCCGGCTCCGGCCCCCGGGTCGGACCCGGCAGCGGTGAGGGCGAGGTTGCCGCGGCGGGTCACCGTGACCAGTCCGTCGAGCAACAGCCGGGCGGCGGCGGCCTGGACGTCGTCCCCGAGCGGCCGGCGGCCGGCGGCGGCATGGTAGGGGTCGACCACCAGCGCGGCGATCCGCCTGGTCACGAACCGCCCCCACCACCGCCGTTCCTGACGGACCCGCATGCCGAGCATCCCGTACAGCAGGGCTGTCAGGGGCAGTACGACGCAGGCGAGTTCGACGGGGTTCACGCCGCCGAGCGTAGGACGCCACACCGGGGTGCGTACATCCGATATCCGCCCCCCGGAACACCCCTCGGCCGCGGCCCACGGGACCTGGGCCGAGGAGCGGGGGCGGGGTGCGTCAGGGGCGGGCGAGACCCCACGTCTGCAGGCTGTACGGCCGGCCCTTCTCCTCACCGGTGATCAGCGGTACGTCGAGCAGCCGAAAGCCCGCCTTGGTGGCGACGGTGACGCTGGCGGTGTTCTCGGCCTCCAGCTCCAGGATCACCTGCTCCGCGCCCAGTTGCTCGAAGGCGTAGGAGGACATCACCCGCACCGCTCGTGCCGCCAGCCCCCGCCCGCGGTGCGCCGGGCCGACCGCGTATCCGATCTCGGTCCCCTCGGGGGCACGCCGCAGCATCACCTCGCCGAGCGGTGCGCGGCCGTCGACGGTGATGGCGAGCAGGATGGCCGTGCCTTCCGCGCGCAGCTGCCGGTCCCGGTCCAGGCGCGTACGGGCGGCCACGTCGTCGAAGGGGGAGACGATCGGTGTCCAGTACGCGATGTCGGGGTGGTCGAAGAGTTCCGGCATCGAGGCCAAGTCCGCCTCCGTCCAGTCGCGCAGGACGAGCCCCTCCCCCGAGAGCTCGATCCGCTCGGGGAACGACGACGTTGTGCTGCTCATGATGAGGAACCTCCGTGGGCTGACCGCGACGAGGCAGCGTAACCGCGCGCAGACGACGGGGCACCGGGATTTCCCCGTGCGCCGGACCGGACCACCACGAGCCGCTCGGTCCACCCGCCGGACGGGGAACGAAAATCAGCGGTGGGGCGGGGGCCGGAGCTGCTTGGATGCCGCCATGACCGCTGAACTCCCCGCCGGGTACGAGATCTCCACCGACTCCGCACGGATCGACGCCGCCCTGGTCCACCGATGGCTGTCGGAGGACGCCTACTGGGCCCGCGACCGGTCCCGGGAGAAGCAGGACCGCGCCATCGCCTCCTCCCTCAACTTCGGCGTCTACGATCGGGCCTCCGGGCGGCAGCTCGGCTATGCCCGGGTGGTCACCGACGGGGCCGATTTCGCCTGGCTGTGCGACGTGTACATCGCCCCGGAAGCCCGCGGCAAGGGACTGGGAACCGCGCTGGTCACGGCGGTGCGCGAGCACCTCGCCCCGTACGGTCTGCGGCGCGTCCTGCTGGCCACCTCGGACGCGCACGCGGTCTACGCCAAGGTCGGTTTCGCCCCGCTGGCGAAGCCCGAACAGTGGATGACGCTGGGCGCCCAGTGAGCCGCCCACCCGCGAGGCCGGCCGGGTAGGCGACGCCCGGGGTCAGACGCCCGCGCGCCACACCTCGGGGCCGCCGCCCTCCCAGCGGACCGGGCCGTCCTCGGACAGGTCGACGTCTTCCAGGCCGGCCCGTCGCAGGAACTCCGATACGTCGGCGGGGGAGTGGGCACGGCCGAGGTCGGCGTCGACGCCCAGCGCGTGCACGGTCACCTTCCGGCCACCCTTGGGCGACACGGGATGAACGACGATTTCCGTCCGGTCCGGCATGGGTCCAGCCTGCGCGGATCCGTCCGGTCCGGCACGTCGGACGCCTGCTGCCGGCGGCGGCCGGGGAACGCCGGTACGCCCGGTGCCGGCCGCCGCCGGGGCCGCCGGCAGGGCCCACGTTTCAGCAGGTCAGACGGCATTCAGGCCGCAAGGGCGGGGGATGTCCGAGGCTGGGAGCCGTTCGGGTGAGGGAGACGGACGACCGACCCCGTCCCTCGCGGTCCCACGGCAACGGGCCCGGGCGCACTTCAGGGATCCGCGACCACCCGCGTGACAGGATGGGCCCATGACCGAACCGCGTGCGTGGGTGACAAGGTGGGGCCGGGGCGACGGGTCCTACCTCTCGGTGTGCTCCAAGGATTCGGTGTTGTCGATCGGCTCGGTCGGCTCGGTGCTGTCCATCGGATCGGTGGGCTCGGTCCTGTCGATCGGATCGGTGGGCTCCGCCCTTTCCGCCGCGTCCATCGGGTCGTCGCTCTCCTTGCTCTCCGCCGCCTCCTGGCTCAGCACGGGGTCGCTGTTGTCCGCGCGGTCCCACTGGTCGGTGCTGTCCTGGCACTCGCGCGACGGATTCATGGCGGCGGGTGCCCTGACCACGGCCGCCGTCGCCGGACTCGCCCTGCACGCCACGGCGCGCCGCGGACGGGCGCACGGGACGTCGTCCACGCCGTTCTGATCCGCCGGACGGCCAGGACACTCCCTAGGGCCTGTCGTCAAACTCCCGTCGTCGCCCGGAGGGCGGCCCTGCGGCGTCTGGTGCGTGCTCTCGGTGCGCCGGGCGGAAGCCCGCG
>NZ_JBEXPG010000072.1:0-45103 GCF_040611935.1 Streptomyces sp. NPDC006512 | reverse complement strand
CATCAACAACAGCCTCAACAACACCGACGGCGCCACCGCCGCCCTGACCATCCACGCGACCACCTCCTACGGCGACATCACCGCCCGCAGCCTCTGAACGAGACACCGCCCAGGCCCAGTCGCACTTCCCCACCGTCCCGAAGGAGCACATCACCATGTCCCTCACCCGTACCGGCCAGGACCGCCCCGAACTGCGGAAGGTCATCGAGGAGATGGTCGAGTCCGGTTTCACCGGGGTGACCCTGCGCGTGCACGACGAGCGGGGCGAATGGGTCGGCAGCGCCGGGGTGCGCAAGCGCGGCGAGACCGCGAAGCCGCCGGCGAACGGGCACGTCCGGATCGGCAGCAACACCAAGACCTTCACCGCGACCCTGGTGCTGCAACTCGTCGCCGAGGGCTCGGTCACCCTCGACGCCCCGGTGGCCGACCACCTCCCCGGGTTCGGGCTGGACCCGCGGATCACCGTACGGATGCTGCTCCAGCACACCAGCGGGGTGTTCAACTTCACCGGCGAGTACTACGACGACGGGACCTTCGCGCCGGGGATCCCCGCCACCACCGCGGGCCGGGAGTGGGTGGACAACCGGTTCAGGACCTACCGGCCGGAGGAGCTGGTACGACTGGCGCTGTCCAAGCCCGCGCGGTTCGAGCCGGGGACCGACTGGAGCTACTCCAACACCAACTACGTACTGGCCAGGCTGCTGATCGAGAAGGTCACCGGCCGCCCGGTCGCCGAGGAGATGCAGCGCCGGATCCTCGGCCCCCTCGGGCTGTCGGACACCACGGCGCCGACCACCGAGCCGGAGGTTCCCGAACCGTACGCCCACGGCTACTTCCGGTACGAGGAGGCCGGGCAGGAGAAGACGGTCGACGTCACCCGCCAGAACCCCTCCTGGATCTCCAGCGGCGGCGACATGATCTCGACCCCCCGGGACCTCCACACGTTCATCGCCGCACTGATGGGCGGCCGGCTCCTGCCGGCCCCGCTGCTGGCCGAGATGTGCACGCCGCACCCCAAGGCCGGCTACGGCCTGGGGGTGTTCGTCCAGGACACGGGCGAGAACGGCGGGACCGTCATCACCCACAACGGCGGCATGGCGGGCAACGCGGCACTGATGTACAGCACCCCCGACGGCACCAGGACCCTGACCGCCGCCCTCAACTACGTCGACGACGCGGCCCTGTCCCTGGGAGCGGCGTTCCTGAAGGCAACGCAAAGCCTCGTCAAGGAGGTGTTCGGCGGCGGCGCCGGGCCCTCGGACGACACCGCGGAGGACTTCCCGGCCGCTGACTGACCGGGGGGCCGCGCCGGGTCAGTCCCGGGTGCTGCTGTTGCTGTTGCCGTTGCCGCCGCCGCCGAAGTTCAGCGTGTGCTCCAGCACGTCCTCCAGCGGGTCGTCGATCTGCCCGGTGTTGACCAGCGCCACCACCGGCGCGTTGTGCGAATCCCGGTGGTACTCGTCCGCGGCGGCCGTGCCGGCGGAGACGGCGGTGAGGACGGCCACGAGGGCGCCCGTGATGATCTTCTTCATGCCCCGCCCAACGACACGGGGCCTCACAGGATGCGGATCCCGTCCGGGCCGGTCCGGCCGCTTCGGCCCGGGTCCTTCACCGGCTGTCAGTGGGGTCGTGGATCATGTCCGGGTGACCGAACACACGCAGGACCGCCCGCAGGACCGCCCGCAGGACACCGCTTCCGGCGACGCCGAGACCGGGATCTCCTGGCTCGCGGCGCCCCGCTGGATCCCCTACGGCGGCTACAACGTGGTGATGGCCCGCGGGCTGACACCGGACGCGCTGGTCGAGCGGCTCGCCGCGGCCGCCTGCTGGGCGGGGCCCGCCGTCGTCCACAGGGTGCCCGGCGAGCACACCGCCGAGGAGCTCGCGGACCTGGACGCCTTCGAGGTCGAGGAAGACGTGTTCCTGCGGTACGGCGAGCACGCCGGACTGTCGTTCGCGGTCATGTACGGCCCGTGGTGGGGCGAGTTCGGCGAGCTGGGTCCGGCCTCGGAGGGCGGGGCGCACGTCTTCCAGGTGGTGTTCGAGGAGGACAACGGCAAGCCCGTGCCGCCGTTCTTCGAGTACCACCACGACGGGAACCTCGCCTGCTCGTTCAACCTGCACCTGGACGGGTCATGGGGATACGACGGCGTCGACGGGGACCCGGCGGTGGCCGCGGAGGTGACGGCGGCCATCGCCGGGGCAGGGCTGCCGGCCGGCGGCCGGGAAGGGTACGCCGGCGCGGAGGACGAAGAGCGCACGCGGCGCGCCCTGTTCGAGATCCTGGGCCGCCTCTTCGGTCTTTCCCTGCCGCGTGAGCGGATCCTCCGGGGGACCCTCGCCACGGCCGCCCTCACGCCCTGACGCCCTGACAACCTGACGCCCTGAGGGAGGCGGCGGCCCTGCGCTACGTACGCGGCTCCCAGCGGAACCTCCGGATCGCGATCCACGCGAACAGGGCCGTCCATCCGACCGTCAGCGCGACCCGGCCCAGCGACGCGCCCACCGTCAGTTCGGCCGTCCAGCCCGAGCGGATCAGATCGACCGTCGAGGACAGCGGCGCGAACAGCAGGGCGTCGCCCAGCGCGTCGGGCAGCACCTCGCGGGGGATGTAGACCCCGGAGATCATCGGCAGGATGAAGATGGCCGGGAGCGTGGCGACCATCACGGACTCGACGGTCCGGCAGAGCGCCGCGGTCGCGGCCGCCATCGCCGTCATCAGCGCGACACCGGTGACGAGTCCGACGAGCGCCGCGAGCGGGGCCCGGGGAGCCGCGCCGAACATCACCGACAGCGCGGTGGTCACCACGACGATCTGCACCACGGAGATCGTCACGTACATGGACGCGCCGCCGGCGAGGATCACCGGGTCGGACACCTCTCCCGTCCGCAGCCGCTTGAGGACGAGCTCCTCCCTGCGGGCCACGTACAGGCCGGTGACGGACGAGTAGAGGGAAAAGATCAGCAGGGTCCCCGCGGCGGTGGACACCATGAGCGGTCCCGCGTTCAGTCCGTACTCGGCGAGGTCCAACTGGTCGTGCACGGCCCGCATCGCCATGAGGATCATCAGCGGTACGAACACCACGAACAGGTAGTTCGCCTTGATCCGGTTGAACAGCTTCCACTCGATGCGGAACAGAGCCTTCATGTGCCGTACGGCCGGAGCGTTCACGCGCCCTCCCCTTCCTGCCGGTGCCGTGCGTCCCCGGCGTCCCCGGCATCCCCGGTGTCGTCGGTGTCGTCGGTGCCGTCGTGCGTACCGGCGATCCTGATGAAGGCCTCTTCCAGGGAAGCCGGGCGCGCCGTGAACCGGTCCAGCACGACGTCGTTGTCCTCGGCCCAGGCCAGGAGCCGGGCGGCGTCCTTCTGCAGCCGGTCCGTCGTGACGGTCACCCGGCCGTCCTGCTGTTCCGCGGTCCCGCTGACGGGCAGGTCGTGCACGTTCCACCCGTCCGCGAGACCGAACGACAGCGTCGACGGATGATCGGCGACGATCTGCGAGACGGTTCCGGTACTGGCGATCCGCCCCCGGTGCATGATGGCCAGCCGGTCGGCGAGGGACTCGGCTTCTTCGAGGTAGTGCGTGGTCAGCAGGATCGTCGTGCCCTGCTCCCGCAGCTCCCGGACGAGCCGCCAGGTGGCGCGGCGGCCCTCGGCGTCCATGCCGGCCGTGGGTTCGTCGAGGAACAGCACCTCGGGGTGTGACAGCGTCGCGATCGCCAGGTCGAGGCGGCGCTTCTCGCCGCCGGAGAGGTTCTGCACCATCACGCCGGCCCGGTGGGAGAGTCCGGCGAGGTCGAGGGCCTGGGCGACGGGGCGGGGCCGGGAGACGAGCTGGGCCCACATCTCCACGCTCTCCCGCACCGTCAGGTGGGATATGAAACCGCCCTCTTGCAGCATCGCCCCGGTACGGGGCCGGATGCGGCCCCGGTCGGTGACCGGATCCAGTCGTCCGAACAGACGGACGTGACCGCGGTGCGGGGCGGCGAGACCCTCGAGGAGCTCGACGGTGGAGGTCTTGCCCGCGCCGTTCGTGCCCAGCAGGGCGAAGAGTTGGCCGGGGGCGACGCTGAAGCTGACACCGCGCACCGCGTCGAACGCGTTCTTGCCCCGCCCATAACGGCGCCACACATCGGTGGCTTGAATGTGACTGGTTTCTTCTTGGGTCATGCGCCCCTCCTCTAGAGCAATGCAGCGGAATGGATCCTTTCATGTCTCGCGCGCGGCGTGCCAGCAGCCGCCGGGTCATGCCGGCGGACGATTCGGAACCTCAAGTTCCGCCAAAATGAACTACCACCTGTGAACCTCAAATTCCGCGAAAATCGATCCATGTGACGGTCATCACTCGGCAAACACTTGATCAAGGCGCGTTCGACATTCATATACTTGCAACCAGCAACGAAGTGAGTGGGAATGACCGCCCGCCTTCGATGCTGAAGGGTTTTCCAAACAGGGGGAATTTCATGCTCACGGAGAAGGTAAACAAGAACGCCGCGCTCACGGGCCCGCTGGGTCCGAACGCGCCGGTGGGTGCCGTCGCGCCCGTCATGGCCACTCCCGCGTTGATCTTCACGCCGAGTGCCGGCAAGGCCACCGCGGTCGCTCTTGCCACCGCCGTCGGGTACGTGACCGCGAAGAAGTAAAGGTGAGGGCGGTGCCCACCCGGCGATCCTGAAGACCGCCCGGGTTCTCGGGCCCCTCCCGGCTTCCACCATGCCCCGCGGGCGGACGCGCCGGGCGCGGCCGCGCCGGTGGCCGAAGCGTGTGCGGGCCGCTCCGCACGCCCTGCCTTCCCGCGCTTCCGTACTGCCTGCACCCATGGCCCGGCCCGGCTCCCGCCGGGACGCCGCTGCGCGCGGCGGTGAATTCCCGTGCCCTCATGGCGTTCAGGCCGATCATTTGTTAATCGATTCATCCGCCGGGCGTTGAAAACATATCCGCCCGGGGCCGATTTGGCGTGCACTTTCGCGGGTGAGAATTCTGCCGTCGGTAAATGAATCCCAAAGTATTCCCGCCTGCATTGATTATCGTGAAGGCGGGATGGTGAATGGCTCACCACATCACAAAAAACGAGAGGAACAGAGCTGTGCTTACTCAGAAGGTCAACTCGAACGCATCGCTTCAGGGGATTCTGAATGCGGGCGCCCCCGCCGGTGCCGCCGCTCCGGTCATGGCCACTCCGGCCATCTTCGCCACCCCCGTGATCGCCAAGACCGCCGGCTTCGTCGTCGGTGGCGCGGTGGTGACCGGCGCCGCCGCGGTGGCGTACAAGACCGCCACCGGCTGACACCGGAGTTCCTGACCACCACATCAGGGAGGGACCGCCCCAGCCGGGCGCAGGGCGAGCCACGGCACGCCGCCGGCCGCGGTCCCGACGAACCGGTTCTGGCAGACAGTCCAAGTGTCTGCCAGAACCGGAGCACTGTCCCATTTATCAGATTGCTGGAGGAAGTGCCATGTCTGTGCTCATCGAGAAGGTCAACGCGGGTGTCGGCCGGCACGTCGACGGCCCGGTCGCGCCCGTGATGGCGACCCCCGCCGCGTTCACGCTCGGCTTCGTCGGCGGCGCCAAGGCGACCGCCATCATCGTCGCCGCCGCCGGCGTCGGTGCGGCGGTCAAGGCCTGCCAGAAGTAGCCGGGCGAGGGGTGGGGAGTCTCCAGCGGTTCGAGGCTCCCCACCCCCGCAGCTCGCTCCACCCGTAGCGATCAGGAATAGATCATGCTCACACGCCTGCGCCAAGTGGCCGAAGCCGCGTGCGCCCGGCCGCTCGTCACAGCCGAGCGGCTGTCCGCCGCCACCCACCTGCTGTCCAGCCTCGAATACATCGTCCGCAAGACCGACCGGGAACCCGGTGGCCTCAACGACTGGACCCACACCAGGTCGCAGGTCCCCGCCAGGACGAAGACCGTGCAAGCGGTCAAGGACTTCGTCGCCCGCGAGCCCGTCACCCAGGCCATCCACGGCTCCCGGGCCCTGGCAGCCGCCGTGCTCATCTCGCCGGTCAAGAACAATGCGGTGAGGATGGCCGCGAACGCCTACCTGGCGGGCAGCCAGATCCTCATCTATCCGCGGCACCTGTTCGGCACCGACGGTTCCGACCAGGTCTCGTTCCTGGTGCAGACCGCCGCCGCGCTCGGCAGGGCGGGCGGCACGGACGCCACCCGCAACGCCGCCGTGCAGTTCATCGGCGCCCAGACCGTCCTGTCCTACGGTGCCTCCGGGTGGGCCAAGCTCCCCGGCGACACCTGGCGCTCCGGCGACGCCCTCGCCAAGATCATGCGTACGCAGACCTACGGCGACGAGTGGTTCTTCAACCGGCTGGAGAAGTACCCGGCCGCGTCCCGCGTCATCTGCCACACCGTCCTCGCGCTGGAGTGCGGGTTCCCCCTGCTGCTCCTGAAGAAGGGCAAGTACCTCGACGCCGGGCTGCTGGCGATGGGCGCCTTCCACCTGGCCAACGCCCGCTTCATGGGCCTGTCCCGCTTCGCCTGGGCGTTCGTGTCCACCTACCCGTCCGTACGAGCACTCGCCAAGGGCGCCGGGAGGGCGGCATGACTTCCCCGACGTTCACCCGGCTGACCACGGTCGGCCTGGCCGCGTGCCTCGCCGCCGGCGTCGTCCACCAGGGCTACGCCGAGCTCAGCTCCCGGACCCGCCGCCACGCCGGCTTCGAACGCCGCCGCCTCCAGTGCGGCAGCGGCAACATCCTCACCTACCACGTGCGCCGCGGGGCGCCCGGCGGTCCGACGCTCGTGTGCGAGGCCGGGCTGATGAACACGTCGGCCGCGTGGCTCCTCCTCGCGGACCACCTCGACCCCGCCATCTCGCTGGTCCTCTACGACCGGGCCGGATACCGCAGCTCGCTGCGCCGCTGCCCGGAGGACTACTCGCTGAACGAGTCCGCGGGCGACCTCGTGGAACTCGTCACCGAGGCCGTCGGCCAGGACGGGCCCTGCGTACTGATCGGGCACTCGCTCGGCGGCTACCTCGTCCACCGCGCGGCGGCCACCGCCCCCGACCGGGTGCACGGGCTCGTGCTCGTCGACCCCACGCACCCCCGCGAACTGATCCACTCGCGCAGGCAGCGCGAAGGGTCCCGGGCCGCCAACCTGACCATGAAGCTGGGCACCTGGTCGGCGATGCTCGGAGGCGGACTGCTGCTGGACAAGAAGGGGATGTTCGCCTTCGCCGAGGGCAGCCCCCACTACCGGACGCTGCGCCTCGAAGCGTCGGCGCCCTCCACCTGGCGCGCCACCCGGCGGGAGTGGGACTACTCCTACGCCTTCATGCTCGACGGCGGCCGCCCGCTCGACCAGCTGCGGATACCCGTCTCCGTGGTCGCCGCCGAGTCGACGATGCGCGACATCCCCGAGCACCAGGACCTGTACGACGACTACGTCGCGTCGGGCGACGGCGGCCGGATCATCACGATCGAGGGCTCCACCCACGTGTCCGTCACGGGCGGGACCGAGTACACCCCGGTCACCGCGAAGGCGATCGAGGAGGCGGTGGCGGCGATCACCGCCCGGTTCACCGCCGACGACCGGCAGGAGCAGGGGGACGCGGCGTGAGCAGGACGAAGATCGGGATGGAACAGGCGGTCCCGGCGATCCTCGCCGGATGGTTCATCGCGTCGGTGCTGAGCCAGCACCCCGACCGCAGCTACGACAAGGTCCGCAAGGCGGACAAGACCGGCACCGGGATCCTCATCCCGAACTGGCGGTTCTTCGCGCCCAACCCGGCCGTGGACGACCAGCACTTCCTGTACCGGCTCGCCAACGAGGACCGGACGGAGCACACCGAGTGGCGCGACGTGTACTCCATCGCGCCCCGCAAGCTGGTCCACGCCTTCTGGTTCCCCGGCCGCCGCATCGAGAAGGCGATCTTCGACGTGGCCTCCACCCTCCTGAACAACCCGGGGGCCATGACCCCCCTGCACCGGGAGGCCAAGGAGTCCGCCTACCGCCTCGTCAACGACTTCGTGCGCCGGCGGCTCGCACCGGAGCCCGGCTTCCCGCTGTTCCAGGTGATGCTCGTGCGCTACTCCGGCTACGACCACAGCGAGGACCCCAAGTACGACATGGTCTTCGACTACGAGGAAGTGAACCCGTGAGCCAGGACGTCCAGTACGGCACCGAGGTGGCGTCCGTCTACGACTCGTTCATCTCACCCGCGATGGACAGCCGGGACGCCGTGGAACGGCTCCGCCCCCACGTCACGGGCGCCCGCGTGCTGGAGATCGGGGTGGGCACCGGCCGCATCGCCCTCCCCGTCGCCGAGATCGCCGCCGAGCTGGTCGGCGTGGACAACTCCCGGCCGATGCTGGACGAGTTCCGCTCCAAGACCGTGCCCGCGAACGTACGGCTCGTGGAGGCCGACTTCCGCCGGCCGCTGCCGCCCGTCGGCCGGTTCGACGCCGCCTACGCCACCATGGGTTCCCTGGCGTGCGTGCGCTCCCGCGAGGAGCTCGTCGCCGCCCTCACCCATGTGCGCGAGGTGCTCGAACCGGGCGGCTCGCTGTCGATGGAGTACTACGCCACCGGCACCTACCGGCCGCTCGTGGCCCAGCACACCCTGACGATGCCCACGCCGCACCGCGCCGGCGGCGTCACCACGTTCACCGTCACCCTCGACGACGCCGACGTACTCACCATGCACACCCGCATCGACGAGGACGACGCGCCGCCCGTGGAGTTCGCCGAACAGATCCTCCTCATCGAGCGCGCCGAGGTCGAAGCCTGCCTCGCCGAGGCCGGATTCACCGTCGAGCACGTGACACCGGCCGAAGGCTTCCAGCCGTACGACTGGTACACCGCCCTCAACGAAGGCACGCAGTGAACATTTCCGTCATCGCCCGCCGCCACCGGCTGCTGCTCGGCACGGGCATCCTGCTCGGACTGGCAGGCACCGTCGCGACCCTCGTACAGCCGCTCGTCATCGGTGACCTGATCGAAGCCGTGGCGGCGGACGAGTCGGTGGCGTGGCCGATCATCTGGATCGCGTCGCTGTTCGCCGCGGACGCGATGCTGGCCGCCCTGCACTTCTACCTGATCGGCCGCGCCGGGGAGAACATCGTCCTCGACATGCGCACCACGCTCACCGGCCGGCTGCTGCACTCCCAGATCAAGGCGTTCAACCGGCTCGAACACGGCGACGTGTTCACCCGCACCCTCGCCGACACCTCCCTCGCCCGCGTCGCCCTGTCGTCCTCCGTCGCCCAGATGATCACCTCCGGGTTCACCACCCTCGGCTGCATCGTCGTCATGGCCTGGATCGACTGGAAGATGCTGCTGGTCACCGCGGGCTGCCTGGGCACCGCCTCGGTGATCGCCCTCCTGCTGGCCCGCGCCGTCCGCAAGGCCGCCGTGGTCAACCGGGAGGACACCAGCGACTACGGCTCCGGGCTGCTGCGGGTCCTCGGCGCGCTGACCACGGTCAAGGCCTCCCGCGCCGAGGGACGCGAGGCCGAACGCCTCGCGGAGCTGGCCGACTCCGCACGTCTGAGCGGGATCCGGGTGACCCGGCTGTCGGCGATGCTGATGCCCGCCATGAACGTGGGCACGCAGGTGTCCCTCGCCGTGGTGATCGCCTGGGGCATGGCGCGCACCGCCACCGGGGCCCTGCCCGTGGAAGACCTCACGGCCTTCATCATGTACCTCTTCTACCTGGTGTCGCCGCTGGTGATGCTGTTCATGTCCCTCGGCGAGTTCCAGCAGGGCAGGGCCGCCATCGACCGGGTCACCGAGCTGGCCGCCATCGACCAGGAGACGACCGGCGAGGCAGGCTCCGCCACCGTCGGCGGTGCTCCCGCGGTCGCGTTCGAGAACGTCTCCTTCTCCTACCCGGACGCCGCCGCCCCCGCCATGACCGGCGTCTCCTTCTCGCTGCCGGCCACGGGCGTCACGGCGATCGTCGGCCCGTCCGGTGCCGGCAAGACGACCCTGTTCCAGCTCATCGAACGCTTCCACGACCCCGACCACGGCAGGATCCTCCTGTCGGGCGCCGACGCCTCCTCCATGCCGCTGGCCGAACTGCGCTCGCGCATCGGCCTGGTCGAGCAGGAGGCCCCGCTCATGCGCGGCACCGTGCGGGAGAACCTCGTGTACGCCCACCCCGACGCCACGCCCGACGAGATCGCGCAGGCCGTCGAGGCGGCGCACCTCACCTCGGTCGTCGACGCCCTGCCCGACGGACTGGACACCAAGCTCGGCGAGGGCGGCACCGGCCTGTCCGGTGGCCAGCGCCAGCGCCTGGCCATCGCCCGCGCCCTGCTGACCCGGCCCGACGTGCTGCTGCTCGACGAGGCCACCTCGAACCTCGACTCCGACTCCGAGACGGCGCTGCGCGACGCGATCGCCACCATCGGCGCCCGCTGCCAGGTGCTCACCATCGCGCACCGCATCTCCACCACCATCGGCGCCGACCGCATCCTCGTCATGGAGGACGGAGCCCTGCGCGCCGCCGGCACCCACGCCGAGCTGATGGACCGCGACACCACCTACCGGCGCCTGGCCAGTCAGCAGCTCGCCCCCGCCGGAGCCGCCTCGTGACCGACGCCGCGATCGTGGGCACCGGCCCCAACGGCCTCGCCGCCGCCGTCACCCTCGCCCGGGCCGGTCTGAGCGTCTCCCTGTTCGAGAAGGCCGACACCATCGGCGGCGGTCTGCGCACCGAGCCGCTGTTCGACCGGGACGTCCCGCACGACATCTGCTCGGCCGTCCACCCGATGGCCGCCGCGTCCGCGTTCTTCCGCGCCTTCGACCTGAGCGCGCGCGGGGTGCGGCTGCTGCAGCCGGACGTTCCCTACGCCCACCCCCTGCCGGACGGCCGCGCGGCCGCCGCCTGGCGCAGCATCGCCCGCACCGCCGAGCACCTGGGAGCGGACGGCCCCCGCTGGGCCCGTCTCATGGGACCCCTCGCCGGCCGCTCCCGCGCCGTCGTCGACCTGCTCCTGTCCAACCAGCGCTCCCTGCCCCGGGACGTCACCGCGCCGCTGCTGCTCCTGCCCCGCGTCCTGGCCCACGCCACCTCCCGCAGTCCGTTCGCCACCGAGGAAGCCCGGGCGCTCCTGGCCGGAGTGGCCGCGCACGCGGTCGGCAAGCTCCCCTCGCTCGCTTCCTCGGCCGTCGCGATGCTGCTGGCCCACACCGCGCACAGCACCGGCTGGCCGCTACCGGAGGGCGGCAGCGCCCGCATCGCCGACGCGATGGCCGCCGACATCACCGCGCACGGGGGCGTCTTCCACACCGGACACCACGTCCGGGACCTGGCCGAGCTCGGTGACGTCCCGCTGGTCCTCCTCGACGTCAGCCCGAAGGAGTTCCTGGCGATCGGCGGACACCGGCTGCCCGCCCGCTACCGGCGGGCGCTGGGCCGCTTCCGCTACGGCCCGGGGGCGGCGAAGGCCGACTTCCTGGTCAGCGGTCCCGTCCCGTGGACCAACCCGCTCGTGGGCCGGGCGGGCACCGTGCACCTCGGCGGCACCCGCGCCGACATCATCCGGCAGGAGAACGCCACGGTGGCCGGATCGCCCGTCGACGACCCCTTCACGCTGGTCGTCGACCCGGCCGTCACCGACCCGTCCCGGACCGCGGGCGACAAACGCCCGGTCTGGGCGTACGCCCACGTCCCCCACGGGGACACCCGGGACCCCGTCGACCTGATCCGGCGGCGCATCGAGGCGTACGCCCCCGGCTTCACCGACACGATCATCGCCTCGCGGGGCCTGCCGGCCGCCCGGTACGAGGTCTACAACCCCAACTACGTGGGCGGGGACATCGCCTCCGGGGCCATGACCCTGCGCCAGTCCCTCGCCCGCCCCACGGCGCGCCCGGACCCGTACTCGACCCCCCTGAAGGGCGTGTACCTGTGCTCGTCGTCCACCCCGCCCGGGCCCTCCGTGCACGGCATGTGCGGATACCTGGCGGCCCGGAGCGCCCTGAAGCGTCACCACGGCCTGGACACACCCGACCTGGCCCCCCTCCGAAAGGAAAACCACTGATGCGTACCCGTACCCGTACCTGGGCCGTGGCGGCCGCCGCGGCCACCGCCCTCATCACCGCCGCCGCCCCCGCCTCCGCGGCCGGCGGCGGGATCCCCTGGTCCGTCACCCACGGAACGGGCAAGGCCGAGGGCGACCGGCGCCTCGCGCGCAGCGCCACCGGAGTGCTGCAGCTCCAGGTCGACGGAAAGCTCTCCCACACCGGCGAGGGCTGCTCCTCGGTGTGGACCCGCTTCCAGTTCGACTTCGCCCCCATGCCCGCCCGCAAGCAGGCCCAGGTGTGCGGCGACGGCACCGTCGACGTCACCGTCCGCGGGTCCTACATGCCCACCACCACCGCCTACGTGACGGTCTGCAAGGGCACGGAGAAGGCCACCGACTGTGCCGAGTGGGCGAGCCTCACCCACTGGCCCATCGGCTGACCACCCCACCCCCCACCACGACAGGAGACACAGCCATGAACGGAATCGACGTCAACGACCTCGACGAGGTCATCGCCAAGACCTTCCGCGAGGTCTCGACGGCCGTCAACGCCCACAACGAGAAGAGCATCCACATGTACAGCGCGGCCCTGCGCGCGCTGGTCGAACTCCGCCGCGAGGTCACCCCGAACTGACCCCCGGCCCCCGGTCCACCGGTCCGCCGCCCGGGCCCACGCCCGGGCGGCGGACCGGCCCGCGACCGGCCCGGCTCAGCTCTCGATCAGGTCCTGGAAGACCACCGTGTCGAAGGCGTCCTCCATCCGTACCGCGACCCCGTCCCGCAGGGTCCAGGAATGGACGAAGGGCAGGGTCCGCGTCGTGCCGCGGACCGAGGTGACCTGGCGGACGCCGAACACCACGATCCGGTTGCCGGAGGCCACGAACTCCTGGGGCTCCAGCCGCATCCCGCCCAGGACCGCGGGCACCCGGGAGAGGAACTCTCGGACCCCCGCGTGGCCGTGCTTGGTGCCGCCGAGGCCGTACTCGGCCATTCCGTGCGGGTGCACCCACTCCACCTGGGGATCCAGGGTGCGCAGCAGCGCGGCCACGTCGCGGTCGTGGAAGGCGCGGTAGGCGCGCCGGACGAGGGCGAGGTTCGCGTCGGTCGTGCCTGGTGTCATGGTCGTCATGTCTTCGTATCCCCCGTTGTGTCGATGCGAGAAGAACCGCGATGGAACCGCGATGGATCAGCGATGGATCTGCTGCGGGTACAGGGCGCGCAGGGTGCGTTCGATCCCGTCCCGCCAGCCGGTCCGGCAGGGCCCGGTGAGCCGCAGGCGCAGCGCGGGGTCGAACCGGTACGTCTCCCGGGTGACCGCGCTCGGCGCGAGCCGCGCCTCGACACCGGTCAGCGACTCGATGTGGCGGAGCAGGTCGGTGACGCCGACCGCCTCGTCGCCGCCCCAGTTGACCAGCGTCGAGGGGACCGAGGCGGCCCGCCACAGGTGCGGGACCTGCGCGACGAGGTCGTCGGTGTAGAGGAGCGAGCACCAGTTCTGGCCCTCCAGGGGCACCGCGACCGGTGCCCCGGCCAGCATCTGCCGGAAGTACAGCATCGGCACGCCGCCGTAGCTGCCGCCGGGCCCGTAGGCGATGTTGAGGCGGGCGATGGTGGTGGGCAGGCCCAGCACCCGGGCGAACGCGCGGACCACGCCCTCGGTGGCGAGCTTGCCCGCCGGGTAGGCGGGCAGCCAGTCGGCGGACGCGTCCACCGGGTCGTCCTCGGCGTAGGCGTGCTCCAGCGTCCGGCGGGCGTACAGGGCGCCCGTGGAGACGTACAGGAACGATTCGGCAGTGCGGCAGTGGCTCATCAGGCGGCCGGTGGCCACCGTGTTGACCTCCGTGCTGCGGTTGAAGTCGCCGTCCTCCCCGCGGTCCACGGCCGAGTGCAGCACGTGCGTGAAGTCCTCGGGCAGCCCCTTGAAGGCGCGGTCCGAGGTGTCGGCCATGTCCCAGCGCCAGGTGGTGACCCCCGCGCCGGCCAGCTCGCGCTCGACGGCCGGGTCGCCGAACCGGCCGATGCACCAGACCTCGTTGTCCGCGGCCAGCGCCCGGGCCACCGGCCGTGCGACCTGCCCGGTGCCGCCGGTGATCAGGATCTTCTTGCCCTTCGTCACTTCTTCTCTCCCCCGAGACCGGTCGTGTGTACGGCGCCGGCGGCAGCCCGCCCGGCGTCCGAGGCGGCCAGGCAGCGGTCCAGCTCCCGGCGCAGGATCCCCTGGAAGGCCGCCACGTGGCGCGCGCCCATCAGGGTGTGGTGCTCGCCCGGCACCTCCAGGTACCGGTTGGGCTCCGTGGTGTGCTCGTCCCAGCGGCGCAGCTGCCGCTCCAGCCACTCCTCCCGGGTGCCCTGGAGCGGCTCCGCGTGGAAGACGCTCATCGAGCGCACGGACCCGGTCGGCTCGTAGCCGCGCCCCAGATCGGTCAGCGCGTCGGCGACCTCCGCCCAGGCCGCGAACCTGGCCTCGTCCAGGTCGAGTTCGGCGAGCCGCCCGGCGGGCGCGAGTCCGACCAGGCGGGCCACCTGCGTCTCCCGGGGCAGCCCGCGGAGGGTGGCCGGGAGCAGGGCCGCCCGCTCCTTGTCGATGAGGTCGAGGAAGGCCGCCAGATGGGTGGCGGTCTCGGTGAAGTCCAGTTTCTCCATCCGGTACTTGATGTGCGGAGGGAGGTTGAAGCTGCCGACGAAGTCGACCCGTTCCCCCTCGGACTCCAGGACCTTGGCGATCTCGAAGGCCACCGATGCGCCGTACGAGTAGCCGGCCAGGGCGTACGGGCCGTGCGGCTGCCGGGCCCGGATGGCGTCCACGTAGGTGTCGACCATCTGCGCGTACGAGGCGAAGGGCTTCTCGCCGTCGTTGAAGCCACGGGCGCGCAGGGCGTAGAAGGGGCGGTCACCGGCGAAGTAGGTGGCGAGCCCGACGAAGACCAGCACCTCGCCGACACCCGGGTGGACGCAGAACAGGGGCGTCTTGGTGCCGGAGGTCTGCAACGGCACGACCGGGTCGTACGGGCGGGGTCCGGGCGCGGTGTCGACGTCCGTGCCGGTGCGGGCGCGGCCCGCCACGCGGGCGGCCAGCGCGCGCACCGTGGGAGCGGTCAGGACGGTGACGACCGCCATCCCGGTGACGCCCAGCCGCTGCGCCACCTTGGCCCGCAGCCGCAGGATGTCGAGCGAGGTGCCGCCCAGGTCGAAGAAGCTCGCCGTGGCGCTGATCGCGGCCGGGTCCACACCGAACAGCTCGGCGTAGATCTCCGCGATCGCCCGCTCCACGGGCCCCTCGGGCGGGGTGTGGCCGCCGAGCATGCGCTGCCGGAGGCCGGCCGCGGCGCGCCGCTGTTCCTCGTAGGCACCCGATTCCAGGACGCGGCGCATCTGTGAACGCTGGATCTTGCCGAGGCTGGTCTTCGGGAACTCCGAGGCGGGCAGGGGCAGCACCAGAGCCGGCCGGAACCCCCAGTGCATCACCACCGTGTTGCGGACGGCCGTCATCACCCCGTGCAGGGCCGCCTCGTCGCCGGCGGGCAGGTCGGGGGTGAAGGCGATCACGAGCTGCTCGGTGTCGCTGCCGGGCGGGCGCGTGGGGAAGGCCGCGACCTGCGTGGGGGTCACACCGTCGAGCCGTTCGAGCACGGCCTCGATGTCGTGGCTGAAGTAGCTGACGCCGTTGACGATGACGCTGTCCTTGCTGCGCCCGACCAGGGTCAGCCGGCCGTCGTCGATCCGGCCCAGGTCGCCGCTGCGGAACCAGCCGTCGGCGGTGAAGGCCTCGGCGGTCGCCCGCGGGTCGTTGAAGTAGCCGGAGGTCAGCATCGGGCCGCGGAGCTGGAGCTCGCCGGTCCGGCCCCCGGGCAGTACCCGCCCCGCCTCGTCCACGATCCGCGTCCGCAGCCCCGTGACGGGGGTGCCGAGGCGGGCGAACTCCGCGCCGCGGTCGGCCTCGGGGAACTCGCCCCGGGAATAGACGCTGCCCGCGCAGGTCTCGGTCATCCCGAAGGCGGGCCACAGGGCGTCGGGGGCCAGTCCGTACGGGGCGAGGACACGGAGGAACGTTTCGCCGGTGGAGACGACCACGGCCTCACCGCCGCTGATGACGTGCCGCAGCCGCCCGAGGTCGAGGCTCTCCCGCGCGTCGGCGAGCCGGCCCGCCGCCGAAGCCACCAGCCCCAGGAGGAAGTTGGGGGCGAACGTCATCGTCACCCCGTGCCGGTCGATCAGGCGGAGGAACTCCAGCGGGTCGTCGAGCACCGCCGCGGCCGGCGCGTGGACCTGGCGGCTGCCCGTGGACAGCGGCAGCAGGTGGCACTCCAGGAGGGCGGCCACGTGGTCGAAGGAGACCCAGTTCAAGGTGGTGTCGGCGGCGGTGAGCCGCTGGTGGCCGTTCTTCGCGGCCATGGAGGCGAGCAGGGCGGCGTGGCTGAGCATGACCGCCTTGGGGGCGCCGCTGGAGCCGGAGGTCAGCATCAGCACGGCCGTGTCACCGGGTGCGGCCCGGTGCGGCTCTCCGGCGGGCTCCAGCCCGTCGAGTTCCTCCAGCCGGGCCACCGGCGGCCCCCCGGCCGCCGGCAGCCGGTCGGCGAAGGCGCCGGTGGTGATGGTGAGCGGCTCGCCGAGCAGGGCGCCCACGTGGCGCAGCCGCCCGGCGAAGGCCTCGGGGTCACCGGCCGGAGCCGCCATGGGGCAGGGCAGGAAACCGCCGAGCACGGCCGCCCAGAACGTCGGCAGGAAGTCCTGCGCACGGTCCAGGGCGATGACGATCCGGTCCCGGGGGCGCAGTCCCCGGGACCGCAGACCGGTGAGGATCCGGCGGGCCCGGTCCAGGAGTTCGGGGTAGCGCTGGTCCTCGTACCCGAGGTGGGCGGCGCCGTGGCAGTGGCGCAGGCCGGAGTCCGGGTGCCGTTCGGCGGCGGTCAGCAGCAGGTCGGTGAGGGTGGCCGGCGGGGTGAGGGGCACGGGCGTGGCGGTCGGTGGGGTGACAGGTGGGTGAGGGGTGTTCGAGGGCTGGGCGGAAAGCACGGTCGTCTGTCTCCTGGCCTCGCGGCACGCCGGGACGGGGCGTGCGTGCGCAATGGGATGAAGGACGTGGATGGCGCCCGGCCGGCCGGGCTCACAGGCGCCGGACGGAGTGCGGTCCGCCGGCGGCCGCGGGCAGGGCGAGGGAGGCCACCCAGCCGTCGGGCACGGCCACGCCGTGGGCTCGCCACAGGGCGGGGAATCCGAGGGGTGACGTGTCGACGAGAGCGCTGCCGACGGGGTGGCCGGTGCCGGGCGCGAGGCCGCCGGGGCCGGTGTCCACAGCGGTCAGATCGGTGGCGATGCCGATCCCTACGGCCTTGAGCACGGCCTCCTTGCGCGTCCAGCAGCGCAGGAAGGCCAGGGCGCGGGGGCCGCCTTCGGGCAGGGCGTACACGGCCCGCCGTTCGGCCCGGGTGAGCACGGCCGAGTCGAACCGGTCGGCATCGAGTGGGCGGACGCGCTCGACGTCGACGCCCACCCGGAAGGGCGAGAGGGCCACCATCCCCAGGCCGGCGGTGTGGGTGACGCTGAACTGCCAGGTCGTGGCGGGGATCCGCACCACGGGCGGTCCGTGTTCCTCGCTGCCGCATCCGGGACAGGCGTCGCGGCCGAGGGAAATTCCGGTGGCCGACACGCCGAGCGCCTCGGAAAGAGCCCGTTTGACCGCCGCGCGGCAGGTGACGAACTCGGCCCGCGCCACCGCCGATTTCATCGTTTCGGCGCGGCCCGTTTCCCCGTCGTCGAGAAGGGCGAGGTCCTCACTCCGGTACGTGCCGACCGGTACCGGCCACCACCGGACGACTGTGTCGGAGGTCTCCGAAAATGGCGCATATGTGATCTGTTCCGTCCCCGTGTGGCGTGTGGTCACAGAGGTCACCGTAGGCTTGAACCCCGCCTGAGGGACGCTTGAGCCGGGGTGAGTTGGCCAGAAGCGGACACCGTCGCCACGCATCGTGAGGGAGGGGGAGCACCCCGTGATGCAAACGGAAGTGGCAGTTTTGCATTCCGGGGAGTGGGTGCAGGTTGCTGCCATCGCAGCTGGAAAGCGTCGTACGAGTGGGCGAATTGAAAGGATTGTGTGGCACTTCTTCACGTGTCGCCTTGCGCTCGCCGGTAAGTGACTGTTCACCAGGTGGTGTTATGCGGGCGTGATCGGAGGGTCAGGTCGTTCCGTACGCGTCTCCGTCGCGGCGGCGGGGTGTTCGAGGGGGCCCGTGCCGGGCTCGCCGCCGGGCGTCCCGGCGCCCCGGACGTCCCTCGTGGCCCGGTCCGTCGGAAACCCCGTCGGAACCCGCTGGCCAGGCAATCCGTGACCTCTGTGGCCGCCTCGGGAATTGTTGACCAGCCCCGATTCGGCGAACTAGTGTCTGACCTCGAATGCTGCTTGAGACTCGCTATGATATTTGCTTGATGAAATAGTTGAGCACGCATCTATTTTGCGGAGGGGCTGAAGAGCATTCATCCAACCACCGGTCGAGCAAGGGGGATGCAATGACAGGTGCCGCCATCGAGTCCACTCACGGGGAAGAGATGCGGGAGGAGCTTCCGGAAGCAGAGCCGTCCGACCACGCCGCCCATGTGGAGCGCACCCTGTTACAGGCCCGCGCGCTCATCGAGTCCACCGTGTCGCTCCACCGCAAGCGGCCGGCTCCGGCTCCCGCCGCCCCACACACCGACGTCGCGGTGCTCGGCGACGCCGTCGAGGAACTCGTCCGCCGTGCCCGGCACTCGGTCTGCGTCGCGGTCACGGGCAGCGATGCGTTCCAGCACATAGCCCGGAAGGCGCTGACCACGCTGGAATCCGGACTCGTGGTGCGCCTGCTGTGCGCGCCCGAAGTGGCCGACCGCTCGCCGGCCCTGCCGTCCAGGGCGCCCGGCGTCCGCCTGGAGGTGCGGGTGTGCGAAGCGGAGCTGCGCGACATCGTGGTGGTCGACGGCTCCTCCGCACTGGTGCGGGCGGCATCCGACAGTGCCAACGGGCAGGCGACCCTGGTCAACGACGCCGCGGCGGTACGAGCCCTGGAACTCCTCTTCGCCGGAGCCTGGTCGCGCGGCCGCAGGCTGGAGGACCACCTCACGCTGAGCCCGAAGATACGCGGCGACCTCACCCGCCGGATCCTGGAGAGGCTGCGCGACGGATTCACCGACGAGGCGGCCTCCCGCGACCTCAACGTGTCCCTGCGCACCTACCGACGCCACGTAGCCGAGATCATGCGCGAACTCGGTGCCAGCTCCCGCTTCCAGGCGGGCGTGCGTGCGGTGGAACTGGGGCTGCTCTCGGAATGACACGGCCGCGAGCCGGCTTCAACGGGGATCGCGTGGCGCCGATCGACCAATCGGGGCCGCGCAGCAACACATGAACACCAACGGGGATGGTGAGTGCCACGTGTCGGACGCGACCGAGGACGAGCTGGAACGAGCGCTTCTGGAAGTACGGGCCCTGATCGAGTCAACGGTGGCCATCCACCGGGACCGCAGCATCCGGGAGCAGCAGATCGCCGAGGTGGACGGGGGCTACGCACCCGTCCTGGACACCGCGGCGAACCTCATCCGGGGAGCCGTGCGAACGATCGACATCGTCGACGCGCGGCCGCCCGGCGCGCAGGAGGAACAGGCCCGCCGGGGGCGGTCCGAGCGCAATCTGATCTACTCGACCGCCGACGGCGTCTCGGTCCGGCTGCTGACCAGCCCGGCCATGGTGGACGAGGACTTCGTCCGCGAACAGCTCGCGCTGGAACGGCCCGTGGCGATCCGGGTCGCCCGGGTCCCGCCGCTCCAGGCCCTGCTGGTCGACGGGAGCAGCGCGCTGGTGATGGCCGAGTCGGCGGCCGGCATGCGGGCCTCGATGATCCGTGCGCCGGAGGTCCTGCACACCCTCGGCACGCTCTTCGAGAGCATCTGGCGCAACGCCGTGCCCGCCGGTGAACGCATCGTCTTCGGAGACCGCGACCGGGCCGTCCTGGCCCGGCAGATCCTCGGCGCGCTGCGCGCCGGGGTCACCGACGAGGTGGCCGCCCGCGAACTCACCGTCTCGGTGCGCACCTACCGCCGGCACGTCGCCGAGATCATGGCGCTGCTCGGCGCCCAGTCCCGCTTCCAGGCCGGGGTCCGGGCCGCCGCCCTGGGCATGCTGCCCGCCGCGCCCGACGCCCCTGCCCGTGGCGGCCGCGCCTGACACCGCCCTGCCCACCGCTGCCGCCGGCACCGCTTCCGGCCGGCGTCCGGGCCGGTCGCTGGCAGCTTCCTGAAACCTCCGTTGCCGCCCGCCGGGCGCCGCCAGTTGTATGGCGCCGGGACGGGGATCCGAGCTCCCGGTGAGCCCTCGGCCCCTTCCCGGTGGCATGGAGAGCCCCCCGTCCTGCATGCCACCCGGCGCGCGGGGATCCGCCGGCCGCGGCAGCGGCCACGACGGATCCCCGCGGCCCCAGGCGGACGACGCGGTGTACGGCGCGGAAGGCGGATCAATGGACCGGATGTCGGTAGGCCTCGTGTTCCCGGGACAGGGAACCCAGAAAGAGGGAATGGGCGCCGTCTGGCGGGACACCCCCTCGTGGAAGATCACCGAAGAGGTGTCCGACGTCACCGGGGAGGACCTGCCCCGGCTGCTCCTCGACACCCCCGGCGAGCAGCTGCGGCGCACCGACCTGGCCCAGCTGACCGTCTTCACGCTCACCCTCGTCGCCCACGCCGAGGCCGTGCGCCGCGGCGCCTTCGAGGGGCAGCGGGTGGTGGCCTGCGCCGGGCACAGCCTCGGCGAGTACGCCGCCCTGACCGTCGCGGGAGCCCTTCCGGCCGCCGCGGCCGCCGGACTGGTCGCCGCCCGCGGCCGGGCGATGCGGGAGGCCGCCGAGCAACGCCCCGGCACCATGGGAGTCCTGGTCGCGGCCCCGCTGGAGGCCGTCACCGGCCTTGCCGAGCAGCTCCGTACGGCCGGCCACGAGGTGTGGGTCGCCAACGTCAACGCACCCGGCCAGACGGTCGTCGCCGGCTCCGCCGACGGCATCGACCGGATCGAGGCCGAGGCGCCCTCGATCGGCGCCAAGATGATCCGTCCGGTGGTCGGCGGCGCCTTCCACAGCCCGTTCATGGCCCCCGCCGCCCAGCGCCTGCGCGCCGCCCTGGAACGCACCGCCTTCGCCCCGGCACACCTGCCGGTGGTCGCCAACGTCGACGCCCGCGCCCACACCGGCGGCGACTGGGCCGGGCGGGCCACCCGCCAGCTCACCTCCCCGGTGCTGTGGGAGCCGTCCGTACACACCCTCGTCGGACCGCTCGGCTGCCGCCGCCTGATCGAGATCGGCCCCGGGCGGACCCTCGCCGGCCTGATCCGCAGGATCGCCCCGGACGTCGAGGCCGTGTCCCTGGACAGCCCCGGGGCCCTGGCCTGAAGCCGCTCCCGGACCACGTCCGCCGCCCCGCCCCACGCCACCGCACGCCCACCGCGCGCTGCGCACAAGGAGACCACCCACCATGCCACTGGGCACCCACAGCACCTGGCTGCGCAGGTTCACGACCGCCGCACCGCCGCGCCTGCGCCTGGTCTGCCTGCCGCACGCCGGCGGTTCGGCCAGCTTCTTCCACGACTGGGGGCACGCGTTCGGCGACGACGTCGAGGTGCTCGCCGTCCGCTACCCGGGCCGGCAGGAGCGCATCGCCGAGGAGCCCTGGACCTCGCTGGAGGACCTCGCCACCGCCATCACCGGCGAGCTGGAGCCCTTCCTGGACACCCCGCTGGCCCTCTTCGGCCACAGCATGGGCGCCACCCTCGCCTACGAGATCACCCTGCGGCTGCGCGAGCGGTTCTCGGTCGCCCCCGAACTGCTGATGGTCTCCTGCCGCAGGGCCCCGCACCTGCTCACCCCCGGCACGGCGGCCTTCGACACCGACGCCGAGCTCATCGAGCAGGTCAGGGAGCTCGGCGGCACCGACTCCGCGTTGCTCGACGACGAGGACCTGCGCGAACTGGTGCTCCCGGCCATCAGGGCCGACTTCACCGCCGTCGCCGGTTACGCCGCCCGGCCCGGCGTCCCGCTGCCGTGCCCGGTCGTCGGGTACGTCGGCGACAGCGACTTCGGCGTCGGAGTCGACGCGGTCGCCGCCTGGGCGGACATCGCACCGCACGGGTTCGGACTGCGGGTACTGCCCGGCGGTCACTTCTACCTGGTGGACCGGCGGGAAGAGCTCGTCGGCGACATCCGCGCACGGCTGGCCCCGCGAAGGTGAGCACCGCCCTGCGGCCGCTGCCGGACTGCGGGGTGGGGGTGCTGGACAAGGCGTCCCTCCTGCTGGAGATCGTGGAGAGCGGCCCGGCGAGCCTGGTCGACCTGGTCGCGCACAGCGGCCTGTCCCGCCCCACCACCCACCGCATCGCGATCGCGCTGGAACGGCTCGGGCTGCTCACCCGCGACGCCCGGGGGCGTTTCGTCCTCGGCCCCCGGCTCGGCCTGCTCGCCGTCGAGGCGCGCCACGACCGGCTCGCCGAGGCCGCGGGCCCGGTCGTGGAGCGCCTGAGCAGGGAGACCGGCCTCGACGCCCGGCTCTACCGCCGGCGCGAGGGGCTGCACATCTGCATCGGCTCGTCCGTGGACCGCGCGGCGGGCGTGGACCTGGCCGCCATCGGCACCGCCCGCCCGGCCACCGCCGGCCCCGCGGCCCAGGTGCTGTACGCCTGGGAGGAACCCGAAGCGCTGTACGAGGGGCTGCGGCGGGCCCGTTTCACGGCCGCGCACCTGGCGTCCGTACGCCGCCGGGGCTGGGCCTACGGCCCCGACCCGATGGGGTCCGGGCTGGTCTCCTACGCCGTACCGGTGCGTTCCGGACCGGGCGCCGCGGCCGCCGCCCTGGCACTGACCGGCGTGTCGAGCCGGATGCCCGAGGCCCCCGGGCGGGGGCTGCGGCGCGCCGCGACGGACGCGGCCGTCTTCCTGGGTGACGCGTTGCTGCGGGGCACCCGGCCCAATTCCGCGGCCGGCCGCTCCGGAACCTGAATTCAGCGGCGATGGTGGCAGGTTGTTGCAGCCGTCGTTGTGAGAAAAGAACTCGCGCCCGCACCATTTCGAGTGCGAGTAACCGCGCCGCGCTTGCGGCGGTAAATCGGATAAGGGGAAACAGCGTGACGACTGCAACGCGCGACGATCGTCTCGAACTCATCAAGGAAACCGTCTGCGACATTCTCGAAATCGAGGAGGACGAGGTTACCGAGGTCAGCCTTTTCAAGGAGGACCACAACGCCGACTCGCTCCGCGCCATCGAGATCCTCGCCGCCCTGGAGAAGCAGTTCGGCATCGTGATCAACCAGAGCGAGCTGCCCCGCATGGTGAACCTCAAGGGCGTCTACGAGGTCGTCGCGGAGCCGGCCGGCTGGTAGGGAAAGCGGCGCTGGGAAGGATGGGGAGATTGCCATGACAGCGGCAGAGCGCGGCGCCGGCCGTATCCGGCCGGAGCGGCACCGGGTCGTTCTCACCGGACTGGGAGTGGTGTCCAGCATCGGACTCGGCGCGAAGGAGTTCCTCCAGGGACTCCGGGAAGGCCGCAGCGGTGCCCGGCCCATTTCCGTGTTCGACACGGAGGGCTTCGCCCACGCGAACGGGTGCGAGATCACGGATTTCGACCCGCGCGAATGGATCACCACGCTGGACGTGGAACAGCTCGGCCGGGCCGCGCAGTTCTCGACCGCGGCCGCCCGGATGGCCCTGGAGGACTCGGGTCTCGACCTGACGGAGCTGCGCGGCAGGCGCGGCCTGATCTCCATCGGCACCACCGACGGCGAGAGCTACGACCTCGATCAGCTGGTCGAGGGCGAACTCGCCTTGGACGTAGGTGAGTTCGATCCCGCGGCCGCCCGGCGCGTACCGGCCGGCCGGCTGTCGGTGGCGATCGCCCAGGAGCTCGGCCTGAGCGACGTGGAGGCCCTGACCATCCCCACCGCCTGCTCGGCGGGGAACTACGCCATCGGCTACGGCTTCGACGCCGTCAGCTCCGGCGAGGCGGAGTTCGCCTTCTGCGGCGGGGCGGACGCGATGTGCCGCAAGACCTTCACCGGTTTCTACCGGCTGGGCACCATCGCCCCCGACCGCTGCCAGCCCTTCGACGTCGACCGCAAGGGCATCCTCACCGGCGAGGGCGCGGGCGTCCTGGTCCTGGAGCGCCTGGACTCCGCCCTGGAGCGCGGCGCGACCATCTACGCCGAGGTCCTCGGCTACGGGCTCAACTGCGACGCCCACCACCAGGTCGCCCCCGACCGGGACAGCGTCGCCGAACTGATGCGCCTCGCCCTGGAGAACGCCGGCGTCGAGCCGCACGAGGTGGACCTCATCTCGGCGCACGGCACCGGCACCAAGGCCAACGACATCACCGAGGCGGGAGCCATCCGTCAGGTCTTCGGGGACGCCCCGCCCCGGACCGTCTCCATGAAGTCGATGCTCGGCCACAGCATGGGCGCCGCCAGCGCCCTCGGCGCGATCGGCTGCGCCCTGGCCATCCAGAACCGCTTCATCCCCCCCACCATCAACCATGTCACCACCGACCCCGAGTGCGACGTCGACTGCGTACCGAACCACGCCGTCGAGGCGGATCTGCGGATCGTCCAGAACAACGGTCTGGCCTTCGGCGGCAACAACGCGGCGGTGCTGCTCGGCCGGTACGACGCGATCAAGGAGGCGTCATGACGATCCGCCCCATCATCGGGATGGGCGCCGTCGCCGCCACCGGTTCCGGTGTCGGTGAACTCTTCGAGAACCTGTGCGCGGGCGTCAGCGGCCGCGCCGAACTGCGCGGCTTCGACCGCACCAGGTTCCGGGCGCAGCACGCCTACGAGGTCGACGACCGACCAGCCGCCGGCCAGGACGTACCCGGCCGGGCGAGCCGGCTGCTGCACGAGGCGATAGCCCAGGCCGCCGCCGACGCGGGGCTGGGGGAGGACCTCTCCGGCATCCCGATCCTGGTCGGCACCGGCCTGCGCGAACTGCGCTCGCTGGAACTGTGGTGGCGCGACGGCTCCCCCTTCGCCGACTCCGGGCTGCACTTCGGCACCGGCCTGAAGGAACGTTTCAACGCCGACGTCACCCACACCTTCTCCAACGCCTGCTCGGCCTCCCTCTACGCCCTCGCGCTCGGCAGCGACCTGCTCGGCCAGGAGGGCGATGACGCCCCCGACACCGTCATCGTCGCCGGCGTCGACGTCCTGACGGAGTCGATGTACGGGCTCCTGGAGCGCGTCCACCCGACCCCGCCGGACCGCGTACGGCCCTTCGACCGCAACCGCACCGGCGTCCTCATGGGCGACGGCGCCGCCGCGATCGTGCTGCGCCGCACCGCGGAGGGCGCCCGCCAGGTCCACGGCCACCTGCGCGGCGTCGCCGTCAACTGCGACGCCTACCACGTCACCGCGCCCTCCCCGGAGGGCATCGCCGAGGCCATGCGCACCGCCCACGAGCTCGCCGGCGTCAAACCGTCCGACGTGGACCTGGTGATGCTCCACGGCACCGGCACCCTGCTCAACGACGAGGCGGAGGCCACCGCCCTCGCCGCTGTCCTGGGCGACGACGCCGCAGGGCCGCTGATGACCGCCGTGAAGTCCATGACCGGCCACACCTCCGGCGCCTCCGGACTCATCAACCTGATCGTGGGCGTCAAGGCCCTGAACGAGGGGCGGGTGCCGCCGACCGTGGGCCTGGACGAGCCGGTCGAGGAGGCCGCGCCGTTCCGCTTCGTCACCGGGCAGCCGGCCGTGGAGCAGCCCCTGAAGGTCGCGCAGCTCAACGCCTTCGGATTCGGCGGCATCAACGCCGTCGCCATTGTGGAGGGTCCCCGATGACCGCACAGTCCGCCACCAGAGCCACCGGCACCGCCGTGGTGGTCACCGGCGCCGCCGTCCTGCTGCCGGGAGCCGACACCGTACGGGCCCTGGCCGACGGACCCGCCGCCGGCGGCGCCCCCGTCGAACCCGCCGCGCACGTCGGCAAGAAGGGCCTGCGCTACAAGGACCGGGCCACCCAGCTCGGCTACGCCCTGACCGCCGCCGCGCTGCGCGACGCCGGCCTGCTCGGCGCCGACGAGAAGGACGGGCTGCTCGTCGCCGCGGCCGGCGTCGGCGTGGTGGCCAGCTCCAACTTCGGCAACCTCGACACCGTCGCCCGGGCGCTGGACACCATCCGCGAGGAGACCGTCACGGCCACCTCGCCGATGGACCTGCCCAACGCCTCCAGCAACGTCATCGCCTCCTCGGCCGCCATCCGCTACGGGCTGCGCGGTCCCAACCTCATGGTCTGCAACGGCGAGACGTCCGGCCTGGACGCCGTGCACTGGGCCGTCACCCTCATCACCGCCGGACGCGCCGAGCGGGTCCTGGTCCTCGGGGTCGAGCCCGACAACGAGGTCGTGCGCCGGCTGCTGGGCGGCGCCCACGCCGTCGACGGCGGCGCCGCCCTGGTCGTCGAGTCCCGGGCCGCGGCCGCCGCACGCTCCGCGACGGTCCGCGCCGTGATCGGCCCGTACAGCAGGGGAGCCGGCGCCGTGGACGCGCGGGGCCGCCGCTGGGAGGCCCCCGCCCACCTGGGCAAGACCTCCGGTGCCTCCGGGCTGCTCCAGATCGCCGCCGCCGTCGGCTGGTTCGACGCCGGCGAGCGCGGCCCCGTACAGGCCGTGACCGGCAGCGCCGCCGACGACGCGAGCGCGGACCTGCTGCTGCTCGCTCCCGAAGCCGCCTGAGTGGCCGGGGAAGAGGCCGTGATGAACACCCACGTGGACCTGCGCCCCGTGACGGTCGAACGGCGCACCGAGGGCAGCGGGCCCCGCGTCCTGCTGCTCCACGGACTCGCCGCCAACGACAGCGTCTGGGAGAAGGCCCTGCCCGAGCTGCCCCCGTCGTACCAGGTGTGGACGGCCCGGCTGCCGTGGCGGACCGAGACCATCGCCGACTGGAACGAACAGCCCAACCTGCGGGGCTGGCTCGGCAAGGCGCTGGAGGCGGTCCCCGGTGGCGCCGAGGTGGTCGTCGCCCACTCGATGGCCTCCAACGTCCTGCTCGACCTGCTGGACCAGAAGAACCGGGGCGGCGCCGACTCGCTGCGCCAGTACGGCATCCGGGCCCTGGTGCTCGTGTCCCCCTTCTACCGGGGCAAGGCCGAGGAGTTCGACTGGAGCACCATCAGCTACTACCTCAACGACTTCCACCTGATCATGGAGGAGGGGATCCGCGCCCACTCCGGCGGCCGGATCCCGGACGACATCCAGCAGGCGATGGGGGAGCGGGTCCGCGACCGGGTCGGACCCTACGGCTGGCTCCGCTTCTTCGACCTGTACCTGCGCACCCCCGCCCTGCAGACCGGGCGGATCACCGCGCCCGCCCTGGTGCTGGCCGGCGAGCACGACTTCGCCGCCCGGCCCCGGGACGGTGCGGCGCTGGCCGCGGCGCTGCCCGACGCCGCCTTCCGCACCCTGCCCGGCAGCGGGCACTTCCCGATGCTCGACGCGGCAGGGGAGTTCGCCGCCGCCGTCAGCAGCTTCGTCAACTCGACCCTGGGCCTGACCCCGCCGCGCGGGGCCGCCCTCCTCAACGCCCTGGAGCCCCGACCATGACCCTCGTCACGGACACCGCCGTCAAGGCGCTGCTGACCACCGCCACGACCACCACGGTGCGCCCCCGCTACGAGGGGTCCAACATCTGCACCTGGATCGGCTTCAAGCACGTCAACTACCTCGTCGAGGAAGCCGTACTGGACCACTTCCGGCAGGCCGGGCTGCCCGCCCGCGCGCTGTACGAGGAGCACGGCCTGGGCCTGGACCTGGTCACGATCGACAGCCGCATCCTGCACGCGTTCCACATGGACGACACCGCCGAGGCGGAGGTCGTGCCGTGGACGAAGGACGACGACGGCACCATCGGCTTCAAGGTCACCATCCAGTTCGAGCGGGACGGCGAGATCCACAAGGCCGTCACCTCGAAGGTCCGCGTCTCCCTGCGGATCGACACCTACCTGGAGGCGGCCGGCGAGGTCCCCGAGCTGCTCGCCCGCTTCGCCGTCGCCAAGCTCGGCGACGACCTGGAGCGCGAGGCGCCCGCCGCCGCCCCGGCCGAGGAGGAGATCCTCGCCTCCCTCACCGCCGGCCGGAACGCGTACGCCTGGAAGTGGAACATCCCGTACCCCTACTGCCACTTCACCGAGCGCATCCAGATGTCGGGCTACCTGCGCCTGATGGAGGAGGGCAAGGACCGCTTCGTCGCCGACCGCGGCATCTCCATCAAGACCCTGCTCGACGACCGCCGCTGGATCCCCGTCGTGCCCCGCTCCGACATCCGCATCCTCGACGAGGCGCTGATGGAGGAGGACCTCTACACGGTCTACACCGTCGAGGAGGTCTTCAAGGACTTCACCTACACCTCGCGCATGGACTTCTACGTCCTGCGCGACGGCGAGCTCGTGAAGACCGCCACCGGCAGCATCGTGCACGGCTACGCCGTCATCAAGAACCGCCGCGACTGGAGCCTCGTCAACTTCGACCAGCGGGTCCTCGACGCCGTCAACGGGACGCCGGCGGCGTGAGCGAGATCTGGGAGAGCGGCACCCCACGGCTGCTGCTCGTCGAGAGCCAGGGCCGCTTCGCGCAGGACGCCGGTTTCCGGCGCGACGCGGTCACCCAGGTCCTCACCGGGCAGTCGGCGCTCCTCTTCCTGGTCCAGGACGGGGTCGTCCTCGCCGTCCCCGGCAGCGACAGCGACCTGGACCGCTTCCAGAAGGAGGGGGGAGTGCTCGCCGCGGACAGCTTCTCGCTCGCCCAGCGCGGCCTGGAAGCGGCGTCCCTCCGCCCCGAACTGCGCGTCGTGGGCATGGACGTGGTGGCGGGCTGGATCCTCGATCCGGCCGTCCGGGTGGTGTGGCACTGAAGTGGCCAGGAAGATTCCGCACACGGACGTGCTCATCACCCTCATGGGTCCCCCCCACACATCGGACCAGGTCACCACCGCCCTGCGGCTGACCCAGTCCCTCCTGGAGCGCGGCGCCACCGTACAGGTATGGACCTGCGGCTACGCGACCATGCTCACCCAGCGCGGCCTCGGCGGCGACAAGCCCCGCAACCTGGCCGACTGGAACCGCGCGTACCCCTCCACCGCGGCTCTGGTGGAGGAGCTCCTCACGACCTGGGAGGGGCGGCTGTACTGGTACGGCTGCCGCTTCTGCAGCGACGACCGGGGGGCGGTGGACCACCTGCCCCAGGTGGTGATCCGCCCGCCCGGCGGCTACGCCGCCAACGCGGCGGCCGCCGACAAGGTCCTGCACCTGGGGGGCATCTGATGGGCGCCCGCGTGCTGGCCATCGTCGAACACGGCTACCGCGGCGCACTGGAGAAGCAGTTCTTCGACGAGCTCTACCTCGCCACCGAACTGCACCGGCAGCTGGGCGGCCTCGACATCCTGCTCCGCGGCTCCGCCGCGAGCTACGCCCTGGACACGGGCCCCGTACCGGCGCTGCGCATCGGCGACCGGACGGTGGACACCCTCACCGACCCCCGCGCGGGCCTGCGCACCCTGCTGGCCCAGGGCACGGGCGTCCTCGTGGAGGAGCCGGACATCGCGGCCCTCGGCGCCGCACGCCCCCTGGTCGCAGGCGTCCGGCTCGTCGCCGCCGACGCGACCGCCGCCCGCTGGAACGAGTACCGGATGGTCATCTTCCTGTGACCACCCCGACCGGGACCACCCTGAACGGAAGGAACACGTGACGGTCATGACCACCCCCACCACGGGCACCGGACGCCCGGTGATCACCGCCTGGTCGGCCGTGTCGCCGTACGGCATCGGCAGGGCCGCCTTCACCGAGGGCCTGCGGGAGCGGCGCGCCACCGTCACCGGCCTCGGCCCCGAGCACGGCACCACCCCCGACGGCGTGGGCCACGTCGTGCCCGGCTTCTCCATCCGGGAGGTGCTCGGCAAGAAGGGCACCCGCTCGATGGACCGGGTCACCGGCCTCGCCGTCACCGCCGCCGGCGCCCTGCTCGACGACTCGCCGCGCAACCGCGCCGTCGGCACCGGCGAGGGCGCCGCCTTCGCCCTGGGCACCACCACCGGCAGCGCCCAGTCGATGATGGACTTCACCCGGGACTCCCTCACCGGCGACCAGCCCTTCTTCGTCGACCCGGCCCGCTTCCCCAACACGGTGATGAACTGCGCCGCCGGACAGAGCGCCATCTGGTTCAACCTCAAGGGACCCAACGCCACCATCGCCGGCGGCCGCACCGCGGGCCTGCACGCCCTGAACTACTCGCGCAGACTGCTGGGGTCGGGCCGCGCCCGTACCGTACTGTGCGGCGCCGCCGAGGAGTTCAGCCAGGCCCGCGCCTGGCTGGAGCACCACAGCGGCGAGCAGGACACCGGCCCCGGCCCGGCCCCCGCGCCCGTTCCGGCGCTCGGCGAGGGCTGCGCGATGCTGCTCGTCGAACCGCACACGCCCGAAGACGCCGGGCAGCCCGTCCTCGCCGAACTCCTCGCCGTGGAACTGCGCGTCGTCCTCGACGGCGACCCCCGCCCCACCCTCGTCTCCTGCCTGCGCGCCGCCCTGCGCCGGGCCGGCGTGGAACCCGCGCAGGTGGCCGCCGTCGCCCGCTCCGGCGCGCCCGGCCGCGAGGGCCTCGGCGAGGCCGACGCGGTGCGCGAGGTGTTCGGCGCCGTGGACCACGCCGACCTGACGCCGACCGGCCTGATCGGCGACACCGGCGCCGCCGCGGCCGCCTTCCAGGCCGCCGCCCTGCTGTCGTACGCCGCCGACCGGCCCGCCGAGGCGGCCGGCCGGATCGGCGTCATCACCTCCGTGGACCGCACCGGCACCGTCGGCTGCGCCCTGCTCGGCCTGCGCTGAAGCCGGCCCGCCCTCCCGAAAGGACAAGAACACCGTGCTGGAGAAGGAAGAACTGCGCGCCCTCGTCGCCCAGGTGCTGGACGTCGAGGTGGCCGAGGTGGGCGACGACGTCAAGTTCGTCGACGACCTGGAGGTCGACTCGCTGATGGCCCTGGAGGTCGTCGTGGTGCTGGAGAAGAAGTACGGCGTCAAGCTCCCGGAATCGGACCTCAAGCACATCGTCACCCTGGACAGCGCCTACGACGTGCTGCGCTCCCGGATCGACACGGCGCAGGCCGCCTGATGCCCGCCGCGAGCCCACTTCGCGCCGCGGTCGAGGTGCTGCCCGCCGAAAGCGAGCTGAACACCGCGGCCTGGTTCACGGTGGCGGACACCGAGACCGTGCTCCCCGGCCACTACCCGGGCTTCCCCATCTTCCCCGGGGTCTGCCTGGTCGAATGCGCCCGCCAGGGCGCCGAGGCCACCCGGCCCGACGACGCCAAGGGCACCCGCCTCGCGGCCGTGGAGTCCACCCGGTTCACCGGACCCGTCTTCCCCGGCGACCGGATCGACATCGCCATGGCCTGGAAGCGGACCCCCGCCGGCGACTGGCAGGTGCGGGCCAAGCTCACCACCGGGCGGGGCCCCGCGGCCGGCGTACGGCTGCGCTACGCCACGACCGCGACGACCGGAGAGGCGGCGGCCGCATGACCGGCCAGCGCGACATCCGGGCCCGGCTGCCCCACCGCTTCCCGATGCTGCTGGTGGACCGCGTCGTGGACGTCGTCCCCGGCGAGCGCCTGATCGCCCTCAAAGCGGTCACCTGCAACGAGCCCTGGTACGAACGGCTCGACGCGGACACCCCCGAGGAGGACTTCGCCTACCCGCAGTCGCTGCTCGTGGAGTCCTGGTGCCAGTCCGCCGGCGTACTGGCCACCTGGGACGACCCCAACCCGGACGTGCTCGACGGCCAGGTGATGCTCTTCGGCGGCATGACCGGCGTCGAGTTCCACCGGCCGGTCCTGCCCGGCGAGGTCCTGGAACACCGCGTGCGCCTGGACCGCAAGGTCGACGACACGCTGCTGTTCGACGGCGAGACCCGCTCGGCCGGCGAGACGGTGATGACCGTCGGCCGGATCGTCATGGCCTTCCGCCCGGCGGCGGCGCTGCGCCCCGCCACCGCCTGAGGAGACGAACGACATGCCAGACAGCACGAACCGGGTGGCCCTCGTCACCGGCGGTTCCCGCGGCATCGGCCGCGCCACGGTCCGCGCGCTCGCCCGCGACGGATTCGACGTGGCCTTCTGCTACCGCTCGGACGACAGCGCCGCGCGCACCCTGGAGAAGGCCGGCGAGGAGTTCGGCGTCCAGGTGGTGGGCACCCGCGTCGACGTCGCCGACGGACCCGCCGTACGCGCCTGGACCGAGGCGACCGAGGAGGGCCTGGGACCGGTCGCCGCGGCCGTCACCGCCGCCGGCATCACCCGCGACAACCCGCTGGTCCTCATGGAGGACGAGCAGTGGCGCCAGGTCATCGACACCAACCTGGACGGCGTCTACCACGTCTGCCGCGCGGTGGTCTTCGGGATGATGAAGCGCCGCGGCGGCGCCATCGTCAACATCTCCTCGGTCGCCGGGGTCTACGGCCACGGCACCCAGACCAACTACTCCGCCTCCAAGGCGGGGATCATCGGCTTCTCCCGGGCCCTCGCCAAGGAGACCGGCCGGTCCGGCATCCGCGTCAACGCGGTCGCACCCGGCTTCATCGAGACCGACATGGTCGCCCAGATGAACGACAAGGCCCGCAAGGACGCCCTGTCCTCGATCCCGCTGCGCCGCATGGGCACCGCGGAAGAGGTCGCCGACCTCGTCGCCTACCTGGCCTCGGACAAGGCCGCCTACATCACCGGCGCCGTCCTGCAGATCGACGGCGGCATCACGATCTAGAACCACCCGCACGACCGCACCCGCACCACCGCACGGCACCACCCGCACGCGAACCGCTGGAGGCGGCGATGGCACGACGCGTACCGCGCTGGTACTTCTCCTTCCGCAGCCCCTACTCCTGGATGGCCTACCGGGACCTGGTGGACCACCACGCGGACGTGGCCGCGGCGATCGAATGGCTGCCCTTCTGGGAGCCGGACGAGCCCGCCCTGGACGAGCTGGAACGCAGCAACATCAAGCTCCCGTACGTCGCCATGTCCAAGGAGAAGCACCTCTACATCCTCCAGGACGTCCGGCGCCTGGCCCGGGCCCGCGGCCTGGACATGGTGTGGCCGGTGGACCCCGCCCCCCGCTGGGAGGTCTCCCACCTGGCCTACCTGGCCGCCGAGCGGCTCGGCGCGGGCCCCGGGTTCATCGCCGAGACCTACCGCGCCCGCTGGGAGCTCGGCGAGGACATCTCCGACCCCGGCACCATGCGCGGGATCGGCGAGCGGCTCGGCCTCGACGCCGAGGCGCTCGCCCGGGCCCACGAGGACCCCGAGATCCGCGAACTGGGACTGAAGGCGCTGAACTCCCTTCACCGCGACGGGGTGTTCGGAGTCCCCTTCTTCATCAGCGGCTTCGACAAGTACTGGGGCGTCGACCGGCTCCCCGACTTCGTCGAGCAGCTGTCCGCCCGGGCCGCCTGACCCGAGCACCCGCATCCCCGTCCACTCCCGCAAACCGGAGGAAGAACCGGCCATGGCCACCAACCCGTTCGAGAACGACGACGCCCGCTACCTGGTCCTCGCCAACGAGGAGAACCAGCATTCCCTCTGGCCCGCCTTCGCCGAGGTCCCCGCCGGCTGGACCGTGGCGCACGGCGAGGACACCCGCCAGGCGTCCCTGGACTACATCAACGAGAACTGGACCGACATGCGGCCGAAGTCGCTGGCCGACGCCATGGACGCCGCCTGACACCCCCCGCCGGCGGCTGGGCAGCGGGCGTTGGCAGCAATCTGCAACGCCCGTTGTCCATGTCCGGAGCCGATGACAGCGTGGCCCTCACGCAGCTTCCCAGAAAGCGATGCCGCTCATGACGCACTCCCTGATGTGCCTTCCGTTCGCGGGGGGCGGCGCAGGTTTCTACCGCGCCTGGAAAGACCTGCCCGCGCACGCCCCGCGGATCGTCCCGATCCAGCTGCCCGGCCGAGAGGAACTCTTCCTCGACGAGCCGTACCGCGACGCGCACACCGCCGCCGACGTCCTCGCCCCCCGCGTGGCCGACCTCGCCGCGGGCGAGCCCCTGGCGCTCTTCGGGCACAGCCTGGGCGCCGTCCTCGCCTACGAGATCGCCCGCCGGCTGGAGCGGGACCCGGCCGCGGCCCTCACCCACCTGTACGTGAGCGGTTCGCCCGGCCCCCGCACCGGCCGCTCCCGGCACGCGACGGGACTGGACGACGAGGCGTTCCTCGCCCGCGTGCAGGAGTTCGCCGGGTACGAGCACGACGCGCTGGCCGACCCCGACATGCGGGAGCTGCTCCTGCCGATCCTGCGGGCCGACGTCGAGATGCACGAGAGCTACCGGCCGCGCTCCGACGAGCCGCTGCGGATCCCGGTGACCTCGCTGCGCGGCACCGAGGACGCGCTGGTGACCCGCGCGGAGGCCGAGGAGTGGCAGGAGTTCACCACCGGCGCCTTCCGTCTGGTGGAACCGGCCGGCGGCCACATGTACCTCACCGGGTCTCCGCTGCCGCTGATCGACGCGATCGCCGCGGTGCCCGCCTCATGACCACCGCCACCGCCGCCACACCCGCCACGGGGGCCGGCCGTCTCACCGGCAGGACCGCCGTGGTCACCGGCGCCGCCCGGGGGCTGGGCCGTTCCTGCGCGGTGCGGTTCGCCGCCGAGGGCGCCGACCTGGTGCTCGTCGACGTCGCCGGTGACGTGGCCGGGGTGCCCTACCCGCTGGGCTCCCGGAGCCAGCTGGAGCACACCGCCCAGCTCTGCCGGGCGCACGGCGTCTCCGTGCACACCGCCGCCGCCGACGTCCGCGACCCCGGAGCCGTCGAGGCCGTCGCCGGCCAGGCGCTGGAACGCTTCGGCACCCTCGACGTCCTGCTCAACAACGCCGGCATCGCCTCCCCCTCCGGCAAGGCCGTGCACGAGATCGCCGAGGACGAATGGGAGCTGATGGTCGGCATCGACCTCACCGGCGCCTGGCGCATGATGAAGGCCGTCGTCCCCGCCATGGTCGAGCAGCGCTCCGGCAGCGTCATCAACGTCGCCTCCACCGCCGGCCTCGTCGGCTACCGGCACTTCGCCGGCTACGTCGCCGCCAAGCACGGCCTGATCGGCCTGACCAAGGCCGCCGCCCTCGACTACGCGCCGTTCCGGGTCCGGGTCAACGCCCTGTGCCCCGGCTCCGTGCGCGACGATCCGCTGCACGAGGGCCGCATGCTCGCCGAGATCGCCCGCTCCCTCGACGTCGACGTCGCCGAGCACGAGGAGATCTTCGTCCAGTCGCAGCCGATGAACGCCCTCATCGAACCGCACGACATCGCGGGCGCCGCCCTGTGGCTGGCGGGAGACGACTCCCGCCAGGTCACCGGGACCACCCTCACCGTCGACGGCGGCTTCAGCGCCCGCTGACCCCCGACCCGCATTCCCCTTCCCGCACGTACAGGAGTCCGACCATGTCGAGAAGTCAGGCCGAGTCCTGCCACAGCCTGGTGGTCCGGATGCCGGGCCCTGTCGATGCCGGGGACCTCGAACGGCGTCTGCGCGCCGGCGCGGCCGGCGCCTGGGACACGGCCGCTGAGCTGCGCCTCTGGCAGGACCGCCTGCCGTACGCCGCCACCCACCCGGGCGCCGCCGACCGGCTGCGACGGGAGGCCGGGCGTCCGCTGCGCTCCGCCGGCCCGCCGCTGCGCGCGGTCCTGCTCCACTACCGTGACGGCGACGCCGACCTCGTGCTCGTCGCCCGCCGCACCCTCGCGCTCGACCCCGGGACCCTGGCCGTCACGCCCGCCGACGCCGAACCCCCGGCCGGCGAGCGGCCCGTCCTGGAGTGGGGCCTCGGCGACCCGGCCCGGACCGGGCACACCGCCGAAGCCGCCGTGGCACGGCCCCTGCCCGGCGACCCGGCACTGGTCGCCGCGGCCACCGCCCTGGTCCTGGCCCGCTACGGGGCGGGCGAGCCCGTGGACGAGACCCAGGACGCGGCCGCGTTCACCGCGCGCTGGGCGGCGTACGAAGGCGGCCTGCTGAACCTGGCCGGCATCGGCGTCCTGGTCGAGGAATCCCGGCCGGGCGTGCGCCGCCTGCCGCACCTGGCTCCCGTCCTGCCCGGCGTCCTGCACGTGACCCGGCAGGCGGACGGCACCGCCACCGCGGTGTTCCGCCACGACCTCGGCGACTTCCACCCGGCCGTCGCCGAACGGTTCGCCACCCATGTCGCCCGGGTGGCGGCCCAGCTGGCGGCCGCCCCCGAGCGCCCGCTGGACTCCGTGGAGCTCCTCGACGCCGACGAGACCGCGCGGACACTGGCCCACGGCGTCACCCCTCCCACCGGCGACCCCGGCGCCGCCGCCCGCACGATCGACGGCCTCTTCGCCGACGTCGCCCGCGCCCGGCCCGACGCCGTCGCCCTGACCGCCGGGGACACCAGCCTCAGCTACGCCGAACTCGACGCCCGCGCCGAGCGCACCGCCGCCGGACTGCGCGCCCTGGGCGTGGCCCCCGGCGCCACGGTGGGCGTCGCCCTGGAGCGCGACGCCGACCTCGTGATCACCCTGCTCGGTGTCCTCAAGGCCGGCTGCGCCTACGTCCCCATGGACCTGCGCTACCCGGAGGACCGGCTGCGCTACACGGTCGAGAACGCCGGGATCACCGTGGTCGTCGGCGGCAGCGGCTTCCCCACGCTGGACGGCGTACACCTCGTCACACCGGACGCGCTGCGCGCCCTGGCCGCGGGCGCGCCGCCGCGGCCCCGGCCCGAGGACGGCTCGGCGCCCGCCTACGTCATCTACACCTCCGGCTCCACCGGCCGCCCCAAGGGAGTCGTCGTCCCGCACCGCAACGTCGCCGCCCTGATCGAGGCGACCCGCGAGGACTTCCGGCTGGGCGCCGACGACGTGTGGACCCTCTTCCACTCCAGCGCCTTCGACTTCTCCGTCTGGGAGATCTGGGGCTGCCTGCTGACCGGCGGCCGCCTGGTCGTCGTCGACTACTGGACCACCCGCGACACCGAGCTGTTCCACGCCCTGCTGGTCCGCGAGGGCGTCACCGTCCTCAACCAGACCCCCTCGGCCTTCGCCCAGGTGGTCGAGGCGGACCGGCACGCCCCCGCCGACGCCCTCGCCGTACGGCTGGTGGTCTTCGGCGGAGAGCCGCTCGACGTCCGGATGCTCGCCCCCTGGTTCGCCCGGCACTCCCACACCGAGTGCCGCCTGGTGAACATGTTCGGCATCACCGAAACCACCGTGCACGTCACCGCCCACACCGTCACCCCGGCCGACGTCCTGGCCGCCGGCCGCAAGGTCGGCCCCGCCCTGCCCGGGTGGACCCTGTCGGTACGCGACCCGCGCGGCCGGCTGCTGCCGGTCGGGGCGGCGGGCGAGATCTGCGTCGGCGGCGCCGGCGTCGCCGACCGGTACCTGGGACTGCCGGAGCTCACCGCGGAACGGTTCGTCACCGACCCCCACGGCGGCGGACGGATCTACCGCAGCGGCGACCGGGGCCGGCTGCGCCCCGACGGCAGCCTGGACCACCTCGGCCGGCTCGACAGCCAGGTGAAGGTGCGGGGCCACCGCATCGAACTCGACGAGATCCGCAACGTGCTGCTCAGCCACCCCGACGTCGCCGGCGCCGCGACCGTCCTCAACCACGACGTGCCGGGGGACGCGGCCACCGCCCGGATCGACGCCTACGTCGCCCTGCGGGGCCCCGCGGCCGCCGCCGACGTCCTCGCCCACGCCCGCGGGGTGCTGCCCGTCTACATGGTTCCGGCGTCCCTGACTGTGTTGGCCGCGATCCCGCTGACCATCAACGGCAAGGTGGACACGGCCGCGCTGCCCGCTCCGTCCGCCGCGCCGGCCGGCTCCGCGCCCGCCTCGACGGCCGCAGCGGCCCCCGGGACGGGCACGGAACACGACCCGCTGACCGAGCAGATCCTCAAGGTCTGGGGCCACGCACTGAATTGCGACGTCACCACGAAGGACAATTTCTTCGAACTCGGCGGCAATTCTCTGCTGGTCATCAGGGTGCTCCGCGAAATGCGGGGCCAGGGCCTGCCGAAGGTCACGACGCAGGACTTCTATCGCAACTCCACGGCAGGCCGGTTCATCGAACTCGTCCGGGACGCCCAGATGTGACGTGACTCAACGCGACGCGGGTATGTCGACCCTGCGCTTCACGGCGGACAGGAAAGAGAGACGGACGATTCCGCTCGGAATCCGGATGGCTTTCCAGTACCGTCCGAAACGGCGCCGGGTCGCCTCGTCCGTGGCCAGGATCCTGGTCTCCGTCGACAGAATTCCATCGGCGTACCGCATCGTGAAGACGGCCTTCGTGCAGCCCGGCTCCGCGTACTGCGCGAACACCTCCGCCATCGGCCGGTCCGGGGTCACCGGGCCGGCCTGCGAGCCGATGCCGCCGTACACCAACTCATCGTCGGACAGCTCCAGTACGGTGTCGCCGTCCTTGGCGAAGTCATCCAGCACGCGGCCGTCCGCCGACAGCCTGCTCTTGGTGAACCGGAACAGGAACCGGGCCACGGGAGCCTCCCGCCAGGTCATCTCGCGGGCCGCCAGCATCACCTCTTCGCGCGGCGCCTTCACCGCTATCCAATGCTGTTCACGGAAATGCCATTCGGGCATGTAGCGGTCGACGATTGTGCGTTCCGCATCCTTCTTCTCGGTCATACGCCGACGCTAGCACGCGGCCGACCGCTCCCCAGGGCTTGGCAGCTTTCTGCAAGCGCCGTTGTCCTGGCCGAAAGCCCGCTGTTAGACAGGGGGCCTGACTCCGTGATTTCCATCGATGTATTGAGGGTGAGTGGCTGTGTCCGACCTTCGGGGTGCCCTGCTGCCGCTGACCGCCGCCCAGTCGGGTGTCTGGTATGCGCAGCAGCTGAATCCGCAGAACACGATCTTCAACACCGGTGAATTCCTGGAAATCGACGGACCGGTGGACCCGCTGCTCCTCCAGCAGGCCCTGCGCCAGGTGGTCGCCGAAGCGGAGACGCTGCGCCTGCGCTTCCACGAGGGCGACAGCGGCCCCGTGGCCCGGATCGTGCCCGCGGCCGACCTCGACTGGTCCCTGCACGTGGTCGACGTCAGCGACGCCCCCAACCCGGTCGTGGCCGCCCGCGCCTGGATGGCCGAGGACTTCGCCCGGCCCCTGGACACCGAGCACGACCAGCTCTTCCTCTTCGCCCTCTTCAAGGTCGCCGAGGACCGCCACCTGTGGCTTCACCGCTACCACCACCTGCTGGTCGACGGTTTCACCGTCAACATGGTCGCGCAGCGCACCGCGGCCCTGTACTCCGCGCTGGCCGCCGGTGAACCCGTACCCGCCACCCCCTTCGCACCCCTCGCGCAGCTCCTCGACGAGAAGGCCGCCTACCGCGACTCCGAGCGCTTCGGCACCGACCGCGCCTACTGGATCGACCGGCTCAAGGAGTGCCCCGAACCCGTCAGCCTCTCCGGGGAACAGCCGGGCCTGGCCGGCTCCCTGGCCCGCCGCACCGCTCGCCTCGGCCGCACCGAGACCGAGCGGCTGCGCACCCTGGCCTCCGACGCCGCCGTCACCTGGCCCCCCGCGCTGGTCGCCGCGGTCGCCCTGTGGCTCCGGCGCCTGACCGGGGCCCCCGAGGTGGTCCTCGGCCTGCCCGTTTCCACCCGGCTCGGCAAGAACGCCCGCAGCGTCCCCGGCATGGTCTCCAACGTCCTGCCGCTCCGCGTCGCCATCGAGCCCGGCACCACCGTCGAAGAACTGCTGCACCAGGTCTCCGCCGAGATGCGCGCCGCGATGAAGCACCAGCGCTACCAGTTCGAGGACCTGCGCCGCGACCTCGGCATGCTCGCCGACGACCGCCGCCTGGTCGGCCCGCACGTCAACATCATGATGTTCGACTACGACCTGCGGTTCGCCGGCCACACCGCGCGTCCCCACAACCTCTCCATCGGCCCCGCCGACGACATCTCCTTCATCGTCTACGACCGGGGCACCTCCTCCGGCCTCCAGATCGACTTCGACGCGAACCCCGACCTGTACGCCGACCAGGACCTGCGCGCCTACCAGCTCGCCTTCCTCGACTTCCTGCACCGGCTGGGCAGCACCGAGCTCCACGAGAGCGTCGACTCCATCGACCTGGACACCTCGGGCCTGCCCGAACGCGCCCGTACCGCCGCCGGCACCACGGCCCCCGGCACCACCGCCGCCGGCACCACGGCCGCCGGCACCACGGAGCCCGCCGCCGCCCGGGCCGTCTCCCGTGCCCCGCGCACCGCCGCGGAGGAAAGCCTGTGCCGGCTGTTCACCGAGGTGCTCGGCACCCAGGTCGTCTCCGTGGACGACAACTTCTTCCTCCTCGGCGGCAGCTCCCTCCACGTCACCCGCCTCGTCGGACGCATCCGCAAGGAACTGGGAGCCGAACTCACCCTCCGCACCGTCTTCGAGAACGCCACCGTCGCCACCCTCGCCGACGCCCTCGGCCTCGCCGCCGCCACCGACGGGGGCGCCGGCGCCCGGCAAGCCCTCACCGTGCGCCCGCGCCCGGCCCGGCTGCCGCTGTCGGCCGCCCAGAACCGGCTGTGGTTCCTCAACCAGATGGAGACCGGCAGCGGCAAGGCCGCCTACAACGACGGCCTCACCGTCGAGCTGACCGGCCGCGTGGACACCGACGCCCTGCGCGCCGCGCTCGCCGACGTCGCCGCCCGCCACGAGAGCCTGCGCACCCTCTTCCCCGTCGTCGACGGAGCCCCCCACCAGCACGTCCTGGACGCGGCCGACGCCCGCCCCGAACTCCTCGTGACCGAGCCGGCCGACGAGCGCGAGCTGGCACACGAACTCGCCCGCGCCGCCGCCCGCGGCTTCGACCTCGCCACCGAGATCCCCGTCCGCGCCCACCTGTTCACCCTCGACGACGAGCGGCACGTCCTGCTGCTCGTCGTGCACCACATCGCCGGCGACGGCTGGTCGGTGGCCCCCTTCACCCGCGACCTCGGCCGGGCCTACACGGCCCGCCTGCGCGGCGCCGCCCCCCAGTACGAGCCGCTGCCCGTCCAGTACGCCGACTACACCCTGTGGCAGCAGGAGCTCCTCGGCGACGAGAGCGACCCCGACAGCGTCCTCGTCCAGCAGATCACCCACTGGAAGGACACCCTCGCGGGCCTCCCCGAGGAGCTCGCCCTGCCCACCGACCGGCCCCGCCCGGCGGTGGCCGGCCACCAGGGCGGCCGGATCGGCTTCCGCCTCGACGCCGAGGTCCACGCGCGGCTGCTCGCCCTCGCACAGGACACCCGGGCCAGCGTCTTCATGGTGGCCCAGGCCGCCCTCGCCACCCTCCTGCACCGCGTCGGCGCCGGCGAGGACATCCCCGTCGGCACCGTCATCGCGGGCCGCACCGACGACGCCCTCGGCGACCTGGTCGGCTTCTTCGTCAACACCCTGGTGCTGCGCACCGACGTCTCCGGCGACCCCACCTTCCGCGAACTCGTCGAGCGGGTCCGCGAGTACGACCTCACCGCGTACGCCCACCAGGACGTGCCCTTCGAGCGGCTGGTGGAGATCCTCAACCCGGTCCGCTCCCTGGCCCGCCACCCGCTGGCCCAGGTCACCCTCGCCATGGACGACAACGCGGCCCCCGTCCTGGAGCTGCCCGGCCTCACCGCGACCGTCCGTCACCTCGACACCGACACCGCCAAGTTCGACCTGTCCTTCCGGCTCGGCGAGCGCTTCGACGCCGACGGCCGGCCCGCCGGCGTCGACGGCAGCATCGAGTTCGCCCGCGACCTCTTCGACGAGGCCACCGTCCACGACCTCGGCGAGCGCTTCCTGCGCCTGGTCGAGGCCGCCACCGCCGATCCCACGGCCCGCGTCGGCTCCCTCGACCTGCTCGACCCGGCCGAGCGCACCCGCCTGCTGCACGGCTGGAACGACACCACCGCACCCGTCCCGGACGCCACCACGCCCGAGCTCGTCGCCGCCCAGGCCGCCCGCACCCCCGACGCGCCCGCCCTGGTCTTCGAGGACACCGTCCTCAGCTACCGCGAACTCCAAGACCGAGCAGGCCGCCTGGCCGCCCTGCTCGCCCACCACGGCGCCGGCCGCGGCCGCTCCGTCGCGGTCGCCCTGGGCCGCAGCGCCGACACCGTCGTCAGCCTCCTCGCGGTGATGAAGGCCGGCGCCGCGTACGTGCCCGTCGACCCCGCCTACCCGGCCGAGCGCATCGCGTACATCCTCGACGACTCCCGGCCCGCCCTCGTCATCACCACCACGGCCCTCCAGGACTCCCTGCCCGCCGACGGCACCCCACGGCTGCTCCTGGACACCGCCGAACTGCCCGACGAGCCCGCCGCCGACGCGGCGCTCACCCCGGCGGACGCGGCGTACGTCATCTACACCTCCGGCTCCACCGGCCGCCCCAAGGGCGTCGTCGTCACCCACACAGGCGTCGCCAGCATGGCCGCCGCCCACCTCGCCTGGTTCGGCGGCGGTCCCGGACACCGGGTGCTGCAGTTTTCCTCGCCCAGCTTCGACGCCTCCATCTGGGAAATGCTCACCACCCTCGGCACCGGGTCGGCCCTGGTCCTCGCCCCCGCCGAGCGACTGGCCGCCGGCGAACCGCTCGCCGCGCTCCTCGCCGGGCAGCGGGTCACCCATGCCACCCTCCCGCCGGTCGTGCTGGCCGCCATGGGCGACTCCCGCCTGCCCGAGGGCATGACCCTGGTCACCGCCGGCGAGGCCTGCTCCGCCGAGCTCGTGGCCCGCTGGTCCGAAGGGCGCCGCATGGTCAACGCCTACGGCCCGACCGAGTCCACCGTCTGCGCCACCATGTCCGGCGCCCTCAGCCCGGGCGCCGGTGCCCCCACCATCGGCCGCCCGATCACCAACACCCGCGTCTACGTCCTCGACGCGAGCCTCAGCCCCGTACCGGCCGGTGTCCCCGGCGAGCTCTACCTCACCGGCTCCGGCCTCGCCCGCGGCTACCACGGCCGCCCCGGCCTGACCGCCGAACGCTTCGTCGCGGACCCGCACGGGACCCCCGGCAGCCGCATGTACCGCACCGGCGACCTCGTGCGCTGGACCGCCGACGGCGAACTCGACTACCTCGGCCGCGCCGACGACCAGGTCAAGATCCGCGGCTTCCGCATCGAACCCGGCGAGATCGAAGCCGCCCTGCTGGCCCACCCCGCCGTCGCGCAGAGCGCCGTACTCGTCCGCGAGGACCGCCCGGGCGACAAGCGCCTCGTCGGCTACGTCGTCCCCGCCGGCACCAGGTCCGACGCCGACCCGGCCGAGCTCCGCGCCCACGTCGGCGCCACCCTGCCCGACCACATGGTCCCCGCCGCCGTCCTGGTGCTCGACGCCTTCCCCGTCACCGCCAACGGCAAGCTCGACCGGCGCGCCCTGCCCGCCCCCGACTTCGCGGGCCTCTCCGCCGGACGCGCCCCCCGCACCCCGCGCGAGACGCTCCTCGCCGCCCTGTTCGCCGAGGTCCTCGACCTCGACACCGTTTCCATCGACGACAGCTTCTTCGACCTCGGCGGCCACTCCCTCCTCGCCACCCGCCTCATCAGCCGCATCCGCACCGAGGCCGGTGCCGAACTCACCGTCCGCTCCCTCTTCGAGACCCCCACCGTCGCCGCCCTCGCCACCACCCTCGACGGCGCCGCCGACGCCCGCCGAGCCCTGCTCCCGCAGGCCCGACCAGCGGAGATCCCGCTGTCGTACGCCCAGCGGCGACTGTGGTTCCTCGGCCACTTCGACGGCCCCAGCGGCACCTACAACCTCGGCCTGTCACTGCGCCTCCGCGGCCGCGTCGACACCGCCGCCCTCGACGCCGCCCTGGCCGACGTCACCACCCGGCACGAGGCCCTGCGCACCGTCTTCCCCGACACCGACGGCCGCCCGCACCAGCTCGTCCTGGACCCGGCCGCCCCCGCCTCACAGCCGCTGCTGCACCGCACCACCGTCACCCCCGACACCCTGGACGACACACTCGCCCGGGCCGCCGCCACGGGCTTCGACGTCACCCGAGAGATCCCCGTACGCGCACACCTGCTCACCCTCGCCGACGACGACCACACCCTCCTCGTCGTCGTCCACCACATCGCCGGCGACGGCTGGTCCCTCGCCCCGCTCGCCCGCGACCTGGGCCGCGCCTACGCCGCCCGACTCGACGGGACCGCCCCGGAGTTCACCCCCCTGCCCGTCCAGTACGCGGACTACACGCTGTGGCAGCGCGAGGTCCTCGGCGACGAGGACGACCCGCGCAGCGAGCTGTCCCGCCAGGTCGACCACTGGCGCGAAGCCCTCGCCGGCCTGCCCGAGGAGCTGGCGCTCCCCACGGACCGCCCGCGCCCCGCCCAGCTCAGCTACCGCGGCGACACCGTCGGCTTCACCGTCCCGGCCGAGCTCCGCACCCGTCTGGAAGAGCTGGCCCGCAACACCGGCACGAGTCTGTTCATGGTCGTCCAGGCGGCCCTGGCGACCCTGCTGCACCGCATGGGCGCCGGCACCGACATTCCGCTCGGCTCCCCGATCGCGGGCCGCACCGACGAGGCCCTCGACGACCTGGTCGGCTTCTTCATCAACACCCTGGTGCTGCGCACCGACGTCTCCGGCGACCCCACCTTCCGGGAGCTGCTGGAGCGTGTCCGGGAGACGGACCTGGCCGCCTACGCGAACCAGGACGTGCCCTTCGAACGCCTCGTGGAAGTCCTCAACCCCGAGCGGTCGACGGCCCGCCACCCCCTCTTCCAGGTCTCCTTCCAGCTCCAGAACATCCCCTCGGACCAACTCGCCCTGCCCGGCGTCGAGGTGACCCAGCAGCCGGTCCGGCTGGACACCGCCAAGTTCGACCTCTCTTTCACACTGGCGGAGGCCGGGTCGGGGCTGGAGGGGAGTGTCGAGTTCGCGGTCGATCTGTTCGACCGGGTGACGGTGGAGGGGCTGGCCGGTCGTCTGGTGGCGGTCCTGGACGTGGTCGCGTCTGATCCGGGTGTGCGGGTGGGTGCGGTCGATGTGCTGGTCGGTGTGGAGCGTGGGCTGGTCCTGGGGGAGTGGGCGGGTGTGGTGCCCGCGTCGGATCCGGTGACGTTCCACGGGTTGTTCGAGGCCGC
>NZ_JBEXPG010000071.1:0-46738 GCF_040611935.1 Streptomyces sp. NPDC006512 | reverse complement strand
GCGGGCTTCCGCCCGGCGCACCGAGAGCACGCACCAGACGCCGCAGGGCCGCCCTCCGGGCGACGACGGGAGTTTGACGACAGGCCCTAGTGCCGCCACGGCACCAGGGCGCGTGATCGGCCCCGCCCCGAGCCGGGGGCCCGCGTCAAGATCGAGCAAAACGGACGGTTAGGCTCGTCGGCATGAAACGAAGCGTGCTGACCCGCTACCGCGTCATGGCCTACGTGACCGCGGTCATGCTCCTGATCCTCTGCGCCTGCATGGTGGCGAAGTACGGCTTCGACACCGGCGCCGATCTGACCTTCGCGGTCTCCCAGGCGCACGGCGTGCTCTTCATGATCTACCTCGTCTTCGCCTTCGACCTGGGCTCCAAGGCCCGCTGGCCGTTCGGCAAGCTCCTCTGGGTGCTCGTGAGCGGCACGATTCCGCTGGCCGCCTTCTTCGTCGAGCGCAAGATCCGCGCCGAGGTCGAACCGCTGGTCATCGGCGGTCCCGCCACCGCGAAGGCCTGACGGCCCGCTCGGCGAACCCCACCCCCGGGGCGACTCCCCGGGGGTTGCCCATCGACATTTACTAGGACGTCCTAGTAAATTCATGGGTATGGACGCTGACGCCATCGAGGAGGGCCGCCGTCGCTGGCAGGCCCGGTACGACAAGGCCCGCAAGCGCGAGGCCGATTTCACGACGCTCTCCGGAGATGACGTCGACCCCGTCTACGGGCCCCGGCCCGGCGACTCGTACGAGGGGTTCGAGCGCATCGGCTGGCCGGGGGAGTACCCCTACACCCGCGGGCTGCACGCCACCGGCTACCGCGGCCGGACCTGGACCATCCGGCAGTTCGCCGGCTTCGGCAACGCCGAGCAGACCAACGAGCGCTACAAGATGATCCTGGCCGCCGGCGGCGGCGGGCTCTCCGTCGCCTTCGACATGCCCACCCTCATGGGCCGGGACTCCGACGACCCCCGGGCGCTGGGCGAGGTCGGGCACTGCGGGGTGGCCATCGACTCCGCCGCCGACATGGAGGTCCTGTTCAAGGACATCCCGCTCGGCGACGTCACCACCTCGATGACCATCAGCGGGCCCGCCGTACCGGCCTTCTGCATGTACCTGGTCGCCGCCGAGCGCCAGGGCGTCGACCCGGCCGTGCTCAACGGCACGCTCCAGACCGACATCTTCAAGGAGTACATCGCCCAGAAGGAGTGGCTCTTCGAACCCGAGCCGCACCTGCGCCTCATCGGCGACCTCATGGAGTACTGCGCGAACGGCATCCCGGCCTACAAGCCGCTGTCCGTCTCCGGCTACCACATCCGCGAGGCCGGGGCGACGGCCGCGCAGGAGCTCGCCTACACCCTGGCCGACGGCTTCGGGTACGTGGAGCTCGGCCTGTCCCGCGGCCTCGACGTGGACCACTTCGCCTCCGGCCTGTCCTTCTTCTTCGACGCGCACCTCGACTTCTTCGAGGAGATCGCCAAGTTCCGCGCCGCCCGCCGCATCTGGGCCCGCTGGATGAAGGAGGTCTACGGGGCCAAGTCCGACAAGACCATGTGGCTGCGCTTCCACACCCAGACCGCCGGGGTCTCCCTCACCGCGCAGCAGCCGTACAACAACGTCGTGCGCACCGCCGTCGAAGCCCTCGCGGCCGTCCTCGGCGGCACCAACTCCCTGCACACCAACGCCCTCGACGAGACCCTCGCCCTGCCGAGCGAGCAGGCGGCCGAGATCGCCCTGCGCACCCAGCAGGTGCTGATGGAAGAGACCGGCGTGGCCAACGTGGCCGACCCGCTGGGCGGTTCCTGGTACGTCGAGCAGCTCACCGACCGCATCGAGGCCGACGCGGAGAAGATCTTCGAGCAGATCAGGGAGCGCGGGCTGCGCGCCCACCCGGACGGCCGGCACCCGATCGGGCCGATCACCTCGGGCATCCTGCGGGGCATCGAGGACGGCTGGTTCACCGGCGAGATCGCCGAATCGGCCTTCCAGTACCAGCGGTCCCTGGAGAAGGGCGACAAGCGGGTCGTCGGCGTCAACGTCCACCACGGCTCGGTCACCGGCGACCTGGAGATCCTCCGCGTCAGCCACGAGGTGGAGCAGGTCCAGGTCCGGGAGCTCGCCGAGCGCAAGGGCCGCCGCGACGACGTCAAGGTCAAGGCGGCGCTGGCGCGGATGCTGGACGCGGCGCGGGACGGGTCGAACATGATTCCGGCCATGCTGGACGCGGTGCGCGTCGAGGCCACGATGGGCGAGATCTGCAACGTGCTCCGTGACGAGTGGGGCACCTACACCGAACCGCCCGGCTTCTAGACCGGACGCGAACGGGCCGGCCGCGCCCGCCCCCACGGGGGCGGCGCGGCCGGCCCTTCCCGTTCCAGGGGCGGGCCCGGGCGGGTCAGGCGGGCCCGGGCGGGCAAAGACGGCCTAGGCGGGGGCCGTGCCCCGGAGGCCGTGCATCAGCAGGGCCGTGAAGGTGGCCACCCACAGCTCGTCCACCGGCTCGGCGCTCACCAGGGCGCGGTGGACCACCGTGCCCGCGATCACGTCGAAGATCAGGTCCGTGGTGCGGGCGGCGAGGGACTCGTCCTCCTCGTAGGGGAGTTCGCCGCGGGCCTGGGCCCGTTCGCGGCCCAGTACGACGAGACGTTTCTGCCGGTCCACGATCGCCGACCGGATCCGGTCGCGCAGGGCCTCGTCGCGGGTGGACTCTGCGACCACCGCCATCAGGGCGGTACGGGCCTCCGGGCGCCGCAGCAGCTGCGCGAACTGCAGCACCACGTGCTCGATGTCGGCTTCCAGCGAGCCGCGGTCGGGGAGTTCGAGCGCGTCGAAGAGCTCCGCGACCGCGTCCACGACCAGTTCGTTCTTCCCCGCCCAGCGCCGGTACAGGGTGGTCTTGGCGACCCCCGCCCGGGCCGAGACGTCGCCCATCGTCAGCTTCGACCACCCCAGGTCCACCAGCGCGTCCCGGGTCGCCGCGAGGATCGCCGCGTCCGCCGCCGCGCTGCGGGGGCGGCCGGTGCGGCCGTGCGGGGGGCCGGGGGCGGGGCTGGGGTTGCGCATGGCCGAGACCATACCCGCCAGTAGGGGAACCGCCGGGGGGCCGTTCGCTGTGCTTCAGATCACGGGGCGCCGAAGGCTCCGGCGAGTTACGCTACGGCTCGTAGCGTAAGAGCGACAACCACGCGAAGAGCTACTGGTGCCGGGTGGGGACCCGGCGCCGCCCCACGTACGGACTTCCGTACGGCAGTACAACGGCATTTCACGGACGATCTTTCGGGATCTTTTTCGTCGGCGCGCGCACTCGGGGGAGGATGTACGCATGCAGCCCAGAAACATGTCCATGAGCGGCGTCGTCGACCTCGCCGCGGTGAAGGCGGCCGGCGAAGCCAAGGCGAAGGCCGAGCAGGCCCGCGCCGAATCGGCCCGGCAGGGCGGCGGCGCGGGCAGTGCGCCCGGCGGCGCCGTACCGCCGTCCGCGCTCGTCATCGACGTAGCCGAGGCCGGCTTCGAAAGCGACGTCATCCAGCTCTCCAACGAGGTCCCGGTCGTCCTCGACTTCTGGGCCGAGTGGTGCGAGCCGTGCAAGCAGCTCAGCCCGCTCCTGGAGCGGCTGACCGTCGAGGCGAACGGCCGTCTCGTCCTCGCCAAGGTCGACGTCGACGCCAACCAGATGCTGATGCAGCAGTTCGGCATCCAGGGCATCCCGGCCGTCTTCGCCGTGGTCGCGGGGCAGGTGCTGCCGCTGTTCCAGGGCGTGGCCCCCGAGCAGCAGATCCGGGAGACCCTGGCCCAGCTGGTCCAGGTCGCCGAGGAGCGCTTCGGTCTCATCGGCCTCCAGGTCGACCCGGGCGCCGAGGGCGCCCCGAGCGCGGCCGAGGCCCCCGTGCCGGCCGGCCCGTACGACGCGCTGCTGGAGGCGGCCGTCGTCGCGCTGGACGCCGGTGACCTGGGCGGCGCCGTGCAGGCGTACAAGAACGTCCTCGCGGACGACCCGGCCAACACGGAGGCGAAGCTGGGCCTGGCCCAGGCCGAGCTGCTGTCCCGGGTGCAGCACATGAACCCGCAGACCGTGCGCGCCGCCGCCGCCGAGAACCCGAAGGACCCGGCCGCGCAGATGGACGCCGCCGACCTGGACCTGGCGGGCGGACACGTGGCCGACGCCTTCGCCCGTCTCGTCGACACCGTCAGGGTCACGTTCGGTGACGACCGCGATGCCGTCCGCGTCCGGCTCCTGGAGCTGTTCGAGGTGATCGGCGCGGACGACCCGCGGGTGTCGGCGGCCCGTACGGCGCTCGCGCGGGTGCTCTTCTAGGCCCGGTCCGGGCCAGGCCGGAGGACGCCCCAGGGCTCCCGGAGCCTCCCGGCGATTTGTTGACACATAGATAAACAGCGGCCGCGCTTTGCCAAAACTTGGTAATCGCGGCCGCTGTTACTCGCAGTAAGTCGAACCCCGTGATCTGTCCGGTTGGTTCGTTCTTCTCCCCTTCTGTCGTGGCCCTGGGTGACACCCTGCGTGCCCGGTCGGCAGCTCCGGGCTTCACTCCGGTTATCCAGCCGTTACCCGCCAGTAACGAACCCCCTTGTGCCCCGGCCGGGAATGCACCACGATCGGCGACGCTCGGTCCTTCCCGCAGAGCCGCTCATCCGGAGCCGCGGTGGAGGGTCCCCACCGGGCCGGCCGGTGGCAGTGGCACCGGCCGTGGACAGGGGGGTCCCTGCCGCACCGGCAGGGCCTGTCCTCCAGGTTGCGCGAACGCGTGGCCCAGTGGTTGTCGCTCGGGGGTGAACGCCGGTGTATCGGACGCGGCTGCGCCGCGGCTCGGCCGCCTGCGCTCCTTCCCGAGGACGTAGCACTTCTCCCATCCCAGGACGGGTACGGCCCGGACCGGAGATGTACGTCCGAGAAGGAGGAACGATATGAGTTCTCAGGTTCGTGGCGGGACCAGATGGAAGCGCTTCGCGCTCGTCATGGTGCCGAGCATCGCGGCCACGGCCGCGGTCGGTGTGGGTCTGGCGCAGGGTGCCCTCGCGGCGTCCTTCAGCGTCTCCGGCCAGGACTTCAAGGTCTCGGCCGACAAGCTCGACGGTGACAACCTCATCCAGTACGGCGGCATCGCCGAGGGGCACGACCTCAAGGGCAATCCGCAGAAGCACCCGGTCACCATCTCGGGCTTCAGCCACGCCGAGATCACCAACATGTGCCAGTCCCTGGTCACCCCGACGCCGCTGGGCAACATCACGCTCCAGCTGCGTACGGGTCACAAGGGCAAGCCGGCCGTCGCCGACAACATCTACCTGGATGTGGCGGAGCTCGACACCGACGCCGAGTTCAAGAACCTCGACATCGGTGTCGCGGTCGGCGACCCGAGCCACAAGACGAAGCCGCAGGCCGGTACGGTCACCAGCCCGTACGCGTTCTCGCAGCGTGCGGACAAGGCCATCCTGTCGAACGTCCGGCAGAAGGCGTGGGCGACCACGGCGGGCACCTTCAAGCTGCCCGACCTGAAGCTGCGTCTGCTCGGCGGCGACCAGCCGTGCTACCAGGACGAGAAGTAATCGGTCCCGGTGTGTGACCGCGGGGGCGGTCGGCGGCAGCCGTCGCCGTCCGCCCCCGCGGGCTCCACATAGTTCTCCGTACCACCGTTTCCAGGGAGCTGTTGTCCATGAACCCCCAGGCCCCGGTTCGCGCCGCAGACGACGCTTGGCTCACCGTGGTGTACTACCAGTTCCGCGCCTGGAGAGGTCGCCGCCCCTTCTGGGCGGGCCTGTTCACGCTCCTCGGCGGTCTGCCGATCGCCTACTTCCCGTACGCGGACCTGCGGTTGGGCAACATCACCCTCGCGATGGCCACGACGGGCGGGGCAGGCGCGCTGATCATCGGGATCCTGCTGATCACGCTGGGGCTGGGCCTCTGGTTCCAGCAGACCATCCGCGTCTTCGCGGGTGTCGCCGCGATCCTGCTGGCCCTGGTGTCCCTGCCGGTGTCCAACCTCGGCGGCTTCTTCATGGGCTTCATCTCCTCCATGATCGGCGGTGCCCTCGCGCTGTCCTGGGCGCCGGGCGAACCGGTGGACGAGGAAGCCCGGGCCGAGGCCGCGGCGGCGGCCAAGGCGGAAGCGCTGACGGGCGGCCCGCAGGGCATCCCGGCTCCCCGTGACACGGAAACGGCGCACGTGACCGAGACGACTGCCCACGCCGATGGCGGGAGGAACAGTGCGGGGTGACGAGACGCAGCGGGGCGTGGCCCCAGGTGCAGAGTCCCGTGAGAGAAAGGGCCCGCGGCACGCGGCGCCCAGGAAGTCGCTGCTGAACAAGCTCCAGATACCCGTCGGCAAGACGATGGCGCTGGCAGCGATGCCGACGGCGGTGTTCGTCGGGATGGGCATGGCCCCGAAGATGGCACTGGCCGACGACAAGGACATACCCTTCGCGCCCGGCCCGTGCGTGACGCGCTCCGACGAGCCCACGGAGTCGGCCTCGCCGTCGCCGAGCGGTTCCCCGACGAAGACGCCGTCACCGAGTACGTCGCCCGGCGCGACCGCCTCACCGGGCGCAACCGGCGCACCGAAGCCGGGGGCGACCCCCTCGGCCACCAAGACGCCCTCGGCGGGCAAGTCCTCCGAGGCCCCGAAGCCCGACGGGAAGAGCACGCCGGCGGCCAAGCCGTCCGCGAGCGCCTCACCGTCCCCCTCGGCGTCCAAGACGCCGAACCCCCTCGACCCGCTGGGTGTCGGGGACGCCGTCAAGGGCCTCTTCGACGAGCTCGGCAAGCCCCTCCAGGGCGCGCAGAAGCCGGCCACCCCGACGCCCGCGCCCCCCCCGAGCGGCGCGCAGACCCCCGACCCGGCCGCGGACGCGATCCGCGACGCGGCGAAGAAGGCCGGCGTCCCGGTGCGGGAACTGCCCCAGGACGTCAAGGACACCGCCAAGTCCCCCAAGGACGAGACGGGCAAGACGCCCGCCAAGGACCCGAAGGACACCGACAAGGCCGACGAGGAGAAGGACGGGACCGCCAAGGACGAAGCTGACGAGGACGCCAAGGACGCCGAGGACGCCAAGGAAGAGGACAAGGCCGGAGCCACGAAGGACCCGGACGGGAAGGAACCCTTCCCCTGCCCGACCTACGACGCCAAGGCACTGGCCGACGCCCAGCTGGAGCAGGGCGTACCGCTCCTGCCCGACGAGCCCTGGTACCTCGACAGCTCGCTGCTGACCCTCTACGGCCTGGACTACGCGGGCATCGTCGAGGTGAAGACGGCGGGCGGCAAGACCAAGAAGGTCCTGAAGTTCACGGCGGACTCCCTGGACATCAAGGACCTGTACCAGACGGTCGGCACGGGGGCCAACACCGCCCACCTCAAGTCCCGTCCGGGTTCCACGTCCAAGATCCGCGGCGGCACGGTGACCATGTACACCGAAAGCCTCAAGGGCAACCTCTTCGGGCTCATCCCGATCGAGTTCACCCCGAACAGCCCGCCCCCGCTGAACGTCCCGTTCGCGTTCTTCACGGACGTCAAGGTCGTCCAGGCCGGCCAGTTCGGCGGCAACCTCACCGTCCCGGGCCTCAAGAACTACATCGGCCCGGCGGAGTAGCGGAGCGTGCGACTGCGCTTCGCCGCGCCCGAGGACAGGCACCAGACGGTCGTCTTCGAGATCTGGGGCAGTCACTGCGTGATCGCCCCGGGCGACTGGATCGAGGTGGACCTCTACGCGGCGCGGAACGCCCACACGATCATGCAGACGGAGACGGAGATCATCCTGTACTTCGAGGGTCCGACGGGCGACGAACCCGACCGCCTGCGGATCTGGGATTCGGACGGCAACGAGCTGGAGGACCTGCCCTGAGCGGGAGTCCGGTGCGCACACACCGAGGGCGGCACCCCGATGGTCCGGGGTGCCGCCCTCGGTCTCTGTGCGGCAGAGTGTTCGGTGCGCGCGGTGATGACGCTGACGCCGCGCGCGGTGGCGTCAGGCGCCGGCGGTCCCGCCCAGGTGGTGGACCCGGACCATGTTGGTGGTGCCCGGGACGCCGGGGGGCGAACCGGCGGTGATGACCATGGTGTCGCCCTCGTTGTAGCGGCTCAGCTTGTGCACCTCGCCGTCGACCAGGTCGACCATCGCGTCCGTGTTGTCCACGTGCGGGACGACGTAGGACTCGACGCCCCAGCTCAGCGTGAGCTGGTTGCGGGTGTTGACGTCCGTGGTGAAGGCCAGGATCGGCTGGGTGGCGCGGTAGCGCGACAGCCGGCGGGCCGTGTCCCCGGACTGGGTGAAGGCGATGAGCGCCTTGCCGTCGAGGAAGTCCGCGATCTCGCAGGCCGCGCGGGCGACGGAGCCGCCCTGGGTACGGGGCTTCTTGCCCGGGACCAGGGGCTGGAGGCCCTTGGACAGGAGCTCCTCCTCGGCCGCCGTGACGATCTTCGACATCGTCTTGACGGTCTCGATCGGGTAGGCGCCGACCGAGGACTCGGCGGACAGCATGACCGCGTCGGCGCCGTCGAGGATCGCGTTGGCGACGTCGGAGGCCTCCGCGCGCGTCGGACGCGAGTTGGTGATCATCGACTCCATCATCTGGGTCGCGACGATCACCGGCTTGGCGTTGCGGCGGCACATCTCGATGAGCCGCTTCTGGACCATCGGGACCTTTTCGAGCGGGTACTCGACGGCCAGGTCACCACGGGCCACCATGACCGCGTCGAAGGCGTCCACCACGGCGGCCATGTTCTCGACGGCCTGCGGCTTCTCGACCTTGGCGATGACGGGGACCCGGCGGCCCTCCTCGTCCATGACCTTGTGGACGTCCTTGACGTCGTTGGCGTCGCGGACGAAGGACAGGGCGACCATGTCGCAGCCCATCCGCAGGGCGAACCGCAGGTCGTCGACGTCCTTCTCCGACAGGGCGGGGACGTTCACGGCGGCACCCGGGAGGTTGATGCCCTTGTGGTCCGAGATGACACCGCCCTCGATGACGATGGTCTTGACCCGGGGGCCCTCGACCTCGGTCACGCGGAGCTCGACGTTGCCGTCGTTGATCAGGACCTGGTCGCCCTTGGTGACGTCACCCGGGAGACCCTTGTAGGTGGTGCCGCAGATGGACTTGTCGCCCGGGACGTCCTCGGTGGTGATGGTGAACTCGTCACCGCGCACCAGCTCGACGGGACCCTCGGCGAAGGTCTCCAGACGGATCTTCGGACCCTGGAGGTCGGCGAGGACGCCGACGGCACGCCCGGTGTCCTCGGAGACCTTCCGGACGCGGTCGTACCGCTCCTGGTGTTCTGCCTGGGATCCGTGGCTGAAGTTGAATCGGGCCACGTTCATGCCTGCCTCGATGAGCGCTTTCAGCTGCTCATACGAGTCGACGGCGGGGCCCAGCGTGCAGACGATTTTGGAACGGCGCATGGAGCGGATCCTATCCGTTTGTTTCGTAGCGGAATATTCCGTCTGGTGGAAAGTCCAAGTGACTAGTGGGTAACCAGCGCGTACGCCTGGGTGGCGATCTCCAGTTCCTCATCCGTCGGGACCACGGCCACGGCCACCCGGGCGTACTCCGCCGACACCAGCCGGGGCTCGGAGGACCGCGCCGCGTTGGCCTCCAGGTCCAGCGCGAGCCCCAGCTCCTCCAGTCCCGCCACCGCGGCCTCCCGGACCGCGGACGCGTTCTCGCCGACGCCGGCGGTGAACACCACCGCGTCCACCCGGCCCAGCACCGCCGTGTAGGCGCCGATGTACTTCTTCAGCCGGTGCACGTACGCGGCCAGGGCCAGCCGGGCCGCGGCGTCGCCCCCGTCCGCCCGCCGCTGCACCTCGCGCATGTCGTTGTCGCCGCACAGACCCAGCAGACCGCTCTTCTTGTTGAGCAGCGAGTCGATCTCGTCGATCGACAGGCCGCCCACGCGGGCCAGGTGGAAGATCACCGCCGGGTCCAGGTCGCCCGAACGGGTCCCCATGACCAGGCCCTCCAGCGGGGTCAGGCCCATGGAGGTCTCCACGCACACCCCGCCCCGCACGGCCGAGGCGGAGGCGCCGTTGCCCAGGTGGAGCACGATCACGTTCACGTCCTCCACCGGCTTGCCGAGCAGCGCGGCCGCGGCCCGGGAGACGTAGGCGTGGGAGGTGCCGTGGAAGCCGTACCGCCGGATGGCGTACTTGTCGGCCGTGGCCGCGTCGATCGCGTACCGCGCCACGTGCTCCGGCATCGTCGCGTGGAAGGCCGTGTCGAAGACCGCGACCTGCGGGATGTCCGGGCGCAGCGCGCGCGCCACCTCGATGCCGGTGACGTTCGCCGGGTTGTGCAGCGGGGCCAGCGGGATCAGGCTGCGGATCTCCGCCAGCACCTCGTCGTCGATGACCGTCGGCGCGGTGAAGCGGGTGCCGCCGTGCACCACCCGGTGGCCGACGGCGGCCAGTTCGGGGGAGTCCAGGCCCATCCCGTCGGCGGCCAGTTCCGCCGCCACCGCCTTCAGCGCGTCCCCGTGGTCGGCGATCGGGCCGAGCCTCTCGCGCTTCCCGCCCGCGGCGCCGGGGCCGGTCAGCGGCTCGTGGGTGAGCCGGGAGGTCTCCTCGCCGATGCGCTCCACCAGGCCGGCGGCCAGCCGGGACCGGTCCGCCATGTCGAGGAGCTGGTACTTCACCGACGAGGAGCCGGAGTTGAGGACGAGTACGCGCGATGCGGTCACGATGAGGGTCTTTCCTTGTCGCGGTCGGTGGGGGGATGCGGGCGGGAGGGGCCGGGATCAGGCGGTGGGCGCGGCGGTGCCCTGCGTCTGGGACTGGATCGCGGTGATCGCGACGGTCGTGACGATGTCCTGCACCAGCGCGCCGCGCGAGAGGTCGTTGACCGGCTTGCGCAGGCCCTGGAGCACCGGGCCGACCGCCACGGCGCCCGCCGAACGCTGCACGGCCTTGTACGTGTTGTTGCCCGTGTTGAGGTCGGGGAAGATCAGCACCGTCGCCCGGCCGGCCACGTCGGACCCGGGCAGCTTCGTCGCGGCGACCGAGGGCTCCACGGCGGCGTCGTACTGGATCGGCCCCTCGATCAGCAGGTCGGGACGCTGCGCGCGGACGATCTCGGTGGCCTTGCGGACCTTGTCCACGTCCGCCCCGGAGCCGGAGGTGCCGGTGGAGTACGAGAGCATCGCGATCCGCGGCTCGACGCCGAAGGCCGCGGCCGTGGCGGCGGACTGCACGGCGATGTCCGCGAGCTGCTCGGCGTCGGGGTCCGGGTTGACCGCGCAGTCTCCGTAGACGAGGACCTTGTCGGCCAGGCACATGAAGAAGACCGAGGAGACGATCGACGCCTCGGGCTTGGTCTTGATGATCTCGAAGGCGGGGCGGATGGTCGCGGCGGTGGAGTGCACCGAGCCGGAGACCATGCCGTCGGCGAGTCCTTCCTGGACCATCAGGGTGCCGAAGTAATTCACGTCGGTGACCACGTCGTTGGCCAGCTCGACGGTCATGCCCTTGTGGGCGCGGGCCTTCGCGTAGTACTCGGCGAACCGTTCCCGCAGGGGGGAGGTCGCCGGGTCGATCAGCTGCGCGCCCGAGATGTCGATGCCCAGGTCGGCCGCCTTCTTCAGGATCGCCGGTTCCTGGCCCAGCAGGGTCAGGTCGCAGACCCCGCGGCGCAGCACCACGTCCGCGGCGCGCAGCACGCGCTCCTCGGTGCCCTCGGGCAGGACCACGCGGCGCCGCTCGGAGCGGGCCCGCTCCAGCAGCTCGTGCTCGAACATCATCGGCGTGACCCGCTCCGAGCGGGCCACCGACAGCAGGCCGCGCAGCTCGGTGGTGTCCACGTGCCGCTCGAAGAGGCCCAGCGCGGTCTCCAGCTTGCGCGGGGTCGCGGAGTTCAGGCGGCTCTGCAACGAGAAGAGTTCGGCGGCGGTCGGGAAGCTGTTGCCGGCCACCGAGACGACGGGCGTGCCGGGCGCCAGCTTCGAGGCCAGCGTCAGGATGTCCTTGCCGGGGCGCTCGTTCAGGGTCAGCAGCACGCCGGCGATGGGCGGGGTGCCGGAGGTGTGCGCGGCGAGCGCTCCGATGACCAGGTCGGAGCGGTCCCCGGGGGTGACCACCAGGCAGCCGGGGGTCAGGGCGTTCAGGAAGTTCGGCAGCATGGCGCCGCCGAACACGAAGTCGACGGCGTCGCGCGCCAGCCCGGCGTCGTCGCCGAGGAGCACCTCGCCGCCGAGCGCCCGGGTGATCTGGGCGACGGTCGGGGCGGAAAGGGACTTGTCGTCCGGCAGCACGTAGCAGGGGACGGGGAGCCGGGCGGCCAGCCGCTCGGCTATGAGGTCCCGGTCCTCGGCGGCCACCCGGTTGACGACCATCGCGACGACGTGGCAGCCCAGGCTCTCGTACGCGCGGTAGGCGTTGCGGGTCTCGGCGCGCACGGCCTCGGCGGGGTGCTTGGTGCCGCCCACGACGGGGACGACGACCGCGCCGAGCTCGTTGGCGAGGCGGGCGTTCAGCGCCAGCTCGTCGGGGAGGTTGGTGTCGGCGTAGTCGGTGCCGAGGACCAGCATGACCTCGTAGTCGCGGGCCACCCGGTGGAACCGGTCGACGAGCCGGGAGACCAGTTCGTCGGTACCCTTCTCGGCCAGGATGGCGGAGGCTTCCTGGTACTCCATGCCGTAGGCCGTGGCCGCGTCCTGCTCGATCCGGTAGCGGGCCTTGAGCAGGTCGAAGAGCCGGTCCGGGCTGTCGTGGAGCAGGGGGCGGTAGACGCCGACCCGGCCTGTCTGGCGGGTCAGGAGCTCCATGATCCCCAACTCGACGACCTGTCGGCCATCCCCCCGCTCGATACCGGTCACGTACACGCTGCGCGTCACGCGTGCTCTCCGTCCTTGGTCTGTGGTCGTGGCGCCCCACCGTGTGGCGGGCGGATCTTCGAGTCGTTCATCCCGGTTAGGGTGGGCTTGACCTCTTGACAATACCTCCGCCGATGGATAGGGCGCCCCCCGGAACAAGGGCCCGGAAGGGGGGCCGAAAGGCCCTGTGGGCGGAGTCCCGCGAAGAGCGGGGCCCCCCGGGCCCGTGGAACAATCGGACAGGCGTCATCAATACGCCCTTCATATGTACGGCTGTCCGCCCGCACGCGTACGGCCAGGTACGACCAGGAGCAGGAGACACAGCACGATGCGTATCGGAGTTCTCACCGCAGGCGGCGACTGCCCGGGCCTGAACGCTGTCATCCGGTCGGTCGTACACCGTGCCGTGGTCGGTCACGGGGACGAGGTCATCGGCTTCGAGGACGGCTTCAAGGGCCTGCTCGACGGCCACTACCGCCCCCTCGACATCAACGCCGTCAGCGGCATCCTCGCCCGCGGCGGCACGATCCTCGGCTCCGCCCGCATGGAGCGGGCCCGCCTCCACGAAGCCGCCGAGAACGCGGCCGAATTGGCCCGGCGGTACGAGATCGACGCGCTCATCCCGATCGGCGGCGAGGGCACCCTGACCGCCGCCCGGATGCTGTCGGACGCCGGGATGCCCGTCGTCGGCGTGCCGAAGACCATCGACAACGACATCTCCTCCACGGACCGCACCTTCGGGTTCGACACCGCCGTCATGGTCGCCACCGAGGCCATCGACCGGCTCAAGACCACCGCCGAATCGCACCAGCGCGTGATGGTCGTCGAGGTCATGGGCCGCCACGCCGGCTGGATCGCCCTGGAGTCGGGCATGGCCGGCGGCGCCCACGGCATCTGTCTGCCGGAGCGCCCCTTCGAGGTGGACGCCCTGGTGAAGATGGTGGAGGAACGCTTCGCCCGGGGCAAGAAGTTCGCGGTCGTCTGCGTGGCGGAGGGCGCCCACCCCGCCGAGGGCTCCATGCCGTACGAGAAGGGCGCGATCGACCAGTACGGTCACGAGCGCTTCGCCGGCATCGGCAACCGCCTCGCGGTCGAGCTGGAGCACCGCCTCGGCAAGGAGGCCCGTCCGGTCATCCTCGGCCACGTCCAGCGCGGCGGCACCCCGACCGCCTACGACCGCGTCCTCGCGACCCGGTTCGGCTGGCACGCCGTCGAGGCCGTCCACCGCGGCGAGTTCGGCAACATGACCGCGCTGCGCGGCACCGACATCGTGATGGCCCCGCTCGCCTCGGCCGTCACCGAGCTGAAGACCGTCCCCGAGGAGCGGATGTACGAGGCCGAGTCGGTCTTCTGACCGGGGGTGGCAGGCCCTCCCGGCCGGGACTTCCGGCCCCTTTTCGCGCGCCGAACGGCCCCGGTGCGCTTCCCCCGCGGAGCGCCCGGGGCCGTCGCGCGTCCCCGGGGGCCCGGACCGGGCGCGCCCTAACCCGCACCGCCGATCAGGGCCCAGAACCGGTCGGTGATCTCCGCGAGGAACTCCCGGCCGGAGTCCCCGCGCCCGGCCGTCCCCGCGCCGCCGCCCCAGCTGAGGGTCGCCACCATCCGGGACTGGTAGTCGCCGTGCAGGATCTCCAGGGCCCGTTCCAGGTGGGCCTTGGGCACCGGCAGCAGCTTGGCGAGCGGTTTCACGTACGCCTGCCAGCGGGTGGTCACCGCGCTGCGGAGCAGGCCGGCGAGCTCCTCGTGCCGGCCGGTCGCCGTCACGTACTGCGCCAGCGTCAGTCCGAGCACCGAGGCCAGGGCGGCCGACTGCCGCTCGTTGCCCTTCCAGCGTCCGGTGTCCTCCATCTTCTGGTAGGCGTTCGCGTCGAGCCCGATCCGGCGGGCCAGGTCCTCGGGGTCCAGACCGCGGGCCACGCGGTGTTCCCGCAGGGTGACCGGCTCGGCGAGCAGCTCCCCGGGAGAACACCAGAGCACGCCGGCGAGGGCCGTGAGCTCGGTCGAGCTGGGCGACTGTTCGCCCCGCTCCCAGGCCATCACGGTCTCGGGCGCGACGAGCAGTCCGTACTGGGCCTTGAGGCCATAGGCGACATGACCGGGAGCCATGCCCAGGGCCGCGCGCAGACGACGCGCGGCGGGGGCATTGAATGGTGGGCTGGAGTGCACAGGGCACACGGTAGAAGTGGCCAAGGCTTGGCGACTACCAACCGTTCAAACAAGCTCATAACTCGTAGGAAAGTCCTATGGAGTTAAGGGCTTTGACCGGGTTTCCCTGCGACTGTCCGGTAATCGGATCGGTTGAAGATCCATCCACAGCGTACGGATCCGGCCACTCCATTTCAGGTGCCCGGTCATTCCCACCAGGTGATCCCCGTCACACACCCTGAACCCGCCGCCCACCCCGTACGTGATCCATGTGGGGGCCCTCGCAGACGGGGGTGGCGAGGGCCCCCGAAACCGCCGGTCCGCACCAGCCGGCGGTGAACCCCACCAGCACGGGCCGGCCCCGCTCCCGCATCGACGCGGACCGCAACCCCGGCACCGTCTGGAGGACCGGCTCGCTACGGCCTGAGCCAGACCGTCGCCATCGGCGGGAGCGTCATCCGCAGGCTCGCCGCCCGGCCCTGGGCCGGCACCGGCTCCGGCCGCAGCGGCTTGGAGTGGTGGACGCCGCTCCCGCCGTACACCTCCATGTCGGTGTTGAGGACCTCCCGCCACGCGGGCACCTCCTCCGGCACCCCGATCCGGTAGGCGTGCCGGACCACCGGCGAGAAGTTGGAGACGCACAGCAGCTGCGAACCGTCCTGCGCGAACCGCAGGAACGCCAGCACGTTGTCCTCGGCGGCGTCCCCCGCCACCCACGCGAAGCCCTCCGGCACCGTGTCCCGCTCCCACAGCGCCGGAGCCGCCCCGTACGTACGGTTCAGGTCGCGCACCAGGTCCCGTACGCCCCGGTGGTCACCGGCCGCCGAATACGAGGAGTCCAGCACCCACCAGTCCGGCCCGTACCTCTCCGACCACTCCGAACCCTGTGCGAACTCCTGCCCCATGAAGAGCAGTTGCTTGCCCGGATGGGCCCACATGAAGCCCAGGTACGCCCGGTGCGTGGCCCGCTGCTGCCACCAGTCGCCCGGCATCTTCGACACCAGCGACCGCTTGCCGTGCACCACCTCGTCGTGCGAGATCGGCAGCACGTAGTTCTCGCTGAACGCGTACACCATCCCGAAGGTCATGTCGTTGTGGTGGTACTTGCGGTGCACCGGCTCCTTCGACACGTACCGCAGGGTGTCGTGCATCCAGCCCATGTTCCACTTCAGGCCGAAGCCCAGCCCGCCCGAGTCCGTCGGCCGCGTCACCCCGTCCCAGGCCGTGGACTCCTCCGCGATCGTCACCACGCCCGGGCAGCGCCGGTACACGGTCGCGTTCATCTCCTGGAGCAGCGCCACCGCGTCCAGGTTCTCCCGGCCGCCGTGCTCGTTCGGCGCCCACTCGCCCTCACCGCGCGAGTAGTCCAGGTACAGCATCGAGGCCACCGCGTCCACGCGCAGCCCGTCCACGTGGAACTCCTGGCACCAGTACACGGCGTTGGCGACGAGGAAGTTGCGGACCTCCTTGCGCCCGTAGTCGAACTCCAGCGTCCCCCAGTCCGGGTGCGCGGCCCGGCGCGGGTCCTGGTGCTCGTACAGCGGCCGTCCGTCGAACTCGGCGAGCGCCCAGTCGTCGCGCGGGAAGTGCGCGGGCACCCAGTCGACGATCACCCCGATCCCCGCCCGGTGCAGCGAGTCCACCAGGAAGCGGAAGTCGTCCGGGGTGCCCATCCGCGAGGTCGGCGCGTAGAAACCGGTGACCTGGTACCCCCAGGAACCCCCGAAGGGATGCTCGGCGACCGGCATCAGCTCCACGTGCGTGAAGCCCAGCTCCTTGACGTACGCGGGCAGCTGCTCGGCCAGCTGGCGGTAGCTGAGCCCCGGCCGCCAGGACGCCAGGTGCAGCTCGTACACCGAGAACGGCGCCTGGTGCGGGGGCCGCGCGCCGCGCGCCGCCATCCAGTCCGCGTCCTGCCACTCGTACCGGGAGGCGGTCACCACCGAGGCGTTCGCCGGGGGCACCTCCGCGTACCGGGCCATCGGGTCGGCCCGCAGGGTGTGGCTGCCGTCCGGGCGCGTGATGTCGTACTTGTACAGCGTCCCCTCGCCCACGCCCGGCAGGAACAGCTCCCACACCCCGGTCGAGCCGAGCGAGCGCATCGGGAAGGCGGTCGGGTCCCAGTACGAGAAGTCCCCGGTGACCCGCACCCCCTGGGCGTTCGGCGCCCACACCGTGAACCGGGTGCCCGTCACGCCCTGGTGCTCCATCGGCTCCGAGCCGAGGGCCGTCCACAGCTCCTCGTGCCGGCCCTCGCCGATCAGGTGCAGGTCCAGTTCGCCCAGGGTCGGCAGGAACCGGTACGGGTCGTGGACCTCCACCTCGTCGCTGTCGTACGTCACCAGCAGCCGGTAGTCCGGCACCCCGGTCAGCGGCAGCAGCCCGGAGAACAGTCCGTCCCCGTCGTCGAAGAGCTCGGTCCGCAGCCCCTTCGCGAGGATCGTGACGGCCTTCGCGTACGGGCGCAGCACCCGGAAGGCCACCCCGCCGCGCTGGGCGCGCGCGCCCAGCACCCCGTGCGGGTCGTGGTGGCGGCCCTCCAGCAGCCGGGCGCGTTCCTGCGCGTCGAGCGCGGGCGCGGGCCGGACCCCGTGCGGCGGGGCGGCCCGCCGGGCCCGCGGGGTCCGCGGCTTCCTTCCGGCTTCGGGTGCGGCTTCGTCGCGGACGGTGGGTGACGGCTGTCGTGCGGCGCTCACGCGAGCGGCCTCCTCGGGGGCTTCGGATGGGGGTGGGGGGAGACGGAACCGGGGGCGGGCGGGGTCGGGGGCACGCGGTGCGCGGGCCGCTGGGGTTCCGACAGGCGGCGGATCGCCGCCATGGGGACGTGCAGCCAGTCGGGGCGGTGCCGGGACTCGTAGCGGGCCTCGTACACCGCCTTGTCGGTCTCGTACGCGCGCAGCAGGACGGGGTCCTCGCGCGGGTCCCGGCCGGTGGTCCGGGCGTAGCCCTCGCAGAAGGCGGCCCGGCAGGCGTCCGCCCAGGCGGGGGCGAACGGCCGGTGCGAGCGGGCGGCGTAGTCGAAGGAACGCAGTATCCCGGCGATGTCGCGCACCGCCGGTTCGGGACGGCGCCGGTCGGCCAGCGAGCGGGCCGGTTCCCCCTCGAAGTCGATCAGTGCCCAGGTGCCGTCGGCGGTGCGCAGGGTCTGGCCCAGGTGCAGGTCGCCGTGGATGCGCTGGGCGGGGACCCCCGCGCCCCGGGAGGCGGCCAGGGCGTCGAAGGCGCCGCGCAGCCCCGCCTCGTACGGCTGGAGCGCGGGCACCTCGCGGGCGGTGGCGGCAAGCCGCGCGGTCATCCCGGCGGCGAGCCGGGCGGTCTGCTCGGGACCCAGCGCGAGGGTCGGCAGGGCGGAGGCGAGGGCGCTGTGCACCTCGGCGGTGGCCCGGCCCAGGGCGTGCGCCTCCGCGGTGAAGTCGGACCCGGCGCCGAGGCGGCGCAGGGCCAGTTGCCAGCCGTCGTCGGAGCCGCGCAGGTAGGGCTGGAGCACGCCCAGGGTCAGGGGCTCGGCGCCGGGCAGCTCGGCCTCGTACCAGGCGACGGGCGCGGGCACCCGCGCGCAGCCGGCCGCGGCCAGCGCTCTGGGCAGTTCCAGGTCCGGGTTGACCCCGGGCCCGACCCGGCGGAACACCTTGAGGATGAACGAATCTCCGTAGATGAGAGAGGAGTTGGTCTGCTCCCCGGACAGCGGCCGGGGCAGCAGCCCGGCCGGGACCGGGGCCTGCGGGTCCCGGTCGAAGCGGAGCGGGCCGAGGGTGCCGGGGGAGCGCAGCCGCTCCAGCAGGATCGCGGCGAGCCGGGGGTCGCCCAGTGCCTCGTACACCGCCTTGCCCCGGTACGGGCCGTCCTCGGCGAGCCCGATCAGGGCAGGCGCGAGGGCGGGTGGGAGCGGGGCCGGGCGGATGCCGAGCAGGAGCTGGTAGCAGTCCCCGTCGACGTCGAGGAGCAGGTGCAGCAGGCCGGGGGTGGATCCCGGCGGCAGGAGTTCGGCCGCGGAGACGGCCCTGATCCTGCTGATGGTGCGGCCCTTGCCCGCGAACCAGCGCTGGGAGGGCAGCCAGGCCCTCAGCATCGGTTCCAGCGGGCCGATCCCGGCGGCCCGGTCGGCCGTCAGCCGGCTCCGGGCGGATGCAGCCTCCGACATGGCGTCGCGTCCTTTCCCCGGGCCGTCACAGAATGCGCAGAGTGTCCCGGATGTGCGGCAGTTGCTTCTCCGGTATGTGCGAGTGTCGGGTCAGGATGATCCGTACAGGGGCGGGCCGTTGACCCGTTCGTGTTGCCCGCCCCGTACTCGGCCCGTCAGGCGGGGCGTTGTTCGCCCCGTTGTTCGCTGCGGAGCCGGAACCAGTAGAAGCCGTGTCCCGCCAGGGTCAGCAGGTACGGCCACTCACCGATCGGCGGGAACCGCACGTCACCCGTGAGTTCCACCGGGACCCGCCCGTTGAACGACCTCAGGTCCAGCTCGGTGGGCTGCGCGAAGCGCGAGAAGTTGTGCACGCACAGCACCAGGTCGTCCCCGAACTCGCGCAGGAACGCGAGGACCGCCGGGTTGGACGAAGGCAGTTCGGTGTACGAGCCGAGGCCGAAGGCGGGGTTCGCCTTGCGGATCTCGATCAGCCGCCGGGTCCAGTGCAGCAGTGACGAGGGCGATGCCATCGCGGCCTCGACATTGGTGACCTGGTACCCGTAGACCGGGTCCATGATGACCGGCAGGTTCAGCCTGCCCGGATCGCACGAGGAGAAACCGGCGTTGCGGTCCGGGGTCCACTGCATCGGGGTGCGGACGCCGTCGCGGTCACCCAGCCAGATGTTGTCCCCCATGCCGATCTCGTCGCCGTAGTAGAGGATCGGCGAGCCGGGCAGGGACAGCAGCAGGGCGGTGAACAGCTCGATCTGGTTGCGGTCGTTGTCCAGGAGCGGGGCGAGGCGGCGCCGGATGCCGATGTTGGCCCGCATCCGCGGGTCCTTGGCGTACTCGGCGTACATGTAGTCGCGCTCTTCGTCCGTGACCATTTCGAGGGTGAGTTCGTCGTGGTTGCGCAGGAAGATGCCCCACTGGCAGCGCTCCGGGATCGCCGGGGTCTTGGCCAGGATTTCGGAGACGGGGTAGCGCGATTCTCTTCGCACGGCCATGAAGATGCGCGGCATGACGGGGAAGTGGAACGCCATGTGGCACTCGTCCCCGCCCTTCGCGTAGTCCCCGAAGTAGTCGACGACGTCCTCGGGCCACTGGTTGGCCTCGGCGAGCAGGACGGTGTCCGGGTAGTGCGCGTCGATCTCCGCCCGGACCCGCTTGAGGAGGGTGTGCGTGCGGGGGAGGTTCTCGCAGTTGGTGCCCTCCTCGGCGTACAGGTAGGGCACGGCGTCGAGGCGGAAGCCGTCGATGCCGAGGTCCAGCCAGAACCGCAGGGCGGACACGATCTCCTCGACGACGGCCGGGTTCTCGTAGTTGAGGTCCGGCTGGTGCGAGAAGAAGCGGTGCCAGTAGTACTGCTTGCGTACGGGGTCGTACGTCCAGTTCGAGGTCTCGGTGTCGACGAAGATGATGCGGGCGTCCTGGTACTGCTTGTCGTTGTCGGCCCACATGTAGTAGTCGCCGTACGGCCCGTCCGGGTCCTTGCGCGACTGCTGGAACCACTCGTGCTGATCGCTCGTGTGGTTCATGACGAAGTCGATGATCACCCGCATGCCGCGGGTGTGCGCCGCGTCCACGAACTCCACGAAGTCGGCGAGGTCGCCGAACTCGGGGAGCACGGACGTGTAGTCGGAGACGTCGTAGCCCCCGTCGCGCAGGGGCGAGGCGAAGAACGGCGGCAGCCAGAGGCAGTCGACGCCCAGCCACTGGAGGTAGTCCAGCTTGGCGGTGAGCCCCTTGAGGTCACCCACGCCGTCGCCGTTGCTGTCGTGGAAGGAGCGGACGAGGACCTCGTAGAAGACCGCCCGCTTGAACCAGTCGGGATCGCGGTCCTTGGCGGGGGTGTCCTCGAAGGTGTCGTGGACGGGATCGTTGATCATCATGTGGTGGGTGACCCTCCGGTGGGCGGGGACGGTCGCAGAGCGGCCAGTACGTGCGCGGGCGTACGGCCCGGCTCTAGGCGCACGTAGTTCGCCCTGCCCCAGTGATAGGTCTCGCCGGTGAGCTCGTCGCGCACCGCGAGGGACCCGTGCCAGTCGAGGCCGAGTACCGGCATGTCCAACGAGACCGTCGCCTCCTGGGTGTGGTGCGGATCGAGGTTGACGACCACCAGTACGGAATTGGCTCCGGCGTGCTTCGAATAGGCGATCACCTGTTCGTTGTCGGTCGGGTGGAAGTGGATGTCCCGCAGCTGCTGGAGGGCGGGGTTGCGCCGGCGCACCCGGTTCAGGGTGGTGATGAGCGGGGCGATGGTGCGGCCCTCGCGGTCGGCGGCCTCCCAGTCGCGCGGCCGGAACTCGTACTTCTCGGAGTCCAGGTACTCCTCGCTGCCCTCCTTGGCCGGGCTGTTCTCGCAGAGCTCGTAGCCGGCGTAGACCCCCCACGTGGGGGAGAGGGTGGCGGCGAGGACGGCGCGGACCTCGAAGGCGGGGCGGCCGCCGTGCTGGAGGTACTCGTGCAGGATGTCGGGCGTGTTCACGAAGAAGTTCGGCCGCATCACCGACGCCGAGCGGTCGCCGGCCAGCTCCGTCACGTACTCGGTCAGCTCGGCCTTCGTGTTGCGCCAGGTGAAGTACGTGTACGACTGCTGGAACCCGACGGCGGCCAGCGCCCGCATCATGGCCGGCCGGGTGAAGGCCTCGGCCAGGAAGATCACGTCCGGGTCGGACTTGTTGATGTCCGCGATCACCTTCTGCCAGAAGACGACCGGCTTGGTGTGCGGGTTGTCGACCCGGAAGATGCGGACGCCGTGGTCCATCCAGTGCCGCAGGATCCGGCAGGTCTCCTCGACGATGCCGGCCATGTCGGCGTCGAAGTGGATCGGGTAGATGTCCTGGTACTTCTTCGGCGGGTTCTCGGCGTACGCGATCGTGCCGTCGGCCCGGTGCCGGAACCACTCCGGGTGCTTCTCCACCCACGGGTGGTCGGGGGAGCACTGGAGCGCGAAGTCCAGCGCGACCTCGATGTCCAGCTCGCGGGCCCGGGCCACGAAGGCGTCGAAGTCCTCGATGGTACCGAGCTCGGGGTGGACGGCGTCGTGGCCGCCCTCGGTGGAGCCGATGGCCCACGGCACACCCGGGTCCCAACTACCCGCCGACAGCGTGTTGTTGGGGCCCTTGCGGTAGGTGGAGCCGATGGGGTGGATGGGTGGCAGGTACACCACGTCGAAGCCCATGGCGGCGATCGCCGGCAGCCGGTCGGCGGCGGTCCGGAAGGTGCCGCTGACGGGGGCCGACCCCGGCTCCAGCACCGCTCCCTCGGAGCGGGGGAACATCTCGTACCAGGAACCGAAGAGGGCGCGCTTGCGTTCGACGATCAGCGGCAGCGGTTTGGCGGCGCTGACCAGCTCCCGGTACGGGCGCTTCGCGAGCGCCGCGTCCACCGCGGGCGCGAGGGCGGCGGCGTACCGCTCGGCGGCGGGCCGGTCCTCGTCGCGCATGACCCGGGCGGCGGACAGCACCGCCTCGCGGCCGTCCCGCTTGGGAATCTTGGCGCCGGCCCGCTCGTAGAGCTCGGCGCCCTCCAGCAGCATGAGGCCGGTGTCGAGGCCCGCCGGGATCTTGATCGCGGCGTGGGCCCGCCAGGTGGCGACCGGATCGCTCCACGCCTCGACGGTGTACGTCCACCTCCCCTCGGTATCGGCGGAGATCCGGGCCCCCCACCGGTCGGTGCCGGGGGCGAGCTCGCGGAGGGGGACGGGCGGGCGCAGCCGCCCGCTGGGATCCCGCAGCACGACGTGGGCGGCCACGGCGTCGTGACCCTCACGGAACACGGTGGCGGAGATCTCGAAGACTTCGTCCGCGACCGCCTTGGCGGGTCTGGCGCCGCAGTCGACGGCAGGGCGGACGTCCAGCACGGGAATGCGACCGATCATGATGGGATCACCTGGGGGCAGTTCGCAGGGCTCGGTGACAACAGGCCAGCCGGTATCACGGCTGGTAGTGCACGCTCTGTTCGCTCTGTTTCTAGCCGCTCGGAAGACGGCTGGGCTGCGGGCATGGCCGCTCCTGTCCGCGTTCACTCGGGTGGCGGGGAAAGGTGGTGGGCGGGTGCGCCGTGCGTGTACCGCGCGTACCCGCTGAGCCCTGCCCCACTCGCACCCCGCCCAATCCGCGTTGCCGGTTAACTACTCGTACGTAGTGGCACGTGGCGCACAAAGGGCCGGATCGGCATCTGCCGATGCTCCGTCAAGTCAGTGAGGAACCAACGATGTACAGCGACACCGCTTCCGTCCCGTCCGTCCCGGCAGCCCCTGGAGTGATACCGGGTCCCGTGCCGGCGGGCCGGATGACACGGGCACCGCAGCCGGTGTTCGCCCTGCCCTGCGGCCTGGTGCTGCGGCCCTGGCGGCGGACGGACGCGCAGGTGCTGGCCGGCTCGTACGGGGACCCGGGCATCCGGCACTGGAACCGGCCGGAGCCGATGACCCCCGAGGGGGCGGCCACCCGGATCGCGGGGTGGGAGCGGCGCTGGGCCGAGGAGGAAGGCGCGATCTGGGCGGTGGCCCACCCGGACGGGCCCGACGGACCGGGCGACGGGCCCGTCGACGGACCGGGACACGGGCCGGGACACGAGCCGGGACACGGGCCGGGCCACGAGCCGGGCCACGAGCCGGGCGAGGCGGTCGGGCTGATCGGCCTCGGCGACATCGATCTGCGCGGTGCGAACGCGGAGTTCCTCTACTGGCTGCTGCCCGGCGGCCGCGGCCGGGGCGTGATGCCGCAGGCCGTCACGGCGGTGAGCCGCTGGGCCTTCGACGAGGTCGGCCTGCACCGGCTGCGGATCTGCCACTCCGTGGCCAACCCGGCCTCCTGCGCCGTCGCCGTCAAGGCCGGCTTCCCCCTGGAGGGCACCATGCGCGGCGCCCTCCTGCACGCCGACGGCTGGCACGACGAGCACCTCCACGCCCGCCTGGCCACCGACGCCTGACCCCGCCCGCCGGACCCCGCCGGGCGGGCAGGACCGGGACGACACCCCCAGGACCCGCGCCGCGCGTGCGCAACCTTTCCGCACGGGTGTGCGCAGGCGGGACAATGCCAGGCATGGGCCCGATGGAGCAGCAGGAATATCCCCTCGTACGGCGCCTCCACGCGGCCGACCCCCGGCTGCGCGAGGACGCCGCGCGGGAGGTCGCGGCCACCCTGTGGGGGCCGGAAGCCGAACGGGTGCTGGCCGCGGCGCTCGTGACGGCCGTCCGCGAGGAGCGGGACCCGGCCGCGCTGGCTGCGCAGCTGGAGGCCCTGCCGTCCGTGGAGACCGGCCTCGACGACGCCGACCTGACCCGGCTCGCCCAGCTCACGGAACCGCCGCCCGTGCTGGCCCGGGTGCTCGCCCGGGCGGGCCGGCTCCAGGTGTCCGGGCCCGTCGAGCCCGTCGGCGCCGCGACCCGGGCCGTGGTGCGCTGCCTGCGCGGGGTACCGCGCACCGGCCTGAGCCTGCGCACCCCGCTCGGCGCCTGGGTGGTGCTGGAGCGCATCGAGCTCTACGGCCGCGCCGCCGACCGGCTGGACCCCGGCGCCTCGGCCCGGGTGCTGCTCTCGGGGCCCGGGGCCCGGGCCCTGGGGGAGTGGGACCGCCTCGAAGCCGACCCCCGCGCGCGGGAATACGTACGCCTGCTGCGGGCACCCGACCCCCGGGTCCGGGAACTGGCCGCCGCCGGGACCGCGGACTGGCCCGACTCCTGGGACCCCGAGACGGGCACCCTGCTGTGCGCCGCCCTGGCCCGCGCCGCCGCCCGCGAACCGGACCTGACCGCCCTGGAGACCGAACTCGGCGCCCTGCTCCAGCTGGCCCGCTTCCTGTCGCCCCCGGCCCGCGCGGCCCTGCGCGCCCTGGACCGCACCACCCTGCCCCCGGCCCTCCACCCCTGCCTGGACGCCCTGCTGGCGACCGGCCCCGCGCACTGACGCCGTGCGGGGCGCCATGGCCGGGGGAGGGCTTCGCCGCTAGCCTTCCGGGGGCGATGCGCGGGTGCACAGCGTGGTGCGGCCGCTCCGATCCGCAATCCCCTGCGAAGGTGGAACACGTGAAGGCTATCCGTCGATTCACCGTGCGCCCCGTCCTCCCCGAACCCCTGATGCCGCTCGCCGAACTGGCCCGCAACCTGCGCTGGTCATGGCATACGGAAACCCGCGAACTCTTCCAATCCGTCGACCCCGAGGGCTGGCAGGAGGCGGGCGGCGACCCCGTCCGCCTCCTCGGCACCGTGCCCGCCGCCCGGCTCGCGGAACTCGCCGCCGACCGGCGGTTCCTGCGCCGCCTCGCCGTCGCCGTCGCCGACCTCGATGACTACCTCCACGGCGGGAGGTGGTACCAGAGCCAGGAGAACGCGGCGGACCTGCCCGCCGGGATCGCCTACTTCTCCCCCGAGTTCGGGATCACCGCCGCCCTCCCCCAGTACTCCGGCGGGCTCGGGATCCTCGCCGGCGACCACCTCAAGGCCGCCAGCGACCTCGGCGTCCCGCTCATCGGCGTCGGACTGCTCTACCGCCACGGCTACTTCCGGCAGTCCCTCTCCCGCGACGGCTGGCAGCAGGAGCACTATCCGGTCCTCGACCCCAACGAACTGCCCGTCTCCCTGCTCCGCGAGGAGGACGGCGCCCCCGCCCGGGTCTCGCTCACCCTCCCCGGCGGCCGCTCCCTGCACGCCCACGTCTGGCAGGCCCGCGTCGGCCGGGTCCCGCTGCTCCTGCTCGACTCCGACGTCGAGGACAACGACGCCGTCGCCCGCGAGGTGACCGACCGCCTCTACGGCGGCGGCAGCGACCACCGCCTCCTCCAGGAGATGCTGCTCGGCATCGGCGGCGTGCGCGCGGTGCGCACGTACTGCCGGATCACCGGACACCCCGGACCCGAGGTCTTCCACACCAACGAGGGTCACGCCGGGTTCCTCGGCCTCGAACGCATAAGGGAACTGGAAGGGGAGCGCGGCCTCGGTTTCGACGCCGCCGTCGAAGCCGTCCGCGCCGGGACCGTGTTCACCACGCACACCCCCGTCCCGGCCGGCATCGACCGCTTCGACCGGTCCCTGGTGGCCCGCCACTTCGGCGAGGGCGCCGAACTGGCCGGAGTACCCGTCGACCGGATCCTGGAACTGGGCGCGGAGTCGTACCCCGGGGGCGATCCCGGGGTGTTCAACATGGCCGTCATGGGACTGCGCCTCGCCCAGCGGGCCAACGGCGTCTCCACCCTCCACGGCGCCGTCAGCCGCGGCATGTTCGCCGGGCTCTGGCCGGGCTTCGACCCCACCGACGTGCCCATCGTGTCCGTGACCAACGGGGTGCACGCCCCGACCTGGGTGGCCCCCGAGGTCATGCGGCTCGGCGCCCGCCAGATCGGCGCCGGGCGCACCGAGGACGCCCTCGCCGTCGGCGGCTCCGCCCGCTGGGACGCCGTCGCGCAGATCGCCGACCAGGACGTGTGGGACGTCCGCCGGGCCCTGCGCGAGCAGCTGGTCCAGGAGGTACGGGACCGGCTGCGCGCCTCCTGGAAGCAGCGCGGCGCCGCGGACGCGGAACTGGGCTGGGTCGACTCCGTGCTCGACCCGGACGTGCTGACCATCGGCTTCGCCCGGCGCGTGCCCTCGTACAAGCGGCTCACGCTGATGCTGCGCGACCCCGAGCGGCTGCGCCGGCTGCTGCTGGACCCGGACCGGCCGGTGCAGATCGTCGTCGCGGGCAAGGCGCACCCGGCCGACGACGGCGGGAAGCGGCTCGTCCAGGAGCTGGTGCGCTTCGCGGACGACCCGCGGGTGCGCCACCGCATCGTCTTCCTGCCGGACTACGGCATGGCCATGGCACAGAAGCTCTACCCGGGGTGCGACGTCTGGCTGAACAACCCCCTGCGCCCGCTGGAGGCCTGCGGCACCAGCGGCATGAAGGCCGCGCTCAACGGCTGCCTCAACCTCTCCGTCCTGGACGGCTGGTGGGACGAGTGGTTCGAGCCGGACTTCGGCTGGGCCATCCCCACGGCCGACGGCCTCGGCACGGACGAGGACCGGCGCGACGACCTGGAGGCCGGCGCCCTCTACGAGCTGATCGAGGGCCGGGTCGCCCCCCGGTTCTACGACCGGACCGGGCGTACGGGGCTGCCCGTGCGGTGGATCGAGATGGTCCGCCGGACCCTGGTGTCCCTGGGGCCGAAGGTGCTCGCGGGGCGGATGGTCCGCGAGTACGTGGAACGGCTCTACCTGCCCGCCGCCCTGTCCCACCGGGCCCTCACCGCCGACGCGGCGCGGGACCTCGCCTGGTGGAAGGGCCGGGTCCGGGCGGCCTGGCCGCGGGTCGCCGTCGAGCACGTGGAGGCGGTCGCCGCGGCGCCCGTCGGGGGCACGGCGGAGCTGGGGGCGACCCTCACGCTGCGGGTCCGGGTGGCGCTGGAGTCGCTCGCCCCCGAGGACGTGGAGGTGCAGGCCGTCGCCGGCCGGGTGGACGCGCAGGACGTGATCCGGGACGGGCGGAGCTTCCCGCTGAAACCCGCCGCCGGTCCGGACCTGGAGGGGCGCTGGGTGTACGAGGGCCCGCTCGCCCTCGACCGTACGGGGCCCTTCGGCTACACCGTGCGGGTCCTGCCGGCGCACCCGTTGCTGGCCACCCCGGCGGAACTGGGGCTGGTCGCGTCCCCGGTGAGCACCGAGGCGCCGGGCGGCGTGGTCCTGCGCTGAGCCCGGAAACCGCCCCGTCCCGCCCCGTCCCGCACGGCGGGGCGGGGCGGGGCGGTGGGCCGTACGGGCGGGCGGATGGCCCCGGGCACGCTCCGGGAGGGTGAACCTTCGAACGCGCGACGCATGGCGAAACGTTTCTGCAAAGGGGTCCGCTCCTACGCTGCCTCGCGGATGCCCACCGGTGGCATCCGAGGAACCCGAGAAACGGATCCCCCATGCGACTTCGCACCACCGCAGCCGTACTCCTCGCCTCGTTCGCCCTCGTGCTTCCCACGGCGGGCCCGTCGCTGGCCAACGACCACGACGACAACGACACCCTCGGAGAGCTGCACTACCGCTACACCAACGACAACGGCGACTCGCGCAGCAGGACCATCGAGCCCGCCGACAACGACACCTGCTACCAGCTGCCGGGCACGCGCAACAACCCGGCCTACAAGGTGGAGAACGACACCGACTCCCTGGCCCTGCTCTTCGAGGGCCGCAGCTGCAACGGCCAGCCCCAGGAGATCCTGGAGCCCGGTGACTCGGCACGGAACCTGAACGTCCGTTCCGTCTTCTTCAAGCCGGTGGACGATCACCACCACGGCCGCCACGACAACGACAACGACAACAACAACAGCGACGACCACGACTACGACGAGGACGAGATCATCCGCTCGGTCCTCCGCTCCATCGGCTGACCCGCAGGACACGTAGGCGCGAGGGCCCGGTACCCCCGTGGGTGCCGGGCCCCCGTGCGTCCGCCGGTACTACCGCGCGTGCGTTCCGGGCTCCAGCCACCGCACCACGTCCGCCGCCGTGTAGGGGGAGGCGTCGGGGGACAGGCGCGGCAGGAAGGACAGGTCCTTGCCGATCGTCACCAGCGGGGGTTCGGTCCGTCCGCCCGGCCGCCGCTGCGCGAGGCCGATGGTGGCCAGCAGGCCGTTGCACAGGCACTGCTTGCCCTCGGCGGTGGCCGGATCCCCGCCCTTGCGGACGTACGCGGTCACCGGCTCGGCCGCGCACCGGTACAGGAGCCCGCGCGGACCCCGTACGGGGGTGCGCAGGAAACCCAGGTCGCAGACCCGGCGCCGGGCGGCGGACACCTCCGGCTCGGAGACCGTGCCCGGCAGCCGCGCCACCTTGAAGGGGAACGAGGTGGGGGAGGCCCCCGGGTCGTTGCGGACCGTCAGGGTGCCGGCGCGGGCCCGGCCGAGGAGTTCCTCGCGCAGGTGCCGGGCCATCCCGGACTCCTCGCACAGGGCGAAGGCGCTGCCGATCTGGACCCCGGCGGCGCCGGCGGCCCGGGCGGCGGCCAGCGCCTCGGGGGAGGCCTGTCCGCCCGCGAGCCAGAACGGCAGCCCGAGCGCGGCCATTCTGGCGAGATCGGGGTGGTCGCGGGGACCGTAGAGCGGCTCGCCCGCCGCGTCCAGGGTCATCGGTCCGCGCGGCGGGGCGCTGTGGCCGCCGGCCTGGCTGGTCTCGATGACGAAGCCGTCGGGGCGGGTGGCGGCGTCCCGGGCGAGGTAGGCCGCCAGTACCGGCAGGGACACGATGGCGAGGACCTCCGGGCGGCGCAGCGGACCGGGCAGGTGCCCGGCGAGCAGGGCGCCCGGGTCGAAGAGCTGGTCCAGGGGTTCGTCCTGGCCCTCGACGGAGATCCGGGTCACGCAGGGTTCGCAGCGTGCCAGCCGCGTGGCGAGGGCCGGGATCTGACCGGGGACTCCCGCGCCCACGAGCACGTGGTCGACGCCTGCCAGGATCGCGCCGAACATCGCGGGGGCGGTGGCCAGCTGGATCTTCTCCAGGTAGTTGATGCCGATGACACCGTCGTGTCCCTCCTTGGCGAGCCAGACCTCGACGAAGTTGCCGAGGACGGTGAGGACCTCCGCCGGGGACCCGCCGTTCGCGCGCAGGCGCGGGCTGGTCCGCATCGGGGTGCGGTCGTCGGGCAGGCCCCCTTCGCGGAAGTAGCAGTCGAGGGCGGTCCGGGCGAGCTCGGGGAGCGGGAACGCGGCCAGGGCGCGGCGGGCGTGGCCGCCCGGGTCTCCGGTCTGGAGCACGCGGGCCAGTACGACGTCCAGGGCGGTCCCGGAGACCACGCCCAGCTGGCCGGTCACGGACACGGCCCGGGCGAGCCGCCAGCCGGAGACGCCGACGCCCATGCCGCCCTGGATCAGCCAGGGGCGCCGTGCGGCGGGAGCGTTCACGGGGCTGTGGGGCTCGCGGCTATGGGGCTCGGGGCGCTGGGGCATGGGACACGTCCTCGGAATCACTCGAACCTACGGTTCCGTAGGTTCGCCGGATTCCACTATCCCTCCGCCGCCGTGCCCGGGGGAGCGCCGAAGGTCCCGCCGCCGCGGGCCGCAGGTCCCCCGCGGCGGGGGCCGCATGGGACAGGGCCGCCCGGGGAGGTCTTCTCCCGGGCGGCCCCGTGTCTGACGGTTCAGCTCTGGTTCACGATCGGCCCCGGTGGGGTCAGAAGGTGAGCTTCCAGCTGTCGATCTTGCCGACGTCGGCGCTGGCGAGGTCGGCGACGCGCAGCTTCCAGACACCCTGGGCGACCTCGGAGGAGGCGTTCACGGTGAACTGCTGGACGATGTTGTCCGCGCTGCCGCCGGTGCGGTTGCGCAGGTTGTAGACGGAGCCGTCGGGGGCGACCAGGTCGACCTTCAGGTCACCGACGTAGGTGTGGAGGATGTTGACGTCCACCTTGAGGGCGCTGGAGGCGTTGCCCGTGCGGTTCACCGTGATCGGCGACTCGACCGTGGAGTTGTCCGCGATCGCGTAGTCGGTCGTGTTCTCGAACACGCTCGGCTGCGAGGTGCCGACGGTCCAGGTGAAGGCCGCGGTGCCGGTCTTGCTCTGCGAGTCGGTCACCGTGACGGTCACGTTGGACGTGCCCGCGGTGGAGGCCGTGCCCGAGATCAGGCCGGTGGAGGAGTTGATCGACAGGCCGGCCGGCAGGCCGGTCGCCGCGTAGCTCAGCGCACCCGGGTTCGTGCTGTTCGCCTGGATCTGCAGGCTCACCGCGCTGCCCGTGACGGTGTTCTGGTTGCCGGGGTTGGTGACGTTCACGCCGACCGGGATGCGGGCGCCGACGGCGATGCCGGCCCAGGCGTTGGCCGCGTTGTTGTACGTGGTCGAGCCCTGGCCGTACAGGTCGGCGGCGGCCTGGAGGGTGGCGGTGCGGGCGGCGGCGTAGTTCGTGTTCGACTTGAAGTAGCCGACCGTCAGCGCGCGGAACCAGATCTTCGAGGCGGCGTCACGGCCGATCGCGGTGACGGGCTGGCCGTCCGCGGTCGGGGAGTCGTAGCTGACCCCGTTGATCACCTTGGCGCCGGAGCCCTCGGAGGCCAGGTAGTACCAGTGGTTGGCCGGGCCCGAGGAGTAGTGGACGTCGATGCCGCCCAGACCCGAGTACCAGGAGTCCTTGGACGAGCCGTCCTTGCTCGGCTTGTCCATGTAGCGCAGCGGCGTGCCGTTGCCGTTGATGTCGATCTTCTCGCCGACCAGGTAGTCGCCGACGTCCTGCGGGTTGGCGGCGTAGAACTCGACCGCGGCCGCGAAGATGTCGGAGGTCGCCTCGTTCAGACCGCCGGGCTCACCGCTGTAGGTCATGTTGCCGGTGACCGAGGTGAGGCCGTGGGTCATCTCGTGCGCCGCCACGTCGGTGGAGGTCAGCGGCTTGTTGTTGCCGCTGCCGTCGCCGTACGTCATGCAGAAGCAGGAGTCGTCCCAGAACGCGTTGACGTAGCTGTTGCCGTAGTGGACCCGGCTGTAGGGGGCCACGCCGTCGTTGCGCAGGCCGTTGCGGCCGTGCACGTTCTTGTAGTAGTCCCACGTGACGGCCGCGCCGTAGTGCGCGTCCGCGGCGGCGGTCTCCAGGTTGGACGGCTGGCCGTTGCCCCAGACGTCGTCCGGGCCCGAGAAGAGGGTGCCGGTGCCCGACGAACCGCGGTTCAGGTTGTACGTCTTGTGGTTGCCGCGGGCGGCGTCGGTCAGGTTCCAGGTGCTGCCCGACTGCGAGCTCCCGAGCGTCACCTGGCCGCTGTACATGGTGTTGCCGGTGCCGGTCTCGATGGCCTGCCACTCGGTGATCTTCGCGCCGGTCTTGGCGTTGGTCACCACGTGCAGTTCGTTCGGGGTGCCGTCGTGCTGGAGGCCGCCGACGACGGTCTCGAACGCGAGGACCGGGGCGCCCTCGGCCGCCCAGATCACCTTGCGGGCGTTCTTGGAGGCCTTGGCCTCCTTCGAGCCCTCGGCGTTGGCGGCGGACACGGCCTGGCTCTCGGCGGCTGCCGGGGTGACCGAGGCGGTGGTGTCCGCGACCTTGATCTCGTGGTTGGTCGCCTTGGTCACGCTCTTGGTGACGCCGCCCTTGGCGTGGACGGTGAGGTCACCACCGAGCACGGGCAGACCGTCGTAGGTCCGCTCGTACGAGGTGTGCGTGGTGCCGTCCGCGTCCTTGACGACGTCGCGGACGACCAGCTTCTCGCCGCCGCCGAGGCCCAGGGCCTTGGCCGCCTGCGCGGTGGTCGAGTTGGCCTCGGCAAGGAGCGTCGCACGCTCCGAAGCGCTGAGTTTGAGGTTGGCCGCGCCCGGGTTGGGCTGGGCGACCGTGCTGGCCTGCGACGCGGTGGCGTCGGCGGTGGCGGAGCCGGCCTGTATGCCTACGGCGAGCAGTGCCGCCGCGGCGACGAGCGCGCCGGCCGCGGTGGCACGCCTCTGGGGGGTGGGACTCAACGCAGACTCCTTCTGCAAGGGGGGTTCCGGATGGCTGGGTAGGGCCTCCGGGCAGATCAGGGCTGGTGCGATGAACGGTCGAAGAGTGCCACCTGTGGGCCGTGATGTCAGGGCCGCGTCAAAAGGTTGGCTGGAAACGGTTCGTTGTCCGAAGATACGTATCCGGTATCCGAACCATTCACCTTCGCGTGCGAAGTGGGCGCACCAAATGCGGAGTAGTTGATACCGGTTTCTAACGCTTGGGCAACGAGAGGCCTCGTTAACGCAAACGGCATTTACCGTACGGGTGTTTGTCGTACTGTTTCCCGGTGCGACAGTTGCTCGTTGCCAGGGGAAGCCGCGGGCACGCGCCATCGTCATAGACCACGTGCCAGGGGGGCCCATGAGGCATGTCCATTTTCCTGCGCAAAGGGTGGCCAGAGCAGTCGCCGAGTCGGAGGGGCCGGCAACGGCCCCGGCGAGGCGGCTCGGTGACAAGGCCCGCTGGTACCTGCCCGCAGCCGTCACCGCCGACTTCCTCGGCGCCGCCGTGCCCGTCGGCCTCGTCTTCGAGGCCGCGCAGCAGGTCCGGCCGCTCTACTGTGCCGTCGGCGCGGCCCTCGCCTGGACCGGGGTACAGGCGCTGAGGCGCCGCTACGCCTCCCGCGTGCTCGGAGAATCCCGCGGAGTCCTGCCCGTCCTGCACGACTGGCTGATTCTGATCGGGGTCCTCGCCGTCGCCCGCGTGGTGACGGGGGAGAGCACCCCCCGGCTGGCCGCCCTCGGGGCGCTGCTGCCGGCCCTGCTCATCACCGTCGCCTGCCACAAGCTCACCTACCGCCACCTCACGGCGGCCCGCCGCGAGGCCCACGCCGTCAGCCGCGTCCTGGTCGTCGGGGAACCCGAGGCGGCCGAGGCCGTCATCGCCCACCTTGCCGCGCGCACCGACCACCCGTACGTCGTCGTCGGCGTGGTGCCCGTCGGCGCCGGCGCCCTGACCAGCGGCACGCCCGTCGCGGGCCGGCTCGAAGGCGGGATGCCCGAAACGCCGAACGGCGACTCCGCCGCCGTCCTCGGAGCCGTCCGCAGCCACCAGGCCGACCTCGTGCTCGTCGCGCCGGGCGCGCGCATCGCCGGGGAACGGCTGCGCCGCGTGGCGTGGGCCCTGCACGACGAGGGGCTCGAACTGGCGGTGTTCCCCGGGCTGGTCGAGATCTCCGTCAAGCGGCTGGAGACCCTGTCCGCCGGCGGGCTCGCCGTCCTGCGGATCGCGCCGCCCGTGCGCCGCGGCGTGCAGACCCTGCTCAAGTCGGTGCTGGACCGGGTCGGGGCCGCCGTCGGCCTGCTCCTGCTGTCGCCGCTCTTCCTCGGGGTCGTCCTGGCGATACGGCTGGGCTCGCGCGGCCCGGCCTTCTACAGCCAGCACCGGATCGGCCGCGACGGAGAGCCCTTCGTCATGTGGAAGTTCCGCACGATGGTGGTGGACGCCGACAAGCTGAAGGCCGAGCTCTCCGGGGCCAACGAGAACGACGGCCTGATGTTCAAGATGCGCCGGGACCCCCGGGTGACCCGCGTGGGCCGGCTGCTGCGCCGGACCTCCATGGACGAACTGCCCCAGCTGTTCAACGTGCTGACCGGCAGCATGTCGCTGGTGGGCCCGCGCCCGCCGCTGCCCGAGGAGGTGGCGGAGTACGACGAGGTCGAACTGCGCCGGCTCTCCGTACGGCCCGGGATGACCGGCCTGTGGCAGATCAGCGGACGGTCCGACCTGTCCTGGGATGAAACGATTCAGCTTGATCTCCAGTACGTCGACAACTGGTCCTTCACCAGCGACGTCGACGTGATGGGCCGCACGCTCCGCGCCGTCGTCGACGGGCGCGGAGCGTACTGAGGGCCGTGGTGGAGTCAGCTCTGGTCGAGCCACCACCGGTAGGTGGAGGCGATGCCGTCCCGCAGCGGGATGCCCGGCTTCCAGCCGAGCGAGGTCAGGCGGCCGACGTCCAGCAGCTTGCGCGGGGTGCCGTCCGGCTTGGAGGTGTCCCAGGCGAGCTCGCCCTCGAAGCCGGTCACCTCGGCCACCGTCTCGGCGAGGGCCTTGATGGTCAGGTCCTCTCCGCAGCCGATGTTGACGGGCTCGTCGCCGTCGTAGCGCTCCAGCAGCACCGCGCAGGCGGCCGCGAGGTCGTCGACGTGGAGGAACTCGCGACGCGGCGTGCCCGATCCCCACAGCGTGACCTGCTCGCGCCCCTCGGCCGCGGCCTCGTGGAAGCGGCGGATCAGGGCGGGCAGGACGTGCGAGGACTCCAGGTCGAAGTTGTCGCCCGGACCGTAGAGGTTCGTCGGCATGGCCGAGATGTACGAGGCCCCGTACTGCTTGCGGTACGACTGGACCTGCACGATGCCGGCGATCTTGGCGAGGGCGTACGCCTCGTTCGTGGGCTCCAGCGGGCCGGTCAGCAGGGCGTCCTCGCTGATGGGCTGCGGGGCCAGCTTCGGGTAGATGCAGGAGGAACCGAGGAACAGCAGGCGCCCGACGCCGGCCGCGTGCGACCCGGCGATGACGCTGAGCTGGATCTTGAGGTTGTCCTCCAGGAACTGCACCGGGTACGTGCTGTTGGCCATGATGCCGCCGACCTTGGCGGCGGCCAGCACGACCGCGTCCGGGCGCACGTCCCTCAGGTAGGCCTCCGTCGCGGCGGCGTCGCGCAGGTCGAGGTCGGCCCGGCCCCGGGTGAGCACCTCGTGGCCGTCGGCGGTCAGCCGCCGGGCGACCGCGGAACCGACGAGGCCGCGGTGGCCCGCGACGAAGACGCGGGCGTGCGGGGGCAGGAGCGGCAGCGAACTTGTCATACCGCCGATGATGCCAGCCCGGCGCCGCGGGTTTCCCCGCAGCCCGGGATCCGGGCGGCCCGGCCCCGGGACCCCGGACGGCACCCCGGACGGCGCGTCGGCCGGATCCCGCGCCGCCCCCTCGCACGAGCGGCCCCGGCGCTCCCGGCCACCGCCCCGGCACCCGGCGGAATCCGCCGCAAAGCCCGCGACAACGGACGTGTACGGTACCCATCCAGCCCCGGGCCGCGGCCCGAACGCTCGGTGCGCCCCCTGCCGGGGCCCGACCCGCGCACACCCCGAGGCGCAGCCTCGTCACGAAGAACAGCAACCACAACCAGGGGGACCCCATGGGCAAGACCGCACTGATCACCGGCGTCACCGGGCAGGACGGCTCGTACCTCGCAGAGCTTCTGCTCTCCAAGGGCTACACGGTGCACGGGCTCGTGCGGAGGTCCTCCAGCTTCAACACGGAGCGGATCGACCACATCTACCAGGACCCGCAGACCGCCAACCGGTCCTTCGTCCTGCACCACGCGGACCTCTCCGACGGCGTCGCCCTGGTGAACCTGCTGCGCGACATACGCCCCGACGAGGTCTACAACCTGGGCGCGCAGTCCCACGTCCGCGTCTCCTTCGACGCCCCCCTGTACACCGGGGACGTGACCGGCCTCGGCGCGCTGCGGCTGCTGGAGGCCATCCGGGCCAGCGGCGTGGACACCCGGATCTACCAGGCCTCGTCCTCGGAGATGTACGGCGCGACCCCGCCGCCGCAGAACGAGGGGACCCCGTTCCACCCGCGCAGCCCGTACGGCGCCGCGAAGGTCTTCGCGTACTGGACCACGGTGAACTACCGCGAGGCCTACGACATGTTCGCGGTCAACGGGATCCTCTTCAACCACGAGTCCCCGCGCCGCGGCGAGACCTTCGTGACCCGCAAGATCACCCGCGCGGTCGCCCGCATCAAGGCCGGTCTCCAGGACCACCTCTACCTCGGCAACCTCGACGCCGTCCGTGACTGGGGCTACGCGCCCGAGTACGTCGACGCGATGTGGCGGATGCTCCAGCAGGACGAGCCGACCGACTACGTGGTGGCCACCGGCGTCGCGGCCACCGTCCGCGAGTTCGTCGAGTCCTCCTTCACGCACGCGGGCCTCGACTGGAACGACCACGTGCGCTACGACCCCAAGTACGAGCGCCCCAGCGAGGTCGACGCCCTCATCGGCGACGCCTCCAAGGCACAGGAGATCCTCGGCTGGAAGCCGTCGGTCCTGGTGCCCGAATTGGCGCGGATCATGGTGGAAGCGGACATCCGGCAGGTGGAGGACCAGCTGGCGGGCGTGACGGTCCGCATCGACCGCTGAGGGCTTATATTTCCCCTACGCTTTGCCGTGTCCCGGTCGGTACCGAGGCTTTTCGCGGTCCTGACCGGGGCAAACCTGCCGTATGTCCGAAGTGCGACCTCCGTAGTGAACCTTGTTGATTCCAAGTTGGTATGCAATGGGTCAAGTGAGGTGACCGGGCCCTCGCGTGAGCCCTAGTCTGCGCCAGTACATATGGCTGTTCGGATAATTTCAGCCATCAAACCGGGCGATTGCCCTGGGGGGCTCATGCGTAGATCCAGAGGGCTGACTGCTGCCCTCGTCCTGTCACTGGCCGGTGCCGGCACCGGACTCGGCCTGGTGCTGATGCCCGAGGCGTCGGCCATCACGCCGCCGGTGGCGTTCACGGCCGACGAGCTGCCCACGTGGCAGCCGAACGGCATCGTCTTTGCGATGGACCAGGCGAACGGCACCGTCTTCGCCGGCGGCACCTTCTCGGCGGTCCGCCCGCCCGAGGGCGCCGGCAGCGGCACCGAGCAGGAAGCCGTGAACTTCGTGGCGCTGGACGCCGCCACCGGCAACCCGACCTCCTGCAAGCTGGCCTTCACGGTCGGCGACGGCACCGCCACCGTGCGGGCCCTGGTGGTCTCGAAGGACAAGAAGACCCTGTACGCGGGCGGCTACTTCGGAGCCGTCAACGGCACCCCGGTCTCCAGCGTCGCGGCGATCGACATCGAGAGCTGCACCCCCAAGGCATCGTTCCACCCCAGCTTCCCCGCCACCGTGCGCGCGCTCGCCGTCACGGACGACACCCTGTACGCGGGCGGCGACTTCGGCACCGTCGAGGGCCAGACCCGCTCGCGGTTCGCCGCGGTCGACGCCTCCACGGGTGCGCTCAAGCCCTTCGTCGCCAACGCCGACGAGCCCGGCCGCGCCATCGAGATCAGCAACGACGGCAAGAACGTCCTGCTGGGCGGCGACTTCTTCTCGGTCAACAACGCGAACACGCACGCGCTGGCCGTCGTCAACGCCACCACGGGCGCGGTCACCAAGACTTACAGCAACATCCCGTCCAACTCGGTCGTCAAGGACATATCCGCCGACGCGACGGGCTACTACACCGGCAACGAGGGCTCCGGAGGCGGCGTCTTCGACGGCCGCATCGGCCTGAACCCCGACTTCAGCGAGAAGTGGCGGGACCGCTGCCTCGGCGCGACCCAGTACGTCCTGCCGTACGACGGAGTCCTGTACAGCTCCTCGCACGCGCACGACTGCTCCACCGAGCTGGAGTTCCCCGACGGCAAGCGGAACTTCCTGCTGGCGCAGCGGACCGACCACGAAGGCGCCGCCCCCGCGCCCGTGGACGGCTTCGTGCGCGGCCCGCGCAAGCTCGGCTGGCACCCCAACGCCAACGACGGCATCGGCGAGGGCATCGGCCCGCGCGTCATGTCCGTCGCGGAGAAGAACGACGTCAAGTACATGTGGGTCGGCGGTGAGTTCACCCTCATCAACGGCGAGCCGCAGCAGGGCCTGACCCGCTTCGCCTCCACCGGCGACGTCGGCGCCCCGACCACCCCGGTCGCCAGCGCCGCCAGCGTCAAGCCCGGCGAGGCCCAGGTCCGCTGGCGCACCAGCTACGACCAGGACGACAGCAAGCTGACCTACCGGATCTACCGGAACGGCTCGGCCACCCCCATCGCCACGGTCAACGCGGACTCCCTGGAGTTCGAGCGCCCGCAGGCCTCCTGGAACGACACCACCGTCAAGGCCGGCCAGTCGTACACCTACCGCGTGACGGCCACCGACGGCGCCGGCAACACCAGCGCCCTGTCGGCGAACGTCTCCGTGACGATCCCGACCTCGGTCCAGGCCTACCCGGACAAGGTCCGCACCGACGGCGCCGAGCTGTACTGGCGCTACGACGACACGATCAGCCCGTACGTCGCCGACTCCTCCAAGACCGGCAACACCAGCGGCATCCAGGTCAACGCCCCGGCGCTGCGCCAGACCCCCGGCGCCGTCACCGGCTCCAGCACGGCCATGGGCTTCAACGGCACCAGCCAGCAGGTCCACAGCGACCACCGCCAGAACGTCGGCGCCAGCTACACCATCGAGACGTGGTTCAAGACGAACACCACGCGCGGCGGCAAGCTGATCGGCTTCGGCAACAACACGGTCAACAGCAGCGGCTCGTACGACAAGCAGATCTACATGACCAACACCGGTCGTCTGATCTTCGGCGTCTACAACGGCTCGACCCGCACCATCTCCACCGGTCTCTTCGAGACGTACAACGACAACAAGTGGCACCACGTCGTCGGTACGCAGGGCCCCGGCGGCATGACCCTGTACGTGGACGGCCAGAACAAGGGCACCAACAGCGCCACGAACTCCACGCCGTACGCCGGTTACTGGCACGTCGGCGGGGACAACCTCGCCAGCTGGCCGACCCGCCCGACGAGCAACTTCTTCTCCGGGCAGATCGACGAGACGGCCGTCTACCCGTCCGTCCTCACCCAGGCCCAGGTCAAGAGCCACTTCGACCTGGCCAAGGCGCCCACCGACACGGTCTCCAAGGTCACCGCGGCCGAGGACACCTACATCAACCAGGGCGCCCCGAACGCCGCCTACGGCACGTCCACCTCGCTCGCGGTGCGCGGCACCTCGGCGTACGAGACGTACCTGCGCTTCACCCTCCCGGCCGCCCCGTCCGGGCAGGTCCTGAAGGCCGCCTCGCTCCAGTTCAAGACCAGCTCGCAGGCCGGGGCCGGCACCGCCGACACCGTCTCCGCGGTCCCGGTCACCGGTACCTGGAGCGGTGCGGGCACGACGTTCAACACCAAGCCCACCCTCGGCACCACCCCGCTCGGCAGCATCGCGGGCGTGCCGGACGGCTCGGCGATCCAGAACGTCGAGCTGGACACCGCCGCGGTCTCCGCGGTGCTGGGCAGCAGCTACAGCCTGGGCCTGACGAGCACGGGCACCGACCCGCTGTGGATCTGGTCCTCGGAGTCGACGGCCGCGGACGCCGCCCCGCAGCTGATCCTCACCTTCGGCCCGAAGTAACCGCCCGAGGGCGTACGGGGCCCGGCCACCACTGGTGACGCCGGGCCCCGTACGCCTCTCCCACCCGAGTACCAGTAAGTACGGGAGCCCCCTGATGTACCGACGCTCCGCAGCGGCTGCTGTTCTGCTGGCCGCCGCCCTGACGCTGACCGCCTGCAGTTCCTCGGGCGACGGCAAGGCCGACGCCGAGGCGGCGGTCAAGCCGAAGCCGCCGGCCTCGTCCTCGGTCCCCGACCCGGCCGACGCCTCGCCGGCGCCCTCCGCGCCCGCCGCGTCCGTGGCCCCCGACGCGAAGCCGACGGGCCCCGTCCTGCCGGACCCGAAGCTCACCCCGAAGACGGGCAGCTTCAAGGACAACGAGAAGAAGTACCTCAGCGGCCGGGTCCCCGAGAAGATGGACCCGGCGGCCGTCCTGCAGACCGGCCAGGAGACCTGCCAGCGGGTGGAGCGCACCGCGAAGCGGGACAAGGACGCGGCGACCGCGGCCGTCATCTCCGGTGAGATCACCGGGGCGAAGGACGCGATCACGCACCTGTGCCCCGAGCAGAAGCCGGTCCTGGCCGCGGCGGAGAAGGGCTTCGGTGACGGAACCCGCACCTCGCCCGCGCCGGGCACCTACCGGGCGCTGACCCAGAGCACCACCTGCACCTGGGACGCGAAGGGCAAGGACGGCGCCATCCTGGCCTCGGGCCCCGAAGCCCCCGTCAAGGCGGGCGACAAGATCACGGCCACCGTTCCGGCCGGCGCCGCCTCCTTCACCTCGACGGGCTGCTACGCCTGGATCCCCGCGTAGGAGACACCCGGGGAGCCCCCGGCACCACGAGAACGCCGCCGAGCCCGCAACACCCGGGCACCGGCGGCGTTTTCATGTCCGCCCACCGGGTACCCGCGCCGACACACGACACAGCGGAGGCGAATCCTATGCGGGGCATCGGCGGTTGCATCGCCCTGATCGTGGTGGGGGCCATCCTCACCTTCGCGAGCGACTGGGAAATGGAGAGCGTCAACCTCGACCTGGTCGGTCTGATCATGATCGCGGCCGGCTGCGTCGGCCTCGCCGTCTACGCGAGCGTCGCCAGGCGCCGCCGTGCCACGGCCGCCTTCCCGGTGGTGGAGGAACGCCGGGACGGCATCTAGGCCGGAAGGGGCGACCTAGGGGGCGCCCCGGCGTGCGTACCGGAGCCGGGCGGTTACGCCCGGCTCCGGGCGGCCTCGTAGACGGGGAGCAGGGTGTCCAGTACCGCGTCCATGGAGAAGGAGGCGGTGGCCAGTTCGCGGGCCGCCGCGGAGGCCTTCCGGTTGGCGCCCGGCTCCAGCAGCTCCAGCACCGCCCGCGCGACGCCCTCCGGACCCGGGTCGACGGCCCGGCCCGCACCGGCGGCCGCGATGTCCCGGGCCAGGCCGTTGGAGTGGGTCACCACCGGGGGCACGCCCACCGCGAGGGCCTCCAGCACCGACATCGGGAACGGTTCCTCCACCGACGGCAGGACGTACACGTGGGCCCGCCGCAGCTCCGCGAGGACCTCCGCGCTCGACAGCGCCCCGGGCACCGTGAACCGGTCGCCCAGGCCGAGCGAGGCGATCCGGGCGCGGACGGCCGCGAGTTCGCCCTCGTCCGGTCCCGCCACCACGAACCGCGCGTCGGGGTGTTCCGCGAGGACCGCCGGGGCGGCGTCCACGAAGTCCACCGGCCGCTTGCGGGCCTGGAGCCGCGCCGAGTACAGGATCCGCGGCGGCCCGTCCAGCGGCGGCCGCTCCTCCTGCGCCGGGGTGCCGTTGACCAGCCGTACGGAACGCTCCAGCGGCGAACCGACCACCGCGTCCAGCCCCTCCCGCTCGTGCGGGGTCAGGTACAGCACCGCGTCGGCCCCGCGCAGCAGCCGGCGCACCGCCACCGCGTCCAGGACCTTGGCCAGCGCCTTCCCGCTCGGGTCGACCATCCCGTGGGTCTGGAGCACCAGCGGCTTGCCGGCCCGCAGCGCGGCCAGCGCCACCGGCAGGGTCACGAGGTCCCGCGCCAGGTGGACGTGGACCACGTCGGCCTCCCGCACCAGGCGGCCCGCCGACGCCAGCAGGGCCGGCGAGGTCATCCCGCTGAACCCGAGCGGGAGGATCCGCCGGGCCGGGAACAGTTTGGCCGGAACCCCCTCCACGTCGGTCGGCCACGGGTCGGGGAAACCCTCGCCGAGCGCGAGCAGCCGGGCCTCGTGGCCCCGCGCCCGCAGCCCCTTGGCGAGGTTCAGCGCGACCCGTACCGGCCCGCCGAAGGCGTGCGAGGGGGAGTGCAGGGTGACGGCGTGCAGAACTTTCACTTCGGCTCCTCGACCGGGCGGCGCCGGCCGTCCTGGGTCTGCAGGGTCAGTTCCGGCAGGTCCTTGTGTACGACGGCGCCCGCGCCCGCGACCGCGCAGCGGCCCACGGTCACCCCGGCCAGCACGGTCGCCCGTACGGCCACCCACGCGCCGTCCTCGACGGTGATCGGGGCGTTGCGGTAGCGGAAGTCGGCGGCCCGGTGGTCGTGCGAGCCGGTGCACAGCATCGACTCCTGCGACAGGCACACGTTCGCCCCTATGGTCACCGGCTCCAGGTTCAGCAGCCAGGCGCCCTCGCCGATCCACGTGTGGTCCCCGACGGTCAGCTTCCACGGCCACAGCACGCGCACCTTGTGCCGGATCAGGACGCCCTCGCCGATCTCCGCCCCGAAGGCCCGCAGCAGGGCGACGCGCAGCCGCGCCGGACAGAACCACGCCATGAAGACGGTGTTCATCACGGCGAACCAGAGCGCCTGCGTCAGCAGCCCCCGCCCCTTGTCGTACCCGGCCAGCGTGAAGGCAGGAAGATCACGCAACAGTCGCCCCTCATCGTCCACCCCGACGCGCCTCCCCGGGCGCAGCCCGCTCAGACTAGACTGCGCGCGGATCACGCACATGGGGTGGGGGCAACAGTGGCTACGGACATACGCAAGCCCGCCGTCGCGCCCGGACCGGCCCCCGTCGAGGACGAGTCGCAGTGGGGCAGGGTCACCACCCCGCGCACCCTGCTCTCCCGGGCGCTGTCCGTCCCCCTCGCCCTCGGCTTCACCGTCTTCCTGCCGTTCTTCGTCGCCGTCCAGTCCGGTGCGGGAGCCCGCGACGCCGCCTTCTGGCTCCAGCTCCTGCTCACCATGTACGCCGGCGCCCGGCTCTCCGCGATGGTCCTCACCAGCCGCCGCAAGCTGCTCCAGGGCTCCTTCTGGCTCTTCGTCTACATGGCCATGGGCGTGGCCCCCCTCGCCCAGGCCGTGCTCGGCCAGGTGCCGACCCCGGTCGTCGGCCCGCGTTCGGACCTCACCGTCGCCGTCGGACTGGTGCTGCTCGGCTGCACCGCCTTCGACGTCGGGGTGCTGCTCGCCCGCCACCGGCCCACGGGCCGCGCGGGCGGCTCCCAGAAGGAACCGCGGCCGGTCATGGCCCACCGGCGCAGGCTCCAGCTCCTGACACTCCTCGCCTTCCTGTGCAGCGCGGCCTTCATCATGAAGCTGGGCGGCCCGGCGGTCTTCTTCTCCAGCCGCCAGGAGATCATCGCGGGCATCGAGGAGGCCGGCGTCTCCAACGGCGACGGCCAGGCCGGCCAGGCCCTGCTGCGCGGCTTCGGCACCGTACCGGCGCTGCTCGCGCTGCTCCTGTACACGCGCTGGCTGATCACCTCGAAGTTCGCCCGCCGCAAGGTGTCGGTCATCGTGACGTGGGCCGCGCTCGCCGGGCTCAACCTGATCGTCAACAACCCGATCTCCAACCCGCGCTACTGGTTCCTCACCGTCATGTTCGCGCTGCTCTTCACCGTCTTCCCGGTGAGCGCCGCGATGTACCGGGTGGCCCTGTCGATGGCCGTGGTGATCGCCCTCCTCGTCTTCCCGTTCGCGGACCGCTTCCGGTACGACGAGAAGAACTACAAGCCGGTCGAGACGACCTCGTTCCTGGAGCCGATGGCGCTCAAGGACTACGACCAGATCGGCATGTTCGCCAACACCATCACCTTCTCCAACTCCGGCCCCGGCCACTTCTACGGCCGCCAGCTGGCCGGATCCGTCTTCTTCGCGGTCCCGCGCTCGGTCTGGCCGGGCAAGCCGCGCGACACCGGCGTGATGGTCGGCCAGTGGATGGGCACGGTCAACACCAACCTCTCCTCCCCGATCTGGGCGGAGCTGTGGATCGACTTCGGCCCGCTGGGCATGGGCGCCGGACTGCTGGCCATGGGGTACGCCTCCGCCCGCGTGGACCGCCGCTACGCCAAGCGCGCCACCCGCCGGTCGCCCCCGGGCAGCCTGATCTCGGTCGTCGTCCCGCTGGTCGCCGGGTACTCCTTCATCCTGCTGCGCGGTCCGCTGCTCCAGGCCTCGGGCCGGGTCGCGATCGCCGCGCTGTGCCTCGCGCTCGTGGCCACGTACCGCCAGGACAAGGGCACCACCCTGCGCTGACGCGCGCGGTCGCCGTACCGGCCCCGACGCCGGTCCCGCCGCACCCCGTTCACCCCCGCCCCTCCCCCCGCCCACCCGCGCCCCTTCGGTGCGCGGGCCTTCGGCATGCCCGGACGCCGGGCCGCGAGGGCGGCTCGCCAACGGCCCCTACGGGCCGCCCCGGACGCTTCCGGCCAGGGCCGCTTCGGGCCACCCGGAACCTCTGGAACGGGCGCTGACCAGCAGACATGCTCTTCTCAACGGCCCGCAGGGGCCGGGGAAACCGGGCGGTGCGGCTGGACGCGCACCCCCGATGCACCGCACCACTGCGAGCCCGCAGTACATCCACGCTCTTCATCCTGGGGGATTTGTCATGTCCGCACGCCGCCGTACCACCGCGATCGCCTCGGTCACCGCCACCGTCGCCATCGCCACGTCCGTCGCCCTGTCCCTCGGCACGACCTCGGCCTCGGCGGCCAGCGTGGCGACCTGGGACAAGGTCGCCCAGTGCGAGAGCTCCGGCAACTGGAGCATCAACACCGGCAACGGGTACTACGGCGGCCTCCAGTTCTCGGCGTCGACCTGGCGGGCCTTCGGCGGCACGGCGTACGCGGCCTACGCCCACCAGGCCACGAAGAAGCAGCAGATCCTGATAGCCGAGAAGGTCCTGGCCGGCCAGGGCCCGGGCGCCTGGCCGCACTGCGGCCGCAGCGCCGGACTCGGCAACGACCACGCGAACCCCTACCCGGACGCCCCCACCCCGCCGGCGCCCGCGCAGTCCTGGAAGACGCAGGTGCTGGTCGACTCCGGCAACGGCCTCCACCACGCGACGCGCTTCGCCGACGGCACCTGGACCCGCTTCGGCAACGTCGAGGGTGAGGCGGCCGCGGTACCCGGCGGCGTCCGGGCGGTCGCGGAGGCCGGCATCAACGGCGACACGCACGTCCTGGCCGTCAGCAACGAGGGCAAGCTCCACCACACCGTCCGCAACGCGAACGGTACGTGGGGCACCTTCGGTGACGTGCACGCCGCGGCGGGTGCGCTCGCCAACGTGACGCAGGTGGCGGCGGCTTCGGTGGGTGCGGAGCTTCAGGTGGCCGTGGTGGCGGACGGGAAGGTGTACCACACGGTGCGCCGGGCGGACGGGAACTGGACGCCGCTGGCTCCGGTGGGTAACCCGGCGGGTGGCAAGCCGGTGACGAAGGTGGCGCTGGCCCGTACCGGGTCCGATGTCCAGCTCGTGGCGGTGGCGGACGGGGTGTTGCACCACACGGCGCGGCTCGCGAACGGTACGTGGCTGGGCTGGGGTGATGTGTCGGCGGAGGGTGCTCCGGCCGGTATCTCGGACGTCGCGATCGCCGGTACGGGCAATGACCTCCAGCTGGTGCTGACGGCCGAGAACGGTGCGAAGCAGTACCACGGCGCCCGCTTCTTCAGCGGTGAGTGGGTGTTCAACTCCCTGTCCTCGGTGGTCTCCGGGGTGACCGTGACGGACGTGTCCGCGGCCGCCGTGAACGACGAGCTCCAGGTGGCGTTCGTGGCCGCCGACGGCCGGGTCCTGCACACGGTCCGCCAGGTCAGCGGCAACTGGACCGGCGTCGGCACCGTCGACCTGACCGGCGTTCCCGCCACCCACGACGGCGTCGCCGTCACCGGCACTTTCAACTGACCCGCGCCGGCCCGCGCCGCGCCCCCCCATCCGAACTTCCGAGGAATCCCCATGTCTCTCACCTTCTCCCGCCGCGTCCTGACCTCCGCCACCGGCATGGCCCTGGCCGCCTCCGGTCTGGTCGCCTTCGCCGCCACGCCCTCCCACGCGGCGGGCCCCGCCTACCAGATGCCCTTCAGCTGCCAGCAGTCCTGGACGGGCAGGACGTACAGCGGCCACAGCCCGTCCACCCTCTCCATCGACTGGACGCGGGGCTCCTCCACGGAGAACCAGCCGGTCCTCGCCAGCGCCGACGGCACCGTCAGCGTCGTGAAGTCCCTCACCACCAGCTACGGCAAGTACGTGGTCATCGACCACGGCGGCGGCTCCAGGACGCTGTACGCCCACCTGAACGACCACGACGTCACCGTCGGCCAGCGCGTCACCCGCGGCCAGAAGATCGGCATCGTCGGCAACACCGGCAACTCCACCGGGGCCCACCTGCACTACGAGCAGCAGTACCAGGGCACGGTCAAGCAGTCCGTCTTCAACGGCGTCCCGTTCAGCATGGGTTCGACGCTCGCCAGCAAGAACTGCGGAGAGGTGGAGACGCCGCCCGCGCCGTCCCGCCAGTGGCGGGCCCAGTTCGCGGTGGAGTCGGGCGGCTCGCTCTTCCACGGCGTCCGCAACCCGAACGGCACCTGGTCGGGCTTCGGGAACGTCGAGAACGAGGGCGGCGAGATCCCCTCCGGCGTGCGGACCACCGCCGAGGCCGGCATCGACGGCGACACCCACCTCCTCGCCGTCAGCAACGAGGGCAAGCTCTACCACACCATCCGCTTCGCCGACGGTTCATGGGGAGGCTTCGGCGACGTGCACGCCGCGGCCGGTGCGCTCGCCAACGTGACGCAGGTGGCGGCGGCTTCGGTGGGTGCGGAGCTTCAGGTGGCCGTGGTGGCGGACGGGAAGGTGTACCACACGGTGCGCCGGGCGGA
>NZ_JBEXPG010000070.1:0-47806 GCF_040611935.1 Streptomyces sp. NPDC006512 | reverse complement strand
CGGTTGTTCCCCCCCGGGCCAACCCCTTTTTTTTTTTTGTGGGGGGGGGCCCCCCACCCTTCGCGGATGTGGGGGGCCCCCCCACCGCGATGTCCGCGCGCAAACGGGGTACCTGGGGGAAATCTGAGGGGAATGAAGCCGGAAGGGCGGGACATGCGGATTCCAGCCGGAACGGAGAATGCGCCATCCGCCGCACCGGCGGGAAATTGTTTTCCTTATGATTCTCGCTTTACCCGGAGGAGTTGTTTTTCGCGTGACTGAGCATGTGTGGAGTTACAAGTCGACCGCGGGTCACCTGGCCGGTACGGACCTGACCGGATACAAGGTCGAGGCGACGGACGGGAGCATCGGCAAGGTGGACAAGCACTCCGACGAGGTCGGTGACGCCTATCTGGTCGTGGACACCGGGGTGTGGATCTTCGGCAAGGAGGTCCTGCTGCCGGCGAGCACGGTGGTGCGGATCGACCCGGACGAGCGGAAGGTCTACGTCGACCGGACGAAGGAACAGATCAAGGACGCTCCCGAGTTCCACCGTGACAAGCACATCGGTGACGACGGCTACCGCGAGGAGCTGGGCACCTACTACGGCACCGGTGCCCCCTTCGGCGGCCGCCCGGCCTGACCCCGCCCTTCACGGCTTGGACTACGTTCCGGCCCTGGCCGTAAGGGCCTGGGCGTGATTCAGAAGACGCCTCCGTGTTGCCCGGCCTTGCGGCCGCGTTCGTCGGGGGGTGCCGCGGGAAGGTTTCCGTAGGTGTAGGCGCTGCGGACATGTCCGTCGAGGGCGTGGACGATGACCTGGGCGGGCGCGTGCTGCTTGGCGTGGTGGCGTGCGGCGTCGATCGCGTCTTTCTGCGTGCGGTGTGGTTCGTGCAGGAGCCGGCGTCCTTCTCTTCCCTCGACCTGCCACTTCACGCCCGCGGCGGCCGCTCGCTCGCTGGAGGGCGAGACGTGGTAGACGGTCAGTTTCGCTGTCATGGTCTTCTCCTCGCCCATCAGGCGGGCCCCGGGGCGGCCTGTCGGAGTCTTACGTGGCGGCCGCGATCGGTCGCCCCTTGACCGGCCGCGCAACAGGAGCGCGGCGTGGCCACTGTGGGTGCCGGCGCGTGCGGGGCTCCCAGTCCTGTGAGCAGTATTCCCGCCCAGCCCGTAGGGGACACCCGCGCGGAACGGCGGGAGCGCCGAGCGCCATCCCTCAGGGGACGCCCGCCGACTCTCGTCGAAGACGGTGTTCCGGCCCCGGGGCCCGGGGGCCGGCAGCTGATGCTCCGGTCAGTCCTGGCCAGTCGTTGATGGAGCCGGGGCCGTGCTGCTCAGGTAGGGCATGGCCTTGCTTGCGGTTTCCGCCCTCAGCAGCAGGGTGCCGTCGCCGGCGAGGACCAGGAGGGCCCGGGCGTCGGGCGCGCCCAGGGCGAACTTCCCGGACTCGTCCTGAAAGATGTGGGCGAACCAGACTTCGGTCACGTCGAGCTGGGATTCAGCGAGCCAGGTCTTGAGCTCCGGCCAGTTGACCATGGGGAAGTGGGCCTCGAAGCCGATGATGCAGCCGCCCGTTCCCTTGTGCGGGCCTACCCAGGTCGGCTCGAAGTAGGGAATGGTCAGGAGCTCTTCCCCGTTCTCCTCGGCGTCGCGGGCCGCTTCCGCGTAGCCGGAGTCGTGTTCGCTCAGGAACCATTCGCGCTTGGCCACCAAGGGGCCTTTCCATCGTCGTCATGCAGGCGGGCGCCCTTGATCCTGCCGCTGCCATGACCGCGGGTCAAAGCCGGATTGACGGGGCAGCGGCGGCTGACCGGCGAGCGCGGTCGGCGAGCCTGTGGCGGGCGGTGTACGGACGCGCCGTCTCAGGCGTCCGCGCGTCTTCGGGGGAGTGGTTGATCTGGCCCTTGCAGGTGCGCAACGCGACACCCGCAGGACACTCGCTCAAGTGTTCCCGTGACGGTCGTTTCGGGGGCCGTGCCAGTCGAGGCACAGGACGGTGGCGTCGTCCGTCGGAGGCCTTCCGTCGTAGGCGTCGGTTACGGCGCCCACCAGGGTCCGGACGACTTCGCGCGGATGCTCGTCGGCTGTCTTACGCAGGAGGGCTGGCAGGTCGACGGCTTCGGCGTCGCGTTCCTGCATGCCGTCGGTGTGGAGCAGGAGCCGGTCACCTGGCTTCAGGTCGATGTCCTGGACCGCGTACGGACCCTTGAAGCCGGTGTAGCCGAAGGGCAGGTCCACGGTCAGGGTCAGCTCGGTGACAGCCCCCTCACGCAGCCGCAACGGCCAGGGATGGCCGGCGTTGACGAGCCGGGCACCGCTGCCGTCGAGGGCGATGCGCAGGAGTTGGCCGGTGGCCATGGTCTTCCGGCCGTGGTCGACGAGCGCCTGGTGGATCTGGCGTGCCTGCTCGGCGAGGCCTTCTCCGGCGCGGCGGGCACCGCGGGAGGCGTTGACGAGGAGGGTGGCCATGAGAGCGGCGTCGACGTCGTGGCCCATGGCGTCGGTGATCGACAGGTGCAGGGTGTCGATGTCGAGGCTGTAGTCGTAGGTGTCGCCGGCGATGTCGGAGGCCGGGACCAGCGCGCCGGCAAGGGCGAACTGCGGGGCCTCGCAGGCAGCGGCGGTGGGCAGGAGCTGACGCTGGATCTCCGCGGACAGACTGACCGGGGTGGTTCGGTTGCCCCAGTGGTAGAGGTCGGTGAACCGACGGTCGGTGACGATGATGTACGCCAGCGCGTGCGCGGCCTCACCCACCTCGGCCAGCACATCTGGCGTGACCTCGGTCAGGAACACCTCCAGGACCCCGATCGTGTCACCGCGGTTCGTCACCGGCGCCAGTACCCGCTGCCCCTGCCCGCCACCGGCGGCCAGCACCAGCCTCTGGCCCTCCAGGACCTCGTCGTAGACGCTCCGGCCGGACAGCGCGGCCTCCTCGGCACGCTCCTCGTGCCGCTCCGCCGCCGTGTCGTGGACCCGGAGAAGTCGCCGGCCGACTACGTCGACGAACAGGAACGACACGGACGCGGCACCGAACCGGTCACGCAGATCGCGCGCCACGACATCGAGGGAATCCACCGGCGCGGCCGCCTCCGCGGCCGCCAGCACCTCGGCCAGACCGATCCGATCACGCCCCACATCAGCCTCCACAGATCACGGATCAAGCCCTGTCCCGTCGGCACGGCACACCCCATGCTGCGCCAGGGCCGAGGCAGGACAGCGTCACCAGGGTCTTCACACCCGGGCCGCCCTCCGGATGCGCTAACCGATCGGCACCCGGCCGGTTGCCTTGGGGGCGCCATGTGGCATCGGGGGAATCTCACCAGGGAGCGTCGGCGCAGATCGTCTTGCCTCCGTCGGAGGTGAGTTCGATGGTGACGCGGGTGGCGAGGTGATTGATCAGGAGCCATCCCCAGCCGCCACTTCCGTCCGTGTGGGGAGTCCGGGGCTGGGGCGGGCAGGGGCTGGCGTCGGTGACACAGACCTCGAGGTGATCCCCGTGCAGTTCCAGGTGGAGGACGCAGGGCCCGTCGGTGTGGCGGAGGGCGTTGGTGACGAGCTCGGCGACGATCAGGAGAACGTCGTCGGCGTGTCCGGGCCGGATGGGGGCCCTGACCTGGGCGGCGCGCTGGAGGAAGCCTCGGGTGGCGTCACGTGCTGCCGTAGTGGGCTGACCGGTGCGCAGTACAGGCTGATCGAGGACGGGTGTCGCCATGGCGCCTCCTTCCGACGGTGGTCCTGCATCGCACCTGCCCCCATTACGAGCGAAAACCTCGTTCTGCCATCACGTCATCCGAACGGCCTGACACCTCGCGCCGAACGAAACCGGCGGCATCCAGCGGTACGGACGTTTGGAAGCCTCGGCGCGGTGAAGACGGTTGACACCGGCTCAATTTTTCGAGGCAGGAGAAGCACATGGGCATCATTGCCTGGATTTTGATCGGACTGCTCGCGGGCTTCATCGCGAAGGCGCTGATGCCGGGCAAGGACCCTGGCGGCATCATCATCACCATGCTCATCGGCATCGCCGGCGGTCTGCTCGGCGGCTGGCTCGGCAAGGTCATCTTCGGCGTCGACTCCATCGACGGATTCTTCGACCTCTCCACCTGGATCGCCGCGATCATCGGCTCGGTCATCCTTCTCGCCGTCTACCGGCTGGTCACCGGCAACCGGCGAAGCCACCGCCACGCCTGAGCGTGACGGTCCCTCCGCGGACGATCACGGCTCCCCCTTTCCCAGGGGGAGCCGTTCTGCTGTCTGCGCCCGCGATCGACCGACAGCAGGGGTGGCGCTCGTCGCGTGACCCGCGCCCGTTGCCGCCCGCTTCGCTCCCGGCGGGTCGATGGTCGAGCCCCACACCGATACCGACTCCGGCTGCCGACTCACGCTCGGTACGCGGCATCGGCCTTGGTGATGGCGGCCGGATCCGATGCCGTGGGCCGGGCGGCGTCGGTCTTCACCAGAGGGAACCGGTGGGGTCGTTGGCCAGGGCGGCGGCGAGTAGGGCGCGGAGGTGGTCCGCCTCGGGGAGGAGGGTGGCTTCGATCTCGTCGTTGGTGTGGCCGGCCAGGGTGAGTGCCTGGATGCGGCGGAACAGCAGGCGATCCGATGCGGCGATCAGGGCGGCGGCGGCCTGCGGGGCGATCGTGGGGGCGTCGGCAGGGCCGGTGGTGGCCAGGGCGGTGGCCAGTGCCTCCTCGCGCCGGTCGTGCAGTTCCCGGAGCCGCGCGGTGAGGGTGGGGCTCTCGGCGACCATACGGGCGAAGGCGGGTCCGGTGAAGCCGACGACGGGGCTGTGCGCCAGCAGGGAAGACCGGAAGGTCCGGCCCAGGGCGGCGAGCGGTGCCTCGTCCGGGTCGCGTTCGGCGACCGCCCGGGCCAGGCCCTCGGTGAACTCCGTGTGGTGGTCGAGGGCCAGGTCTTCCTTGCGGGGGAAGTAGTTGGTCACCGTCTTCTTCGCGACCCGGGCCGCCGTGGCGATCTCGGCGATGGTGGTCTGTTCGAAGCCCTGCTCGATGAAGAGCCTGGTCGCGCAGTCGGAGATCAGCTGCCTGGTCTCCTGCTTCTTGGACTCGCGGAGTCCCATCTCGGTAGCCATGGAAGGAATCTTACATCGGTAGCAAAAATATCCTTGACCTTCTGGGGTGTTCGATCTAAGTTTACGTCCGTCGCAAAAATTGCCTGACTGAACGGACCTGGATTGCGCCAGCCCAACCAGCCCAACCGCCTCCCCGACCTCAACCTCACCCGCAACAGCCTTCTCGGCACCCCCAGCGGTGACGCCGCCTGCCTCGCGCCCAGCTCCGAAGGCGCCCCCACGAACCTGCCCGTACAGGCCTACGCCGCCGTAAGCCGGCTGGCTGCCGGCACTCCCCGGTCCGAGCCCGAGCTCATGGACCGCACCCCCGCGCGCCCGGCTTGGCCGTCAAGCCGGCCAGCCCCTCGGTCCGCATCCGGCAGATCGTCTCGCCCCGTTCGCCCGGCACGCGTCTGGACCCGGCCGGCCAGGTGATCGCGGACGGCCGACCCGGCCGCCCGACTCCGCAAGGCCCATGGAGCCGAAACGGCCCCCTACCGTCGGCACCGCTACCCGGTCGCACGACCCCTTCCGCAGTACGCCGCTGCCATCTCATTCGCCCCCTTTCTCTGGAGTTGCCCTGAACGTCACCACCTGCACCGTGTCCCTGACCGTCGACGACGTGGACGCCTCCCGCGAGTTCCTCTGCACTCACCTCGGCTATCAGGTCGCCGTCGCAGCCGAGGGCTTCGTATCCCTGGCCCGTGAAGATGCCGCCGTCGGCATCGTGCTGCTCCGCACCGGCATCGAGGTGCTGCCGCCCGAGCAGCGGGACCGGCGGGCCGACGGCCTGATCCTCGCGCTCACCGTTGACGGCCTCGACGCCGAGGAGCGGCGGCTGCGCGAGGCAGGCGCCCCGATCACCATGCCGCTGCGCGAAGAACCGTGGGGCGAGCGCCTGTTCCAGCTCACCGACCCGAACGGCATCGTGGTCCAGCTCGTCGAATGGGTCACCCCCGTCGAGGGTGCGCCTGCCGAGGCCGCGCCGGCAGCGGAGCCGTCCGTACTCGTGATCGCTCCGGCCGACGAGCACGTCGTCGAATCCCCGAACGCCCGCATGACCGGTCTGGCGGCGCCCAGCCGCGGCAGCAGCGAGCTCAGCACCTGGACCGTCGCGATGGCGGCCGGGCAGAGCGGCCCCGAACACGCCGTCAGCCGCGAACAGGTCTGGACGGTGACGTCCGGAGTGCTCGAAGTCAGCTGCGGCGGGCACACCGAAACCGTCGCGGCGGGCCACACCTTCATCCTTCCCCCGGACGGACTCCGCCAGATTCACGCCCCGCAGGCCGCCGCGGCCCACGTCGCGATGCGCGCCGACGGCGTGGCCCGCGTACCGGGCACCGACGGCACCCGTCCCCTGCCCTGGGCCCAGTGACGGGACGTCACGTACACCGCCTGAACAACCTCAACCCCCGCAGCGACCGCCCTGCGGCACCACATCACCCACCCGGCAACGGAGACAGCTTGCCCGTCCGCATCACCGCCCTGACCGACCCCGAAGAGACCTCCTCCAGCCGCCGTCTGGCCTGGCTGGCCTCGGACGCCGACGGCAGCCCCGTCGGGTCCGCGTCCCTGCGCCTGTTCACCCAGGACGGCCAGCGCCACCTCGCCGAGCTGGATGTGCAGGTCCATCCCGCCGAGCGGCGCAAGCAGATCGGCACCCGGCTGCTCGCGGCGGCCGTGGCGGCGGCGCGAGAGGACGGCCGTCGCAGTGTCATCGCCCAGGCCCAGGACGGTAGTCCCGGTCTCGGGTTCCTGACCGCCGGCGGATTCCGGACCGCGTTGACCCTGACGTACGCCCGCCTCGACCTGGCCGAAGCGGACCTCCCCGCCCTGACCGCGCTGGCCGGAGCACCTCACTCCGGCTATCGGCTGACCGCCTGGGACGGGACGGTTCCCGACGAACTCGCCGACACCTATGTGGTGTCGCGGCGGGCGATGGACGACATGCCGATGGGTGCCGTGGACTACGGCACGGTGATCTGGGACCTCGACCGGATACGGGCCGCGGCCGCGGCCGTCGAGACGCGCGGGGAGAGTCTGCACACCGTCGCCGCCATCGACAGGTCCAGCGCGGCGATCGTCGGCTTCACCGAACTCGTGGTCCCGGCCGGCGGTACCGGCGACGCCCTGCACTACGGCACAGCCGTCCTGCCCGAACACCGGGGCCACGGCCTGGCCCGCTGGATGAAGGCCGCCGCGATCCTCGCCGCCCGCGAGAGCCACCCCCAACTGGGTGGCCTGCTCACCGACACCGCCGACAACAACCCGTACATGCGCCGCGTCAACGACACCCTCGGCTACCTGCCCACACACGTCGCCTACGAATGCCAGCTGGACCTTTGACCGGGGCGGTGTTGCTGCCGACGCCATCAGCCCGATCAGGAGAAAGCGGAAATACGGTGAACACCATGGCCCAGGGCCGCGTCCTGCCCAGCGCACGCCATCTCTTCCACGTCCCCGAAGACATCGCCTACTTCAACACGGCAAGCCTCGCGCCGACTCTCAAGGGTGTGCTCGCCGCAGGGCAGGCGTCCCTGGAACGCCGGGCACAGCCGTGGACGATCACCGCACCGGACTGGTTCACCGCCGCCGAGGAACGCCGGGCCCTCTTCGCCCGCCTCATCGGCGCCGCAGCCGACGACGTCGCGCTGATCTCCGCCACCAGCTACGGCTTCGCGGCAGCCGCCGCCAACCTCGACGGCCGCCCAGGTCAGCGCGTCCTGGTCCTCGCAGAGGAGTACCCCTCCGGCGTCTACACCTGGCGCCGCTTCGCCGCCCGCACCGGCACAACCGTACATACCGTTCACCGCGAGCCCGGACAGACCTGGACGGACGCGGTCCTCCGTGACCTCGACGAGACGGTCGCCGTGGTTTCGGTGCCGCAGGTGCACTGGACCGACGGCACCCTGGTGGACCTGTCGCCCATCGCACAGGCTGCCCACGACGCCGGAGCAGCCCTGGTCATCGACGCCAGCCAGTCCGTGGGCGCCGTACCCCTGGACGTCGCCGCACTACGGCCGGACTTCGTGGTCACCGTCGGCTATAAGTGGCTGCTCGGCCCCTTCGGGCTGGGCTACCTCTACGTCGCCCCCGCCCACCAGGACGGCCGGCCGCTGGAGGAGAACTGGATCGTGCGCGAGGACGCCCAGGACTTCGCCCGCCTGGCCGACTACCGCGACACTTACCAGCACGGTGCGCGCCGCTTCGACATGGGACAGCGCACCGCCTTCGAGCTCACCCCGATGGCCATCGCCGCCCTTGAGCAGCTCGCCGACTGGACGGTGCCGAACATCGCCACGACCCTGGACGCCGTCACCGGACGCATCGCCGACGCCGCACGCGGCCTCGGCCTGCACGTTCCCGAACCCCGCGGACCGCACATGCTCGGCATCGCAGTCCCCGAACACCGGCGAGCCCGCCTGCTGGACACGCTCAGCGAGGCCGACGTCCACGTAGGAGCCCGCGGAGGCGTACTCCGCATCAGCCCCCACCTCCACACCACCGACCGCGACATCCACCACCTACTGACCGTGCTCCAGGCCAACCTGCCCCACGAATAACCGCGCTCCCTACCACGGCGCCCCGGCGTGGAGGCTCGTACGGAGCGGCGTCGGTCCAGGGAGGCGACGATGGTGCGAAAGGTCAGGGCCGCACCTGGAGGCGGTACGCCGGCGGTGACCCGTCGGTCGTGCCGTCTCCCGCCAGTGCCTCGCCGGTGTCGGCGAACTCCCAGCAGGTGACGTACCCGCCGCCGCCGCCTTCGCGCGGCCACTCACAGCGGTCGACCGGGCGGCTCAGCACGTGTTCGAACCAGTCGGCGCAGCGCACCGCCAGCTCCTCGACCGTGCCGGTGGCCATGAAGAAGCCGCTCTCGGGCGACTCGTGGAGGTTGTACACCTGGTCGCGGACCTTGCCCGCCCGCACGTGGGTTCCGTGGAAGTGAACGGCCCACTCGCGGAGGATCACGTGGCGCGCTTCGTCGATGAGGCAAATGCTCACGAGCAGCGCTGATTCGTCTTCGGTGAGAGTGACGAGGTCGGGAGTCGGCGGGACCTGCCAGCCGTCGGCCCGGGCCCGTAGCGCTTCAAGGAAGGCGAGCTCTGCCTCGTTGAAGTTCCACGGGTCCTCACCCTCCTCCGGGTCCTCGACCTCGAACCAGCTGTTGACGTTCACGGGAAGACTTTAAAGCCGGCGCGCGAGCCTGAGGCCCTTCACACCAACCCCTAGGCCTACGCGAACCAGTCGCGGCCCTCGGCCCAGTGCGTTGCCCAGCCCGCGAAGCCGGGGGTGCCGGGCATCAGTGCGTCGGGCGACTGGGGACCGAAGGGCATCGCGCCTTCGCCGGCGATCTGCCAGACGTGACCGCGCTGGGGGCCGGTGACGATCAAGTGCCAGTACATGCCGCAGCCATCGGTGCCCAGCAGCAGCGAACCGTGGTCGAACACGGGGTCCGTCCGGGCTTCGAACTCCTGTACCGACAGCGTCGCTTCGTCGTCCTCCGCCTCCCACAGCCATGCCGCCTCAAGCGGGAAAGGCTCGGCCAGCAGGCGTTCGGGGCGGTCCGATCCCCAGTCCTGGGGTGCCTCCGCGAAGGGGAGCAGCCCGTAGTACGGCGGACCGGCGCGCAGGCCGTCGCAAACCTCCGCCACGAACGTGCGGTAGGGCTCCGGGAGCACGATGCGATGCTCCGCCTCGAAGGACCGCACTGCCTCCCAGCCGGCCGGCGGCGCGGCCTCGGGTCTGGAGGCGAATATCTCCCGGAGGGCAGACAGCTCGGCCGGATCGCATGTTTCCGTGTTCATGCAGATCATCATGCAAGATCCGGCAGGGCGGCCTTGCCGACGCGGCCGCTGTGCTGCTCCTCGCCCGGGCCGACGGCGGAGGCGCATCGGCTGGTCCTCCTGCCCCAGGCCGCTGCCGAGGTGGTCGTGGCTGTAGAGGCCGTGCGTGCAGGCTCGGGTGACGCCGTAGCCGGTGGTTGATCCGGAGGCATGGCCTGAGCGGCTCCGGCGCGCATGCGAACTGGTCCGGGACGCCGCGCTGTCAGTGCCCTTTGGCAGCATGAGCCCATGAGCAAGGTAGTGAACTACAGCATGGCGAACCGCGGCGAGATCGCGCGCTTCGTGCCCGCCGCGGACCTGAGCGCCGACGAAGCGCGACGCCTGGACACCATGCGCGTCAGGGCGAAGGCACGTCAGGACGGCCTCGACCACCAAGGCGTGGACTGGGGGCTGTCGGTCCCGGACGCCCTGGAGGAGCTGGTCTCCGGCCGGGCCGACTCCTCCGCCGATTACGCCGGTTGCGCCTACTACGCGGCCCTCCAGATCGTCATCGACCACAACGCGAGCGACAGCGCGACCCTGGCGAGCTACCGGAGCCCCGTCACCTACTTCTCCGCCCTGGACGACGCCCTCAGCGCGGCGGGCGTCCCGGCGGACCTGCTGCCCTACCAGTACGTCTTCAGCGGCCCGCCCTCGGAGATCGGGTTCCACATACCCCATCCCCCGGAGGGCTCACCGGAGATCGGCTGCTGGCCCCTCGCGAAGGCGGGCCCCGCGGTGGAGGCCTACCGTTCGGTGCTGGACCGCGTCGACGCCGATCTCCGGTACGACCTCGGGGAGCTCATCGAGGCCCTCGACGGCTGGGCGTCGGAGTGGAACACGGGCGAGGGCGCCTGGTGGTGGGCCGAGGACGGCTCGATCTTCTTCTCGATCACCGGCTGACCCCCTGAGGGGCGGCCGGAGCGGATGCCGTCGAAAGCAGCCCTGGTGTAGGCCGTTTCCTTCGGATCACCTCGCCGACCAGGTCAAGATGGCGGCGAGGTGGAGTCCGGCGAGGTGGATCGCGTTCGGGCTAGCCGGGCTATGTGATGCGGTTCAGGAAGTCCAGGACTCGGTGAGAGAGCTGGGCGGCGGCCTGCTCGTCATAGGACGGCAGACTGCTGTCGGTGAACAGGTGACTGTCGCCGGGGTAGAGAAACAGTTCGGCATCCACCGCTGCGGCGACGAGCGCGCGGGCCGCGTCCACATCGCCCTCTCCGGCGAAGAACGGATCCGCGTCCATGCCGTGTACCTGAACCGGGACATCGCCGGGCCAGGCACCGCTGAACTCCGCGACCGGGACGCAAGCCTCCAGCAGCAGTGCCCCCCGTGCGCCGGGCCGGGTCTGCGCCAGCTTCTGCGCCGGCAGGACGCCGAGCGAGAACCCGAGGTAGACGAGTTCCGAAGGCAGCCCCTCGGCGGCGGCGGTTCCGCGCGCGACAACCGTGCCGAAGCCGGCATTCTCGGCGTAGCCCATGCCCTCCTCGAGGCTGTCGAATACCTGCCCCTCGTATAGGTCCGGGACGTGGACGGTGTGTCCGGCGCGGCGAAGCTGCTCGGCGAACTCGCGGATGCCGTCGGTCAGCCCGTGCCCGTGGTGGAAAACCAGCACCTCAGTCATGTCGCTCCCCTCGTGCTGCGGTGCCCGGGCGGCGCCGCGGCACGAGTATGGCCCGCGGTACCGACATCTGCGGGCAGTCACCGGACGGGAACAGGCCGATGAGCCGATGGTGCTGCCCAGCGCATAGGTGAAGACGGCGGCCGCCGTCTGGACCGCTAGCTCACCGACGACGCCGGACTTCTCGCAGCCAGACCCCGGCTCGCGCGAAATTCAGGCATGGTCTTGCACTTAGTTCAAGTCGTGTCATACGTTCGTCTTGAACAAAGTGCAAGTTGCTGCGGAGGTCGCGGCGACGAGGGGAAGACGAGGGGAAGGGGAACGGGATGTCGTACGAGGTGCTGCGCGGATTCGTCGAGTCGACCGCCAAGGAGTTCGGGATTCCCGGCGCTGCCGTCGGGGTGTGGCGGGACGGCCGGGAGGTGTACGCCTGCCACGGCGTGACCAGCGTCGACAACCCCCTGCCCGTGGACGAGCGGACGCTGTTCGTGCTGGGCTCCGTCACGAAGCCCTGGACGGCCACCGCGCTGATGCGCCTGGTCGGGGACGGGCGCGTCGAACTGGACGCGCCGGTTCGTCGATACGTTCCCGAGCTCGTGCTCAGCGACGAGCAGGCCGCGGCGGAAATCACCGTCTCGCAGCTGCTCAACCACACCGCCGGACTGGACTGGAGGCTGAGCGTCGAAACCGGTGAGGGAGACGACGCCCTGGCCGCGTACGTGGCGAAGATGGCCGAGTCGGAGCTGATCGCGTCGCCCGGCGCCCGAGCCTCCTACAGCCAGATGGGCTACAACCTGGCCGGGCGGATCATCGAGAACGTCACGGGTCTGACCTACGAGCAGGCCGTCGGCAGCCTCCTCCTCGAGCCGCTCGGCCTGTCCGACAGCGTCTTCGCGCCCGCCGATGCGATGACCCGGCGCTTCGCGGTGGGGCACAACCTCGGCGAGGACGGAACGCTGACCGTCGTCCGGCAGTGGAAGGACACCCGCGCCAACAACCCTGGCGGTGGCGGCGTGTCCTCGGTGGCGGACCAGCTGCGCTGGGCACGATTCCACCTCGGTGACGGCCGCGCCGAAAGCGGTGAGCGTGTGCTGCCCGCCGAGCTGCTGCTGCGGCAGCAGGAGCCGACGGTCGAACTGCGGGGCAGCTCGCTCGCCGACGCCTTCGGCATCGGCTGGTTCCTGCGCGACGTGGACGGTGTGCGCACCGTCGGGCACGGCGGCTCGGTCAACGGCCAGTTCGTCGATCTGCTCATGGTGCCCGAGCGGAACTTCGCCGTCGTCACAGCGTCCAATGCCGGCCCGGACGCCGGGCTCGCCTTCAACCAGGCCGTCGTCCGCTGGGTGCTGGAGACCTACCTGGGTGTGGTCGAGCGGGAGCCCGAGCCCCTTCCGTACGACGAGGTGCGGGCCCGGGAGGTCGTCGGGAGCTACGCGAACGAGCTGATGACACTGACCATCGCCACGGACGGAGCCGAGCTGACGATGGCCTGCGACATCAAGCCGGAGATCCGGGCGGCGACGAATACGGAACTGCCGCCGGACCTCCCGCCGGCCCGTCTCGGGCTACTGCCCGGCGACGAGGACGAGTACATCGTCACCAGCGGCGGTCTCCAGGGGCAGCGCGGCTTCTTCAACCGCGACGACAGCGGCACGGTCGCAGGCGCCGACCTCGCCGGCCGGCTGTTCACCCGGGTCCGGGCCTGAACGACGGCAGGGCGGCCCTGTCTGAAGGGCCGCCCCACGGAACACCGGATGGTCCTCACGGGCAGGCCGGGCCACCGGGAAAGCTCCCCGATCGAGCAGAGGGTCGTAACGTCCATGCCCCCAACCAGGCGAGTTCCATCGCCTGGTTGCAGGACATCCGGCAGGTCATGGGGCGGAGCGGAGTGAGGCGTTCGCCCTCAGCATGGCGTCCAGCAGGTCCTGCGTCGGGGCGCGGAAGACGTGGTCGGGGCCGGCGGCCTCCACGGCGGACCTGGCGACGTCGATCGCTTCGGTGAGATCCGTCATCGACCGGGCGCGGTCGAAGCGGCGCGACAGGGCGTAAGCGAGGTCGTACTTCACCGCGACGGGGTCGAGGAGGCGAGCACGGTCGGCGTCGAGGGTCCGCCTCATGACGTCTATCGCCCGGTCCAGATCGGAGCCGGCCCCGGCGCGTTCGAAGCGGTTGAGCAGAGAGTCTCCCAAGCTGCTCAGCCACTTGACCGCGTGATCGTTGTCGACGGACGCCACCGCGCCACCGGCTTCACAGCATTCGATCACCCGGTCCAGATCCGCCGGATCGGCCGTGGCCGCCAGCCGGCGCCGGAGCGCCTGCACCAGGGTGGAGAGAATGGCCTCCCGCTGGTCGACGGCACGGGACAGCGCTGTCTCAAGCAGATCGATGGACTGGTCGAGGTCCTCCGCCGAGCCGCCGTTCTCGAACCGGAGCAGCAGCATGAGGCCCAGATTGGCCATCATTCCGGGCCGGAAGGGGTGATCGGGATCGAGGTGGGTCACGATCTGCCGGGACAGGACGAGCGAGCTCTCGATCCTGGCCGGGTCCTTCGTTTCGGACGCCCCCTGTTGGAATGAGCCGGCCATGGGCACCATCCGCTCCGCGAGCGTGGGGAGCATGGGCTCCGGTATGTCGTCCAGCCCCATGACGAACGGCAGCTCGAACAAGTCCAGCGCGGCGTCGTAGTCGGCGTGCCCCTGGCCCTCGGGCACCAGCCGAGACCGGTACCAGCGAAGCCTTCCCAGCAGGTGCTGCGCGACGGCCGTCAAGCTGACGTCGATGTCCGCGTCGCCCTCGGCGAGTATCGCGTCGAGCTGCACCACTTCCGGAAGATCGCCTGACGTCAGGATGACCGTGCCCATATCGCCGGAAGCGGCCGCGCTTTCCATCTTCCTGTTGATGAGGTGGATCAGTTCCCACACGTCGTCTCGTCTGCTCATTCCCCAACCCTTGCAGATCTTGAAGTGATCACCCAAACAGCTGTCACGGCTAGGTCTTCGCAAGGCTGGCCGGGGTGGCGACACGCGGCGTCGCCCCGCTGCCGTCCAGCGTCGCGGGAGCGCAGGCCGACATGGCTGGTCGCTCGGCAGGGTGCCGTCCGTCGGCATGGCGGAGACCGGCGCGTGATGGCATTGCCGCCGTGCAGGCTGAGGGGTTCTCCGGGGCTCTCGTGGTGCAATGTGACCTGTACGGTGCCGCCTAGGCGCGGCTCTTCGCGCGATCGGGGCGGAGCCCGGCCGGCATCGAACCAGGGGGTCGCTGTGACCGCAGGAGAGCCAGGCGGCAGCATGGCCGGTCGTCCTCTCGTGGGTGGAAGCCTGCGGGGTCGGGCGACGACTCTGGCGGGGGCGCTGGAAGCAGCGGAGGCCGCGGCGCCCGTCGAGTCGCTCGACGTGGTCGCGCGCATGCTCAGGGACCACCTCGGAGCCGCATCGGTGTCGTTCCTGATCACTGACTTTTCCGGCGGCTCCGTCGTGCGGCTGGGAGCCGCGGGGAGCGTCGAGACCAGCGAGCCGGCCACACGCATCCCGCTGCGGGGCACGCTGTACGACGACGTGATCCGCACCCAGCGGCCGCAGGTGGAGGACGGGGGAGCGAACGAGCTGGTGCGCGTCGTCGCGCCGGTGACGAACCGTGGGGACGCCCTCGGCCTGCTCGAGCTGTTCCTGCCCTCCGCACCGGGCGCGGAAGTGATGCGCGAGATCGGCGAGACCGCGCACGCCCTGGCGTACATCGTCATCGCGAACCGCTCCCATACCGACGTGTACCAGTGGGGCCGACGCACCAAGCCGCTGAGCCTGGCCGCGGAGATCCAGCACCGGTTGCTCCCGGCGTCGCTGGCGTGCGAGGCGGCCCAGTTCGCGGTGGCCGGGGCGCTGGAGCCCGCCGACCACGTCGGAGGTGACACCTTCGACTATGTGATCGACCGGGACACCGTCCAGCTGTCGGTGACCGACGCCATGGGTCACGACGTCGAGGCGGCGCTGCTCGCCACCCTGGTGGTAGGTGCCCTGCGACGGGCTCGAAGGGCAGGCGCCGACCTCGCCGAACAGGCCCGCCAGGCCGACCAGGCCATGCGGGACCACGGCCACGGGGGCTACGTCACCGGCCAACTGCTGCGCATCAGCCTGATCGACGGCACCACCGAGTTCGTCAACGCCGGGCACCCCTGGCCGCTGCGGATGCGCGACGGGGAGGTCCAGCAGATCGTTCCGAAGGTCGATCGGCCCTTTGGTCTCAACGTCCAGACAGCGCAGGGCAACACCTACCGGGTGCAGTCGCTGGACCTGCGGCCGGGTGATCGGCTGGTGATGTTGACCGACGGCATGCTGGAGCGCAACGCCGAGGGCCTCGATCTGTCCGACCTGATCATCCGCAGTCGCGCCCTGCATCCCCGCGAGGCCGCCCACACCCTCATCGGAGCGATCGTCGACGCCGGCGACGGCCGTCTGGACGACGACGCGACCGTCATGTGCCTGGACTGGCACGGCATGGGTGACTCCCAGCGGGACGCCGCCACCGGCGCCGACCTCACCGACGCGTCACGACCGTCGACGACGGGACAGCCCCTCCCGGGCCATCACCTGAGCGCGTAACGCGCCAGGCGGCCCCGACGACGGTTGACGGGGACCGGGCGCCGGCAGCGGGGGAGACGGGTGCTTGGCCCGGCCCCCCGCGGGTAGGCGCCCCCCGAGCCGGCGGCCCCTCGACGCGCCGGCAGGGAGTACGCCATGATCCTCATCCTCGGACTCGTCATCCTCATCGCAGCTCTGATCCTCGCCGTGGCCGGGGTCATGGCGAACCTCGGCAGCGCCCACGCACTCACCGACGACTTCTCCGTCTTCGGCTACCACGTGACCAGCTCGACCGGCGCCCTGTTCCTCTACGGCATCGTCGTCGGCGCCGCGGGCATCCTCGGACTGGTCCTGATCATGATGGCCGCCCGGCGGGCATCCCGCCGCAGCCGCCTCGCCCGCCAGAGCGGATCCGTCACCTCGAAGCGGGAGAGCGAGGTGACCGACCGTGAACGCGAGGACCTCATCCACCAGCGCGACGAGGCACGAGCGGAAGCCACACGTGGTCTCGGCGACGACCAGCGCGCCAGCACGCCGTTGACCGTGGGCCACCGGCGCCCGCGATGGCTCGGAGGACGCTGAGTGCGACCAGCGTGATGTGCCAGTGCCGATCACGCGCCAGTGCCGATCACGCAGCCGCGCCGGCAGCTCTGTCCCGCGTCCCGGTCGGTCAGGTCGGTCAGGTCGGTCAGAAGGGAGGTTCGAGATCGCCGCGGCCATCGCTGTGTGGCCCGCAGTCCCAGATCTTCTCCTGGAAGGGTTCAATGCCGGTGACGTCGTGGCCCCATGTTCCGAGGGCCTTCCAGGCAACGCGCCGGTTGGCCTCGTCGCTGCTGGTGTCCAGGATGCGGCGCGCGTGCACGGCGAGGTGATCGCGGTACTGGGCGAGCGCGGGGTGTTCGGCGAGGACGAGCGCGGCGAGGCCGGCGGCTTCGCGCACGTCCTCGTGACTGTCCTCCAGGAAGGGCACGACGGCTCGATAAAGCGTCGGGCGCAGGTCCCGGAAGGCTGCCAGCGTGGTGTTGTGGGCGCGGAAGCCAGGGAAGTACTGCTCGGTGCGGTCGACCATCTCGTCGGAGACGTCGTAGACCGTGGAAGCCAACCAGTTCAACCATGTCGCGCGGATGGGGACGTCGCGATACGGCCGGAGGGTCATGGCCGCCGGGTGGGCGAGGATACCGGCGACGTACAGGGCGGCGGGGGCGGTGGCTTCGTAGATGCCGTTCTGGTGGCCGACCAGCTCCTCCAGTTCCGACAGAGCGGTGACCTGCACTCTGGGATCAGGCTCCAGCAACCGTGCCAGGACTTCGGGAAGGCATGCACCGTTCCCGAAAGCCGTCTGGAGCGAACCCCAGTCAGTCTCCGCCAGGACTGCCTGGTAGGGCGGCAAGCCAGGCTCGCGGGGCGCTCCGGCCGTGGAACTGCTGTGGTTCACGGGCCAAACCTAGCCCCCGGACTGAGAGATCGGTGTTCCGGTCACCTTCAGTTGCCCGCCCGTGAACACACCCTCGAACCCGCTCCCGTGGAATCGGGGCGAGATCTGGTGGTAGCGCAAGTTCCCCGCGATCATGTCCTCCAGGCGGTCGCAGTATTCGTCGGCTTCCGCGGTGAGGGCCCAGCGCGAGCGCAGCACGACGTACTGCCGCTCCGTCTCCTCGATCGTCTCGACGAGCTTGTCCAGAGCCTCCTGAAGGCCCAGGCCGTAGACGTGTTGCAGCACCGACACAGCCTGGACGTGCGCCTTCTTGCCGTTCCTGTCGTTCCACTCCTTCCGGAACGAGTACAGGTCATTCACGAGGCAGCAGTGATGCGCCGTCAGCCGGTCGAGCCGCTCCCGCCCGGCGGACTCCCACTCAGGCGCAGAAAGGTTCCGCTCCATCAGCGCGGGAAGGGTTGCGGTGAACAGGGGGACACCGAAGTTGACGTGCCGGTACTCCAGGTATTCGCCCCACCCCATCCGGGGCGAGCGGATCATGTGGGCTTCCTGGTACTGCGCCTGCGCCATGGATGCGAGACGCCGCAGGAAGTACCGCGCCAGCGATTCCGGGAGCCTCTCGGCGATCGTCATGGCCGTCGCCAGGTAGGAGCGGGGCAGTCCGTCGCCCCAGTCGCCGGCGGCGAACACGTCGTGAGCGTGGGACTGCCGCAACAGCAGTGTGACCGTGCGTGCCCATACCCTTTCAGCGCTCCCGGCGTCGCTCGTCCCGTACAGGGCCTCTTGCCTGTTCTCAGCGAACGTGTACAGGGCGTTGAAGCGGCACCAACGGTTCAGCAGGTCGGGGTCCACGTCGGGGAAGCACAGCGCCGCCCACGTCGTGTAGTTGTCGGCATGCACGGGAGCCGGGACGCGCGGGTCGTCGCTGAACAGACCGTACGCCCACGCGTTCGCCTCGGCGTCCATCTCGGCGCAGTGGTGGGGGTTGATGCGCCAGCGAAAGCCGGTCCGCACAGGGGGAATGGTGAACGTCTGGGCTCCCATAGCGGTCTTTCCTGTCCCGTCCTGAACGCCGGCCTCTACCCGCAAAGTTCCCTATGAGGGTGCGTGGCACACCCGGGACACGGCAAAAGAGCCCCGGACGCCCCGGACGGATGAGGCCGGGCAGCTTGGCCGGCTAAGGGTTGACCAGTGCGGAATAGGCCCGTTCGAGCCCTGGTGCGTGACCGTTCCCCAGGTCGACGTAGACATGCCCGCTGGCCGCACACGCTTCACGCAGGGCAGTGCTCTGGTCCCTGACCCACGCGGCGATCTCCCGGTAGGTGGTGTCATCGGCTCCACCCGTGGCGGTCCGCCGATCAGGTACATCACCGGAAAACCGTACCTCAGGCCACGACTTGGGTGATCCCACCCTCGTGCCCGGCCAGGCACGGCGTTCGGTGCGCCGGCGTTGCACCAGGCCATCGGGAGAGGCCGGACGGGGTCAGCGTTGAGACGTGCCGAGGGTCCGGTCGGCCGTCGCGAAGCGGTGCTCCGTGGGCTTCAGCACTTCGTGGAGGTGACCGAAGTACTCCGTTTCCGCCGTTCCCGTCAGCACCGCCAGCAGGAAGGCGAGGCACCCCATGTCGTGCTGCTCCCACAGGGGACCGCGCCCCTCGTTGTAGAGCACGCTCCACTCGTCGGGATGCTGACCGGGCCGTGCCAGCCAGTACAGGAACGCCCCCGTGCCCTCCTCGAACGCCCAGGGCAGGACCCGCGCCCCCGCCTCCAGCAGGCCGGCGGGCTTCGGCTCGAACTCCCACAGGCCGGTCAGGATCTCGTCCCGTTCCGTCACCTGCGCGTGCAGGTCACAGTCGCTGTGGGCGGAGTCGGGGACGAGCAGCCAGATCGTGTCGTCGAAGATGCCGTCGCCGTAGGTCTCGACGAGCTGCTTGTAGTCGGCGGGCAGAGCCGTACCCAGGGCGTGCTCGGCCTGCGCCCAGTCCACCGCGGGCGGCGGGTCGGCGGGCGGCGGGCAGAGGCGGACGAGGGCATCGAAGGTGATCATGCAACGGACGCTACTGGACCCCTGGCGACTGCCCGTGGGGTGGGTCGGCAGGACAGGCGAAGATCCGCATCGGGCTCCACGGCCCGGGAACCAGTACCCTGCTCACGCTCTCCGAGGCTTGGTCGCCGTGATCGACGACCGCGGGCATGCACCGCCCCCGGCCCACGGGAGGTACTTCCTGGCTGCCGCTGCCCGGGCGTGGACGGACCGACCACCAGGCACGTCTGCCGGGCAAGCCCGAGCAGCGCCTGGGCAGGCCGCTCCGATCAGCGGCCTGCCCACCTCGGCCGGAGCGCACCGGACACGGCGGCGTCATTCGCCTGCTGACCGTGTACGAACATCGGCACCGGTTCCCGTCGGACGCTGAGCCCGCCCCGCGATGAGCAAGCGGTAGCCGTAGTCGACGGATTCTCGGGTCTGCAGATCGCAGTGGCGCCGGTGCCAGGCTCCCGAGGCCAGGTCATCGCGCAGTCTCGCGATCGCCGGTTCGACCACGGACGCGGGAAGCTGAGCGAACGTCGAACTCGCGGCTCGGACAACGGCGTCCAGGTAGAACTGGGGACGCCGCCAGTAGGCGATCTGGAAGCCGTCGGTGAAGTCGTGCGGGATGGGAAAGGGCAGCACGGTATGCACGCCCAGGGCTTCCACCACGGTGGACAGCGGTGTGAAGCGTGCGTGTTCGAGCTGTCGGATCTCAGGCAGGTACTCCTCGGTCAACCACAGCTCGGGCAGGTGCTGCGGATCCCACGTGAAGACCACCTGGCGATCGGAGACGCGCCGCAGCTCGGCCAGGCCACGTCGCAGGTCGGGCCAATGGTGCACGGTCATGATCGCCATCGCCGCATCGAACGCACCGTCCTCGAAAGGCAGGCTCTCCGCCCCAGCCCGAACCTTGCGCGGGCCCTGGTGCTGATCGAGCATGACCTGGGACGGGTCGACCGCGGTGACCTCCATGTCGTCAGGCTCGTACGAGCCGGCACCGGCACCGACGTTGACGACGGTGCGCGCCCCGGCCAGCGCCTGGCGGATCAGATCGGCCAGACGAGGGTCCGGTCGACGGACGCGCCCGTATCCCAAGCCGATACGGTCATACGTCGCCACGTCCGGGCTACCCCCGGAGAAAGAAGCAGTCATGCGCCGGATCCCACCACCTCGATCACCAGCGGAGCGAGACATTTAGTCTGGGCCGAATGTTGCTGCTCCGGCTCGATGTGGAAGACCTGGCCTCGGTCCGCTTCGCCTGCTCACCTCTGCAAGAGACCGTCCAGAGCCTGCGAGCCTGGCGCAGCCCCGTCCGCTACGCCGCGCACGAGCCGCTGCTTCGACAGACCGCCCCGCTGCTCCGGCACGTCGACTGGCCCCTCCTGCAGGCATTGGTCGGGCCCACCCGGCTCATCCCCGACTTCCTCACCCCCCACCCCCCGACGCCGAGCACGGATATCGACGACGAGTTCGCCGCACTGCGCACCACTTCGACGCGGCGCGTCACACGCGAACTCCTCCAGGCGGCCGACGGCCACCCCCTGCACCCGCTCTTGCGGCAGGCACGTACGGATCCCCACGGCCTCCTGCAGCGGATCGCCGATGCCCTGCACACCTACTGGCTTTTGATCATGGCCCCGCAATGGCCACGGATGTACGCCGTACTGCGCGCCGACATCCTCCACCGCGCACGCCGCCTCACCGACGGGGGAGCCGCCGCGCTCTTCGCCGACATCGACCCCGGTCTGCGCTGGCACTCGGGCAACGGCACCCTGGCCGTCGACGCCTTTCCCGGTCAGCGGCACGACCTGGCGGTCGACGGAAACGGGGTGACCTTCACGCCCTCCCTGTTCTGCGACCACGCCGTCACCGTCGTCGACCTCGCCCTGCCACCCCGGATCTGGTATCCCGCCCGCGGCCTCGCCACGGTCTGGCACACCGAGACGACCGCCCCGCCCGCAGCCCTGGCCGACCTCCTCGGCCGCACCCGCGCCCGCGTCATCGGCCTGCTCGCGCAGCCGGCGAGCACGACCGAACTGGCCCGACGGCTGGGCCTCAGCCCCGCCACCGTGAGCCAGCACCTCGGCGTCCTGCACCGCGCGGGACTGGTCACCCGGGCCCGGCAGGGACACCTCGTCCTCTACCTGCGGAGCCCCCTCGGCGACCAGTTGCTGGCGTGATGTGCGCCCGGCACACAGTGGATTCGCCGCGACGGCGCCCAGCTCCTGGAGGGGGCCGCCCGCTGACCGGGCACCGGCCGGAGTGCCCGCCGGAAATGGCTGGCAGGTGCATGACGGGTTGGCGGGTTGCGGGGCTACCTTCTTAGGGCTCCGGAGGGGCGGCTGTCCGAACGTGCGGGCCACAGGCGGGCGGTGGCGGCGTCTCCAGTGCCCCGGTTCCGCCGAGGGGCCGGGTCCCCCACGCGTGAAGGAAGACCACCATGTCTCTGGGCATCTGGCTGAAAGCCGGCACCTCCGCCGCCGCGCTCGTCCTGGCGGCGGCGACCGCCGCGACCGCGGCACCCACGTCCGTACCGGACGCCACCGCAGCGGTCGTGACGCTCCGGTACGACGACAGCCGGGCCGTCGGCTGGGAAGCGGCCATCGCGGCCGGGGTCGCATCCTGGAACGCGAACGTCAGCAACGTACGGCTGGTGGAGGCCGCGCCCGGGGTCCGGGCCGAGATCGTCATCGTGGCCACCACCGGCTGGCCGCAGGCCACCCTCGGCCCGGTCCGTCCCGGGCGGCAGGTGCGAGTCGAACTGGGCGCGCAGGCCGTGAGCCAGGGGTACGACAAGACGCGCATCGCCGCGCACGAGCTGGGCCACAGCCTGGGCCTCCCGGACACCAAGCCGGGGCCGTGCGCCCAGCTGATGTCCGGGTCAAGTGCCGGGACGGCCTGCACCAACGCCGTGCCCAACGCGACCGAGCGGTCCCGTGTGCAGAACGCGTACGCGAACGGGCTCGCGGCGATCGTGCCGACCGACGGCCGGGTACTCGTCGACGCCCCCTGACCATCGGGACGGCGGGTGGGCCGGTGCGGGGGCCCGGCCGGGACGCGACTCCCGGAGGGCGACCGTGCCGGTCCACTGCCGCACTCCTATTGGGGTTTCGGGATCAGGTCGTGGCCCCGGCCGGCAGGTCGGGGAGCGCCTGCGGTGCCCCGTCCTTCAGCGGCAGGGTGAGGACCATCGTCAGGCCGCCGCCAGGGGTGTCCTCGGCGGTCAGGGTGCCGTCCATGGCCTCCAGGAAACCCCTCGCCACGGCGAGGCCGAGGCCCACCCCGGCGCCTCCGGGGGCGTCCCCGTACCGCTGGAACGGTTCGAAGATCCGGTCCTTGGCCTCGTCGGGAACTCCGGGTCCGCGGTCGACGACGCGGACTTCGAGCCGGGTGGCGACGGCGCTGGCGGCCACCAGGACGCTCGCACCGTCGGGGCTGTACTTGACGGCGTTCTCGACGATGTTGGCGACGGCCCGCTCCAGCAGACCGCGGTCGACGGCGACCATGGGAAGCGTCTCGGGGATGTCGAGGACCACGCCGGCGTCGGGCACGCCGGCCAGGGCCATCGGTACGACCTCGTCGAGGTCGGTCTCCCGGATGATCGGGACGACGGTCCCGGTCTGGAGGCGGGACACGTCGAGGAGGTTCCCGATCAGGTGGTCGAGACGGTCGGCGCCGTCCTCGATGCCCTCCAGGAGCTCGGCCCGGTCCTCGTCCGACCACTGCACGTCGGTGGAACGGAGCGAGGTGACGGCGACCTTGACCGAGGCGAGCGGGGTCCGCAGGTCGTGGCTGACGGCGGCCAGCAGCGCCGTACGGATCTGGTGGCCCTCGACCAGGCGGCGCGCTTCCTCCGCCTCGTCGACCAGGCGCTGACGGTCGAGTACGACGGCGGCCTGCGCGGCGAACGCGCCGAGCACCCGGCGGTCCTCCGCGGGCAGGACCCGCCCGGTCAGGGCCAGCGCCATGTTCTCGCCGATGGGCATGTCGACGTCGGCGTCCTCCGGGCGGGCGACCGGATTCCGTCCGGTGCTGCCCGCGCAGGTCCACGGGTCGACCTCCGTACCGCGCTCCAGCAGGGCGACGGATTCCATGGCGAAGGTCTCGCGGACCCGCTCCAGCAGGGCGTCGAGGGCGGTCTCGCCGCGCAGGATGCTGCCGGCGAGGAAGGAGAGGATCTCGGACTCGGCGCGGAGCCGGGCGGCCTGGTGGGTGCGGCGGGCGGCCAGGTCGACGACGGAGGCCACCGACACGGCCACACCGACGAAGATCGCGATGGCGACGATGTTCTTGGGGTCGGAGATGGTGAGCTGGTGGAGCGGTGGTGTGAAGTAGTAGTTCAGCAGCAGGGAGCCGAAGGCGGCCGAGGCGAGAGCGGGGAGCAGGCCGCCGAGGAGCGCCGCCGCCACGGTGCAGGTGAGGAAGAGCAGCATGTCGTTGGCGAGCCCGAGCTCGGGGACGACCTGGCTGAGCAGCAGCGTGAGCAGGGCCGGGCCGGCGATCCCGGTCAGCCAGCCCCAGATGATGCGGGGTCTGGCGAGCCGCCCGCCGCGTGCGACGGGCAGGGTGCGGCGGCCCTTGGCGGCCTCGTCGTGCGTGACGATGTGGACATCGAGGTCCGGGCCGGATTCGCGGGCGACGGTGGCGCTGACGCCCGGGCGGAAGACGGACTGCCATGAGCGTCTGCGGCTGACGCCGAGGACGATCTGGGTGGCGTTCACGCCGCGGGCGAACTCCAGCAGGGCGTCGGGTACGTGGTCGCCTATGACGTGGTGGAACGTGCCGCCGAGGTCCTCGACCAGGGTCCGCTGGAGGGCGAGCTCCTTCGGAGACGCGCCGGTCAGACCGTCGCTGCGGGCTATGTAGACGGCGAGGACCTCGCCGCCCGAGCCCTTCTCGGCGAGGCGGGCGGCGCGGCGGATGAGGGTCCGGCCCTCCGGCCCGCCGGTGATGCCCACGACGATGCGCTCGCGGGCCTGCCAGGTGGTGCGGATGTTGTGCTCACCGCGGTACTCGCGGAGGTACTCGTCCACGCGGTCGGCGACCCAGAGCAGGGCCAGCTCGCGCAGGGCCGTGAGGTTTCCGGGCCGGAAGTAGTTGGACAGGGCCGCGTCGACCTTGTCGGGCTTGTAGATGTTCCCGTGGGCCATGCGGCGGCGCAGGGCCTGCGGTGACATGTCCACGAGCTCGATCTGGTCGGCGCGGCGGACCACCTCGTCCGGCACGGTCTCCCGCTGCCGCACCCCGGTGATCGTCTCGACGACGTCGCCGAGGGACTCCAGGTGCTGGATGTTGACGGTCGAGACGACGTCGATGCCGGCCTGGAGGATTTCCTCCACGTCCTGCCAGCGCTTGGTGTTGCGCGAGCCGGGCACGTTGGAGTGTGCGAGCTCGTCCACGAGGGCGACGGCGGGCCGGCGGGCGAGGACCGCGTCCACGTCCATCTCGGTGAACGCGGAACCGCGGTACTCCAGCTCGCGCCGGGAGATCTGCTCCAGCCCGTGGAGCATCACCTCGGTGCGCGGACGGTGGTGGTGCTCCACGAAGGCAACCACGACATCGGTGCCCCGTTCCACCCGTCGGTGGCCCTCCGAGAGCATCGCGTACGTCTTGCCGACTCCGGGGGCCGAGCCCAGGTAGATACGGAATTTGCCGCGTCCCATGACGTCATCCCTCGAAGCGGTAGCCCATGCCGGGCTCGGTGATCAGGTATCTCGGGTGCGAGGGGTCCGCTTCCAGCTTGCGCCGGAGCTGGGCCATGTAGACCCGCAGGTAGTTGGTGTGCTCGGAGTACGTCGGCCCCCAGACGTCGAGCAGCAGTTTCCGCTGGCTGATCAGCCGGCCCGGATTCGTGATGAGGATCTCCAGGAGATGCCACTCGGTGGGGGTCAGCCGCACACTGCGGTCGTTCCGCAGGACCTTCTTCGCCACCAGGTCGACCGTGAAGTCCTCGGTCGTGACCACGGCGATCTCCGGTGCGGGCGCCGACACCTCGCGGCGCCGGACGGCGGCCCGCAGCCGGGCGAGGAGCTCGTCCATGCTGAACGGTTTCGTCACGAAGTCGTCGGCGCCCGCGTCGAGGGCGCGGATCTTCTCCTCGGAGGTGTGACGTGCGGAGAGGACGAGGATCGGCACGCCGTTCGTCTCCCGCACCTCGTTGATGACGTCAATGCCGTCCATGTCGGGCAGGCCGAGGTCCAGCAGGATGACGTCCGGCTTGCGGACGGCTGCCAGGCGCAGGGCCCGGTGCCCGTCGGAAGCCGTCTCCACCTCGAACTTCCGCGCCTCAAGGTTGATCTTGAGCGCACGGACGAGCTGGGCGTCGTCTTCCACCACCAGCACCTTGATCATCGGTGTGGGGCCCTCCTCTTTCGGTGGATACGGGTCGGAGCCGGCGGGGCGCGGTGGGCACCTCCCAGCCTTCGCTGGGGGAGCTTCGCGCCACGTCGGCTCCAGACCCCTGTTCGGGGGAACGTCAGCCCTTGGTCAGTGCCTTGAGCGCGGTGTTGAGCTCGAGGACGTTCACGCGGGGTTCGCCCATGAAGCCGAGGGTGCGGCCGGTGGTGTGATCGGCGACGAGCTTCTCGACCTGCCTGACGTCGAGCTTGTTGCGCTCGGCGACCCGGTGTACCTGGATCCCGGCGTATGCGGGGGAGATGTGCGGGTCGAGGCCGGACCCGGAGGAGGTGACGGCGTCGGCCGGCACGTCCTCGGGCTTGACCTCGTAGGAGGCCGTGGAGTTGTCGGTGACGACCGACTCCTTGGCGGCGACGACCTGGGCACACAGGGTGCCTTCCTCCGCGCCCGCCGTGCACAGACCGTTGACGGCGCCGTTGTCGGCGGACCGGTTGGTGGCGCCGGAGAGGATCAGCGAGTACTGCGTGTTCACGCTGTTGCTGCCGAGGCCGTTGGAGGGCCGCGGCTGGAACCACTTGAGGTCCGGCTTCGCGGCCTCTTCGGCGTCGTCCGGGTCGTTCTTCGGCAGGTTGTAGCTCTGCCCGATGAGGGAGGAGCCGACGACCTGACCGCTCTTGTCCTTGATCTCCGAGCCGTTGGCCTGGTCGTTGAACAGGGCCTGGGCGATGCCGGTGACGGCGAGCGGGTAGATCACGCCGCAGATGACCGTCAGGACCAGCAGGGCCCGCAGGCCGGCGCCGATCAGGCGTGCGGTGTTGCCCACAGAGTTGTTCATCGCAGATCAGCCGATTCCGGGGATGAGGGAGATGAGGAGGTCGATGAGCTTGATGCCGATGAACGGGGCGACGAGGCCGCCGAGTCCGTAGATCCCGATGTTGCGGCGGAGCATCTTGTCGGCGCTCGTCGGCCGGTACTGCACGCCCTTGAGGGCGAGCGGCACGAGCGCGATGATGATCAGCGCGTTGAAGATGACGGCGGAGAGGATCGCCGATTCGGGCGAGGTCAGGCCCATGATGTTGAGCTTGTCGAGACCCGGGTAGACCACGGCGAACATCGCGGGGATGATCGCGAAGTACTTGGCGACATCGTTGGCGATGGAGAACGTCGTCAGCGCGCCCCGCGTGATCAGCAACTGCTTGCCGATCTCCACGATTTCGATGAGCTTGGTGGGGTTGGAGTCCAGGTCCACCATGTTCCCGGCCTCCTTGGCGGCCGAGGTGCCGGTGTTCATCGCCACGCCGACGTCCGCCTGGGCGAGGGCCGGGGCGTCGTTGGTGCCGTCGCCGGTCATCGCGACGAGCTTTCCGCCCGCCTGCTCCCGCTTGATGAGGGCCATCTTGTCCTCGGGAGTCGCCTCCGCGAGGAAGTCGTCCACGCCCGCCTCTTCGGCGATGGCCTTGGCGGTCAGCGGGTTGTCGCCCGTGATCATGACCGTCTTGATGCCCATGCGGCGCAGCTCGTCGAACCGCTCGCGCATGCCCTCCTTGACGACGTCCTTGAGGTGGATGACACCGAGGACGCGGGCGCCGCGCTCGTCCTTGACGGCCACCAGGAGCGGCGTGCCGCCGGCTTCCGAGATCCGGTTGGCCAGGGTGTCGGCGTCGTCGGAGACCTGTCCGCCCTGCTCCCGCACCCAGGTGATGACCGAGCCGGCGGCGCCCTTGCGGGTCTGCTTGCCGTCCGCGTCCACGCCCGACATGCGGGTCTGGGCGGTGAAGGTGATCCACTCGGCGCCGCCGAGCTCGCCCTGGCCGCGCTCGCGCAGCCCGTACTTCTCCTTCGCGAGGACCACGATGGAGCGGCCCTCGGGGGTCTCGTCCGCCAGGGACGACAGCTGGGCGGCGTCGGCCAGCTCGGCGTCCGTGGTGCCCTTGACCGGGACGAACTCGGAGGCCTGGCGGTTGCCGAGGGTGATGGTGCCGGTCTTGTCGAGCAGCAGGGTCGACACGTCGCCCGCGGCCTCGACGGCCCGGCCCGACATGGCCAGGACGTTGCGCTGGACGAGGCGGTCCATGCCCGCGATGCCGATGGCGGAGAGCAGGGCGCCGATGGTGGTCGGGATCAGGCAGACCAGCAGCGCGGTGAGCACGATCATCGACTGCTCGGCGCCCGCGTAGATCGCGAACGGTTGCAGGGTGACCACGGCGAGCAGGAAGACGATGGTCAGCGAGGCGAGCAGGATGTTCAGCGCGATCTCGTTGGGCGTCTTCTGCCGTGCGGCCCCCTCGACGAGGGCGATCATGCGGTCGATGAAGGTCTCGCCGGGCTTCGTCGTGATCTTGACGACGATCCGGTCGGAGAGCACCTTCGTGCCGCCGGTCACGGCCGAGCGGTCGCCGCCCGACTCACGGATGACGGGAGCGGACTCGCCCGTGATGGCCGACTCGTCGACCGAGGCGACGCCCTCGACGACGTCGCCGTCACCGGGGATGACGTCGCCGGCCTCGCAGACCACCAGGTCGCCGATACGGAGCTCCGTGCCGGGGACCTGCTCCTCCGCCGAGCCGTTGAGGCGGCGGGCGACGGTGTCCGTCTTGGCCTTGCGCAGCGTGTCGGCCTGGGCCTTGCCGCGGCCCTCGGCCACGGCCTCGGCGAGGTTGGCGAAGATCGTGGTCAGCCACAGCCAGGCGGTGATCGCCCAGCCGAACCAGTCGGTCGGGTCCTTGACGGCGAGCACGGTGGTGACGACCGAGCCGATCAGGACCACGAACATGACCGGGGACTTGATCATGATACGGGGGTCGAGCTTGCGCACCGCGTCCGGGAAGGACTTGAGCAGCGCCTTGGGATCGAACAGCCCCCCGCCGACGCGGCCGGTCGTGGGCTTGTGCCCGGTGGGAATGTCCTCGTGCGGAGCACGGGTGGGGGTGACGGTGCTCATGAGGCGAGCCCTTCAGCGAGCGGACCCAGCGCGAGGGCGGGGAAGTAGGTCAGTCCGGTGATGATGATGATCGTGCCGACGAGCAGGCCCGCGTAGAGGGGCTTGTCGGTGCGCAGGGTGCCCGCCGTTTCCGGTACGGGCTTCTGCTCGGCCAGCGAACCGGCGAGCGCGAGGACGAACACCATGGGCAGGAAGCGGCCCAGCAGCATGGCGATGCCGATGGTGCTGTTGAACCACTGGGTGTCGGCGTTCAGACCCGCGAAGGCGGAGCCGTTGTTGTTGGCACCCGACGTGTAGGCGTAGAGGATCTCGGAGAACCCGTGCGCGCCGGCGTTCGTCATGGAGTTGCCCGGGGTGGGCAGGGCCATCGCCGCGGCGGTGAAGCAGAGCACGAGAGCCGGGGTGACGAGGATGTAGCAGGCGGCCAGCTTGATTTCGCGGGTGCCGATCTTCTTGCCCAGGTACTCCGGGGTGCGGCCGACCATCAGGCCGGCGATGAACACCGCGATGATCGCCATGATCAGCATTCCGTAGAGACCGGAGCCGACGCCACCGGGGGCGATCTCGCCGAGCTGCATGCCCAGCATGGTGATGCCGCCGCCGAAGCCCGTGTAGGAAGAATGGAAGGAGTTGACCGCGCCGGTCGACGTCAGCGTCGTGGCCACGGCGAAGATCGACGAACCGCCGATCCCGAACCGGGTCTCCTTGCCCTCCATGGCACCGCCCGCGACGTCGGGCGCCGGGCCGTGGTGGGCGAACTCGGTCCACATCATCAGAGCCGTGAACGCGATCCAGATGACGCCCATGGTCGCGAGGATCGCGTAGCCCTGGCGCAGGTTGCCGACCATGCGGCCGAAGGTCCGGGTCAGCGCGAACGGGATGACGAGGATGAGGAAGATCTCGAAGAGGTTCGTGAAGGGGGTCGGGTTCTCGAAGGGGTGGGCGGAGTTGGCGTTGAAGTAGCCGCCGCCGTTCGTCCCGAGTTCCTTGATGACCTCCTGAGAGGCCACCGCCCCGCCGTTCCACTGCTGCGTGCCGCCCGTGAACTGGCCGACCTCGTGGATGCCCGCGAAATTCTGGATGACCCCGCAGGCGACCAGGACGATCGCGCCGATCACGGAGATGGGGAGCAGGATGCGGACGGTGCCGCGGACCAGGTCGGCCCAGAAGTTGCCGAGTTCACCGGTGCGGGAGCGCGCGAAGCCCCGTACGAGGGCGGCCGCGACGGCCATGCCGACGGCGGCGGAGACGAAGTTCTGCACCGCCAGGCCGCCCGTCTGGACGACGTGGCCCATGGCCTGCTCGCCGTAGTACGACTGCCAGTTGGTGTTCGCGACGAAGGAGGCGGCGGTGTTGAAGGCCTGGTCCGGGTCGATCGACACGAAGCCGAGCGAGCCCGGCAGGCTGCCCTGGAGGCGCTGCATGCCGTAGAGGAACAGCACGCTCACGGCGGAGAAGGCGAGGACGGCGCGCAGGTAGGCGGGCCAGCGCATCTCGGCCGACGGGTTGGCGCCGATGACCTTGTAGATCCACTTCTCCGGGCGGTAGTGCCTCTCGGAGGAGTAGACCCGGGCCATGTAGTCGCCGAGGGGACGGTAGGCCAGCGCGAGCGCGGCGATCAGCGCGAGCAACTGGAGCACACCAGCGGTTACGGGGCTCATCTGCTCAGAACCTCTCCGGGTACACGAGGGCGAGGACGAGGTAACCGAGCAGTGAGACGGCCACGACGAGGCCGACGACGTTCTCGACAGTCACAGCTTGGTCACCCCCCGGGCGATGAGAGCCACCAGCGCGAACACCGCGACCGTGGTGACGACGAAGGCCAGATCGGCCATCGTGAGCTCCTGAGTGAAGTGGGAAGAGATGAATCAGCCAGTTGGCTGATGACGAGATAACCGTGTCTTCACCCCGGTGTTAAGACGCCTTGACGGGCCCCATACGGGCTCCCCGGAACCCTTAACGCCGCCCATACGGGAGGGCCGTCGACGACCCGACCAGCCCCGACGCGGACCTCGCACCTGCCCCCTCCACGGCGTCGGCGCAACACACGCCCGCACCTCTTGACGCACCTCATACGTCGCTCCCACCTGCGCGTACGGAACGCGTGAAGAGTGGCGGGGCGCGCGTATGGAACGCGCCAAGGGTGCTGGTGGCCTGATCTCGCGGCTTCGACGCTGTCCTCACTTTGCTCATACGGAGGGAGCCGCGACATGGCCATTCACGTACGGAAACCACCCGAGGCCGCTCAGGCGCCGGGCCAGGAGGACCCGCCCGACACCCGCGCGGGCGGAGCCGGGGAGCGGCACAAGCTGACCGCCGTCCAGGGCCTGGCGGCGCTGTCGCTCGACGCGATGGCGTCGGTGGCGTACGGACCCGAGTCGATCGTGCTGGTCCTGGCGGCGGCCGGAGCCTACGGGATGGGCTTCACGCTCCCGGTCACGCTCGCCATCGCCGCCCTGCTGGCGGTCCTGGTGGCCTCGTACCGGCAGGTGATCGCGGCGTTCCCGGACGGCGGCGGCTCGTACGCGGTCGCCAAGCGGCATCTGGGCCGGCGTACGAGCCTGGTCGCGGCGGCCTCGCTGATCCTCGACTACGTCCTGAACGTGGCCGTGTCCGTCACCGCCGGTGTCGCCGCGCTCACCTCGGCCTTCCCCGGCCTGCACGGCGAGCGGGTGTGGATCTGTCTCGCGGTCCTGGTCCTCGTCACGGCCGTGAACCTGCGCGGGGTCGTGGACTCCGCGAAGGCGTTCCTGGTCCCGACCGCGCTCTTCGTCGGGTCGATCCTGGCGATGATCACCGTCGGGCTGTTCCGCGACGGCCCGGCCAGTACGGCCTCCGCCGCCGGGCACGCCTCCGCGCTCGGGGAGGGAGCCACCGCCGTGGGCGCGCTCCTGCTGCTGAAGGCCTTCGCGGCCGGCTGCTCCGCGCTGACCGGTGTCGAGGCCGTCGCCAACGCCGTACCGTCATTCCGGGCGCCCGCCGCCCGCCGCGCCCAGCGGACCGAGGTGGCCCTCGGCTCCCTGCTCGGCGTGATGCTGATCGGCCTGTCGGTCCTGATCGGCCGTTTCCACCTCCAGCCGGTGGAGGGCGTGACCGTCCTCGCCCAGCTCGCGGACGCCTCGTTCGGTCACAACGCGGCCTTCTACGTCGTCCAGTTCGCGACGATGGTGCTGCTGGCGCTCGCCGCCAACACCTCCTTCGGCGGGCTTCCGGTCCTGATGAGCCTGCTGGCGCGGGACAACCACCTGCCGCACTTCTTCGCGCTCAAGGCCGACCGGCAGGTCCACCGCCACGGCGTGGTCTGGCTGGCCCTCGTCTCGGCGGCCCTGCTCGCCTTCTCCGGTGGCGACACCAACACCCTCGTACCGCTCTTCGCCATCGGCGTCTTCGTCGGCTTCACCATCTGCCAGGTCGGCATGGTCCGGCACTGGTACGGCGAACGCCCGCGAGGCTGGCAGACCAAGGCCACCCTCAACGGCTTCGGGGCTCTGCTGACGGGCGTCTCCGCAGTCGTGGTCACCGCGACCAAGTTCACCGAGGGGGCCTGGCTGATCGTCCTGGCCCTGCCGCTGATCGTCCTCGGCTTCGAGAAGGTCAACCGGGCCTACGCGCAGATCGGCGAGCGCCTCGAACTGGGACGCGTCCCGCAGCCCCCGCACCGGGCGCGCTCGCTCGTCGTGGTCCCCGTATCCGGCCTGTCGCGCCTGACCTGCCAGGCCCTCACCGCCGCCCGCTCCCTGGGCGACGAGGTCCTCGCGGTCACCGTCACCCACCCCGCGGCCGAGGACCGCTCCGCCGCCGAAGCCCTGCGCCGGGACTGGGAGTTGTGGAACCCCGGCGTGGACCTCGTCGAGGTCACCTCCGAGACGCGCTCCCTGGGCCGCCCGGTCTCCGGCTACGTACGGAAGCTGGCGCAGACCCACCCGGACGCCCAGATCACCGTCCTCATCCCGGAGACCGAACCCGCACACCTCTGGCAGCGGATCCTCCAGAACCAGCGCGGCTCCGTCGTCGCCCACGCCGTCCGCCGTGACACCGACGCCGTCATCTGCCGCCTCCGCTTCCGCCTCGGCGCGGCCCCGGCCGAACCGCAGGTCCCTGACGCGTCCTTCACGAGACCCTGACGGGATCAGGTGCACAGCCGTTAAGAGCGCACAAATAACGTGCGGAGAGGGGCCGTTGACCGTGCGCAGCCCGGTAGGTTCCTCACCGTTCCACCGCCGGGGACCCCAACGTCACACGACGAGCCGGAGGGGGTCCCCCATGGGACGGGTCCCCGGCGGTGCACCCCTCGTTCCGGCCAAGCCGATCCCACCAGAAGGTCTCCCGATGCCTCCCGCTGCCACCCGGCAGACACCTCCCGTCCCCTCGCCGTCGCGGGCACCGGTCAACCGGCCGCCCAGAAGGCGCCCGGCCCCGCGTCCCCTGCTGGAGTCGATCCGGCCGGCGGCCTCCTTCCGCGAGGCCGTACGCAAGCTGCATCCCCGCGCACTCGTCCGCAAACCGGTGCTGTTCGTGGTGGCGGTCGGTTCCGTACTGACCACGCTCTCGGCGCTCATCCACCCGTCCGTTTTCACCTGGGTGATCAGCGTCTGGCTCTGGCTGACGGTGATCTTCGCGAACTTCGCCGAGGCCGTCGCGGAAGGCCGGGGCCGGGCCCAGGCCGAGTCGCTGCGCAAGGCGCGTACGGACACCGTCGCGCTGCGGCTGCGCCACTGGACGTACGGGACGAACCCGCGGCACGCCGAGACGGAAGCCGTGGACCCCGGCCGGCTCCAGCCCCTGGACGTCGTACTGGTGCGGGCGGGGCAGCTGATCCCGGCCGACGGTGACGTCATCGACGGCGCCGCGGCGGTCGACGAGTCCGCTGTCACCGGCGAGTCGGCTGCGGTGATCCGGGAGTCCGGCGGCGACCGAAGCGGCGTCACCGGCGGCACCACCGTACTGTCCGACTGGATCGTCGTACGCGTCACCTCACGCCCGGGGCACAGCTTCATGGACCGCATGATCGCCCTGGTCGAGGGCGCGTCCCGGCAGAAGACGCCGAACGAGATAGCCCTCAACATCCTGCTCGCCGCCCTCACGGTGATCTTCATCCTGGTCGTCGTCTCGCTCCAGCCCATGGCCGCGTACGCGGGCGCCGCCCAGACCACCACCGTCCTGGTGGCCCTCCTCGTCACCCTCATCCCCACGACCATCGGCGCCCTGCTCTCCGCCATCGGCATCGCGGGCATGGACCGCCTCGTCCAGCGCAACGTCGTCGCGCTGAGCGGGCGCGCGGTCGAGGCCGCCGGGGACGTGAACACCCTCCTCCTCGACAAGACCGGCACCATCACCCTCGGCAACCGCGAGGCCGTCGCCTTCGTCCCGCTCCCCGGCGTCGACCCCGTCAAGCTCGCGGACGCGGCCCAGCTGGCCTCCCTCGCGGACGAGACCCCCGAAGGCCGCTCCGTCATCGCCCTGGCCCAGCGGTACGGGCTCCAGGCGGCGGTCGAGGAGGACCTGAGCAACCCGCGCTTCCAGGAGTTCAGCGCGCGTACCCGGATGAGCGGCATCAACCTGAGCTGGCCGAACGGGGCCGGCTGCGCCATCCGCAAGGGCGCGGCCGCGCAGGTGGCCGAGTGGGTGGCACTGCGCGGCGGGACCGTACCGACGCAGGCACAGCAGTGGTCCGACGAGGTCTCGGCCTCCGGAGGCACACCCCTGCTGGTGGCCGTCCACGACTGGGACGGGCCCCGCGTCCTCGGCATCATCCACCTCAAGGACGTCGTCAAGGACGGCATCCGCGAGCGGTTCGAGGAGCTGCGCCGGATGGGGATCCGTACGGTCATGGTGACCGGCGACAACCCGCTGACGGCCCAGGCCATCGCTCAGGAAGCCGGCGTCGACGAGTACCTCGCCGAGGCCACCCCCGAGGACAAGCTCGCGCTGATCAAGCGGGAGCAGGCGGGCGGAAAGCTGGTCGCGATGACCGGCGACGGTACGAACGACGCCCCGGCCCTCGCCCAGGCGGACGTCGGCGTGGCCATGAACACCGGCACCTCGGCCGCCAAGGAGGCCGGGAACATGGTGGACCTCGACTCCAACCCCACCAAACTCATCGAGATCGTCGAGATCGGCAAGCAACTCCTCATCACCCGAGGAGCCTTGACCACCTTCTCGATCACGAACGACGTCGCGAAGTACTTCGCGATCATCCCGGCCATGTTCACCGCGGCCTATCCGGGGCTGGAGGCGCTCAACATCATGGGCCTGCACAGCCCGTTGTCCGCCATCACCTCGGCGATCATCTTCAACGCCCTGATCATCATCGCCCTCATCCCGCTCGCCCTGCGCGGCGTCCGCTACCGGCCCGCCTCCGCCCACGACCTCCTGCGCCGCAACCTCGCCGTCTACGGCCTGGGCGGCCTCGTCCTGCCGTTCGTCGGCATCAAGGCCATCGACCTGCTGGTCTCCACCATCCCCGGGCTCGGGTGAATTCCGCCCCCGCCGTCGGCGCGAACGGAGGAGGCCGCCGCTCGGCCCCCGCGGGGGCGCCCACGGCACCCGTCAAACGGGTCACTGCAAGCCGGAGACCTTGAAGACCGCGCGAGCCGTCTCACGATCGATGCGCTCGGCTAGCTGACGCAGCGCGGTCGCGCCGCACAGCAAGGTGCCCCGCTGGACGGAGATGCGGGAGTCCGCGTCGAAGCGCCGCCACATCGCGGGATTGCGCACCAGGACGGTGGGGTCGATCTCGACCAGACCGCCCTCCGCATCCCGGAGGATCATCCGCTGGGCCACTCCGTCGGACCACCGCACCGAGACGAGGCGGTCGGTCCGCACGCTGTGCTCCACCAGCAGTCCGCGGGCGATCAGCAGACCAGGGCGTACGGAGACCCGGAGCGGCAGCAGGATGACGAACACGAGGGCGGCCAGCCCGGTCCAGAGCGCAGCGCGGATCGTGTCGAGCTCACCGAAGCCCGCGTCCAGGGCGAGCAGGGCCGTGTACAGCAGAGCGGTGACACCGGCGGCCGAGCGCCTCTCGCCGGCCCAGTGACTGTCCTCTGCGAGCGGCCCGGGAAGCTCCGCGTTTCCGCGCTGTGCGCCGGCCGCGGGCTGAATGAAACGTCGTCCCATGGGGCTGACGCTAGGGCGGGCGAGGTCCCGGCCGACGCCCCCATACGCACTGCTGACGCCGCGGCTACAGCATTTTGACGGCGCACTGCTCGGCCGTACCGAACACCGGTGGCCGGCAGCGCCCGGCCGGTTGCCCGGGCCAACCGCGACCCGAAGCAGCACGTGCCGTCAGGGAGCCGTCAAAGTCGGGCGGGGAGCCGTACGGACGGCGTCAAAGACTGCCGCACCGGGCCGAAGACGCTGTTTCCTACAGTTGGCAGACCTCTCCGAAAGGCGCCGTCGAGGCGCCGGACCCCGTGGCTGTCGAGCCGGGATCGGCGCACGCGTGCCGAACCACTCCCAGGAGCCGGCCCTCGTCCCCGTAGGACGTACGACAGGAAGGCGGCACGCCGGTGACTCGGGTGCTGGTGGTGGATGACGAACCGCAGTTGGTGCGGTCGCTGGTCATCAGTCTCAAGGCGCGCAAGTACGAAGTCGACTCGGCGGAGGACGGGGGCCAGGCCCTGCGGACCGCGGCGGCCCGGCGCCCGGACGTGGTCCTGCTCGACCTCGGGCTGCCCGACATGGACGGCGTCGACGTGATCAAACGGCTGCGGGTGTGGTCGCGGGTACCCATCCTGGTGGTCTCCGCCCGTCACGGCTCCGGCGAGAAGGTCGAGGCGCTGGACGCGGGAGCCGACGACTACATCACCAAGCCCTTCAGCATGGACGAGCTGCTGGCCCGACTGGCGGCCGCCGCACGCCGGACAACGCCGCAGGCCGGTGCTGGTGCGGATGAAGTGGTCGTCACGACTTCGGAGTTCACCGTCGACCTGCTCGCGAAGCGGGCCCGTCGTGCGGGCCGGGACATCAGACTCACGCCCACGGAGTGGCATCTGCTGGAAGTCCTGATCCGTCATCGGGGCCGGCTCGTCAGCCAGCGGCAGCTGCTCCAGGAGGTATGGGGTGCTTCCTACGGGACGCAGACCAACTACCTCCGGGTGTACATGGCCCACCTCCGGCGGAAACTGGAAGCGGACCCTGCGCACCCGCGTCACCTGATCACGGCTCCCGGCATGGGCTACCGCTTCGACGCGTGAGAACGGGGCGGCCCCTGCCAACAGGGCCGCCCCGCAGGGTGGCCGGCCGTCAGCAGCAGGGTTTGCTGCCGTGGTGGGAGGCCTTCTTACGGCGTGCTCTCTTCTTGCGGGCGCGCTTGGACATGACGGGTGTTCCCTTCAGGCGGTGTGGCCGACGAGGAGGTCGGCGAGCTTGTTGAGACGTTTGACGGTGCGGTCGTCGGTGGCGGCCGCGGCAGGGGCGACGCGCTCGGAGCGGTCGTAGTAGGCGCCGTTGACGATCTCGGTGGCCGGGTCGCAGAGCCGCACGACGTGCGCGGCGCCCTCGGCCGCGGACCCGCCCTCGCTCCCGTAGAGGGGAAGCAGTCCCGTCTCGCAGGTCCCGGGGTGGACGGAGACCGCGGTGACGCGCGGGTCCGAGGCGAAGACGGTCAGCGCCAGCTGCGACTGCGCGTAGGCAGCGAGGCGCGAGTAGCGGCGGATGCGCTGCGGGTCGTTCCACTGGATGGCGGCGGTGCGGTGGAGCGAGGAGGAGACGTTGACGACCCGGCCGCCCGGACCGGTGGTGAGCGCGGACTCCAGGAGGTCCGTCAGGAGGTAGTGGGCCAGGAAGTTGACCTGGAAGGCGATCTCGTTGCCGTCGGAGGTGAGGGTGTGCCGCTCGGGGGCGGCGATGGCCGCGTTGTTGACGAGGACGTCCAGGCGCGGGTGGTCCCGCACGACGGCGTGGGCGAGGTTCTCGACCTCCTCCAGGCGCACGAAGTCGGCGGCGAGCGGACGTACGAGGGCGCCGTCGATGCCGGCGGTGGCGATCAGCCGGTCGGCAGCGGCTCGGGCCTCCTCGGCGGTGCGGCCGTGGAGGAGCACGACGGCGCCGCGTTCGGCTAGTTGGCGGGCGGTCTGGTAACCGATGCCGGAGGTGGCCCCGGTGACGAGGACCGTGCGGCCGGACAGGGATGAAGGCATGTCGAACTCCTGGAAGCAGGCATGACGGACGCGCCCGGCGCCCCGGCACGAAGCGGGGCGTGGGCTCGGATCACGCGGTGGAGGTGAGGACGCGTACGGAACTTCGACCAGTGCCCTTCAAGGGGCTGGTCCCAGGTACGCGGAGAAGGCGCGGCCGATGTGTCAGCCGCGGAGAAGGCGCGGCCGACGTGTCAGCCGCGGAGAAGGCGCGGCCGACGTGTCAGAAGGCCGGGCGGACAGCGGGCGCCGTCGGCCGCACCGGATTCGGTGGCCGGTCTTCGTGGCGCGGACCGCTGTTCATGACCCCATCCCAGCGGATTCCGGACGGGTGGACAAGATCCTGAACGGGCCTTTGACGCTCTTCTGACGTGCGCCGGGTGACGGAGCCCCAGACGCGCCCGCCCGTCGTCAGGGCCGCGTCAATGATCGGCGGCTGCGCGGAAGGAACACGTCAGGAAGTGTTGTCGGGGCCCTCGGCCGTGCACAGACTGATGTCGCGACGGAACCGGGTGACGGTCCGGTGGCGCGCGGCCTGGGGGGCGGTGACCTGAACACCGCCGAGGAAGCGCACGGTCCGCCCGTGGGGGGTCGGGCCGGCGCGACCGCGTGCCGGTCAGCCGTCGCACACCACATGAGCCGTCCGGTCCCCGGCGGGGGATACCGGGGGCCGGACGGCTCGCGTGGTTGCCGTGGCAGGGTGGGCCGGCCGGCGCAATCCGGGCGGAGCTCCCGCCGCGAAGCCCACTCTTCGGACGGGTTCCGTCAGAGCCGCGTCAATTGCCCGTATGAGCCCTTGAGCGCCGTGCGGCAGAGAAGTTGGATGGACGGCATGGACATCGGTCAGCGTCACGACGACCGGCCGCCGCATCAGGCGTCGCCGATCGCGCCCTCGCGCTGACCTCCCGGCGCCCCGGCGCCACCAGGGCGACGTGCCCTCCAGACCCTGCGGCCGGCCGTGGCGACCACCGGCCGCCCGCAGGTTCCTTTGACCCACGGCCTTCCAGGCCGGCCGGCGTGGCTCCACACCCCGCCGGTTCCCCTGCGGGGGCGGCCTCCGTCCGGGCCGCCCCCGCCCTTCGTCTTCCACCCTGCGAGGAGGCACACCGCGTGATCGAGCTCGCCCCTTCCGGCCTTCCCGCCCTCGCCCGCTGGTTTCCCGTCGGGAAGCCGGGTGTCGCGGCCCTCGCCGAGCACGTCCTGGCCACCGGGAACGGTCGCTGGTGGGCCGACCGGCCCGAAGCGCCCCGAGTGGTCGCCGTCTCGTGCGGGGACCGGGCCGTCCTGCGGGGAGACGTACACGGGCTCCCCCTGAGCACCCTCGGCAACCTGGCGGCGAGCCGTGTCGAAGCTCCGGCACGCTTCGTCCCGGCGATGCGTGCCGTCTTCTCCCGGGTCGAGGCCCGGGAAAGGATGGTCTACGTCAAGGGGGCGCCCCCGCTGCCGGTGCGTCCGCCGCGAGGTGTGGTCGTGCGGAGGCTGACGGCCGAGGACGCGCCCGCGCTGGCCGGCGTCGCCCCCGAGGCGTCGTGGATCCACGCGACGTGGGGCGGGCCCCACGGACTCGCCGGCTCGGGGGCCGCCTGGGGCGCCCTCCGGCGCGGGCGTCTGCTCGCGGTGGCGTGTACGTACGTCCTGGGCAGCCGGTACGAGGACGTGGCCGTCCACGCCGAGCCCGGCCACCGCGCCGAGGACCTGGCCCTGGCGTGCGTGAGCGCCCTGTGCGGGGACATCGCGGCCCGCGGGCGGACGCCCAGCTGGTCCTGCTCCCGGCACGACCGGACCGGTCGGCTGCTCGCCTGGCAGGCAGGGTTCCGGCTGCAACAGGAGTACGTCCACTACGCCACTGGGAGGGTACGCGTTAAGGACGCGTCAGAATTCGCTCAGACACGGGCATAAGTGATCAGGCTGCGTACGCTTGCTCAGCCGTCGACGTCGATGGCTGATTCTTTGCCGTACGACAGGAGCCCCCCACGATGGCCACCCCTGCCCGCACATCGCGCCTGCGCGCGTGGATGCTGGAAGGCCTGACCGCCGAGAACAGTTCGCCCGCCGCCAAGGAGGCGGCGGCACAGCCCCACGGCCGGCCGTGGTGGCGGGTCATGTGCCTGACGGGCCTCGACTACTTCTCCACCCTCGGCTACCAGCCCGGCATCGCGTTCCTCGCGGCCGGGCTGCTGTCACCGCTGGCGACCATCGTGCTCGTGCTGCTGACCCTCTTCGGCGCTCTGCCCGTCTACCGGCGGGTGGCCGAGGAGAGCCCGCACGGCGAGGGCTCCATCGCGATGCTGGAGCGTCTGCTCACCTTCTGGAAGGGCAAGCTGTTCGTCCTGACCCTCCTCGGGTTCGCGGCGACCGACTTCCTGATCACCATCACCCTCTCCGCGGCGGACGCGACCGCGCACCTCGTGGAGAACCCGCACCTCACCAGCACCCTGCACGGCCACGAGGTACTGATCACCCTGATCATGATCGCGCTGCTCGGCGCCGTCTTCCTCAAGGGGTTCAGCGAGGCCATCGGCGTCGCGGTCTTCCTGGTCTTCACCTATCTCGGCCTGAACGTGGTCGTGGTGGCGGTCGGGCTGTGGCACGTGTTCACCGCACCGCAGGTCATCACCGACTGGACGACCGCGCTGACCACCGAGCACGGCAACCCGTTCATGATGATCGCCATCGCGCTCGTCGTCTTCCCGAAGCTCGCACTGGGCCTGTCCGGCTTCGAGACCGGCGTGGCGGTCATGCCGCACGTCAAGGGCGAACCCGACGACCACCCCGAGAAACCGGCGGGCCGGATCCGTGGCGCGAAGAAGCTGCTGACCACGGCTGCCGTCATCATGAGCGTCTTCCTGATCTGCTCCAGCCTCATCACGACCCTGCTGATCCCGGCCGCCCAGTTCCAGCCAGGAGGCGAGGCCAACGGCCGCGCCCTCGCCTACCTGGCGCACGAATACCTGGGATCCGCCTTCGGCACCGTCTACGACATCTCCACGATCCTCATCCTCTGGTTCGCCGGCTCCTCCGCGATGGCCGGCCTGCTCAACCTGATGCCCCGCTACCTGCCCCGTTACGGCATGGCACCGCAGTGGGCCCGGGCGCTCCGCCCCATGGTCATCGTGTTCACACTGGTCGCGTTCCTGGTGACCTGGATCTTCGACGCCGACGTGGACGCGCAGGGCGGCGCGTACGCCACCGGTGTCCTCGTCCTGATCACCTCGGCGGCGGTCGCCGTGACCATCGCCGCCCGCAGGGCGGGGGAGCGCGGCTGGACCATCGGCTTCGGGATCATCTCCGCCGTCTTCATCTACACCACAGCCGTCAACATCGTGGAACGCCCCGACGGCGTGAAGATCGGCGCCTGCTTCATCGGCGGCATCATGGCGCTCTCACTCCTCTCCCGCCTCGCCCGCGTCTTCGAGCTGCGCGTCACGGACGTGGAGCTGGACGACATGGCCCGGCGCTTCATCCGCGACACCGCCAACCGCACGATCCGCTTCATCGCCAACGAACCCGACAACCGGGACAGGACCGAATACCGCGAGAAGGTCGCACAGATCCGCGCGGACAACGACATCCCGCCGGGCGACGACGTCATGTTCGTCGAGGTCACCGTCCTGGACGCGTCCGAGTTCGAATCCGGCATGCGGGTGCGCGGCGAGGTGCTCCACGACCGCTACCGCGTCCTGACCCTGGAGAGCTCCAGCATCCCCAACGCCCTCGCCGCCCTGCTGCTCCACGTACGCGACGAGACCGGACAGCGCCCGCACATCTACTTCGAGTGGACCGAGGGCAACCCGATGGCCAACTTCCTGCGCTTCTTCCTCTTCGGCCAGGGCGAGGTCGCCCCCGTCACCCGCGAGGTCATCCGGGAGGCGGAACCGGACCGGACCCGCCGCCCCCACGTCCACGCCGGCTGACGTCCGAGGCGGACGTACGAGACCGGGGCCCGGCGTCAAGATGCCAACAGGAATCCCGCCGGACCCTCGCCAAGACGAGGGTCCGGCGGGATTCTCGGACGGTGACCATCAACTGGCTTCCCGACCGTGGCATCCGCCGGGCGATCCTCGCCACCGGCGCGGCCGGCGTGACCGTGATCGCCACCGGCGCCGTCCTCGAAGCCCTGTGGCTGCTCGGCATCGGCGTCTGGGCGGTCATCACCGCCATGATGATCGAGCTCGTCTACCGGCCTTAGCACCTCGCACAAAGCCTGGTCGTCTTGGCGGCGTTAGCAGAGAACCGTGACGTGACCCGCCGTGCGAAGCTGTGAGACATGGTGCCTACGATCGTCCGTGGACTTGCTCTGCCTGCCCAATTGACGTCCCTCATCGATCGCGGCCTCTGGCGTCACCCGGGCGATGCCGTGCTGACAAAGGTCATCCCGTGGTTCGAAGACCCGCTCGCCTTCGTGCGTGACCCGGAGCAGATGACGTTCGCGTCCCGATCGATGGACATGGTCGCCGACGATCCGCACTCCACCTACTTCAGCGTGGCGCGGGGGAGCAGGGCAGCCACCCCGCCCGAACTTCCATGGCTCGACGCCGAACAGGCTGTGCTGATCGCCATCACTCGCAACCCCGGTGATGACGGGGCTCTGGCACTCGACTACCGCTCTGACCCCTCGGATCCCTGCATTGTCGGCAGTGATTTCTGGTCAGACCCGAGTACGTGCCGATGGCGGCTCGTAGCGCCTACCTTTTCGGCCTTCGTCACAGCGTTGGACCTGTAGCGTTCGGCGCCTCTGACCGACTTGGTCGGACGTCTGCGGACTGTCAGCACCGCTTGCGCGCCGGCGCAGATGCTCACGGACCGCACGCGACGGATCCGCGCGTTCCGCCCCGAGCCCCGATCACCGCACCGACGCCCCGGCGGCCGATGGTGAACCCGTGCAGGTCGGTACCGCGTACTACCTCCCGCCGGACGGGCCCGCGGCCGGCGGGGACGCGGACGACTTCCGCGGAGCGGACCAGATCGGCCACCAGGTCCCGCACGTACTGCCGCAGTGCCAGGCCACGGGACCGGGAGGCCGTCAGACCGCGACGAGTTCGTCCGAGAGGAACTCCTCCACGAACTTCCCTGCCCGACGGTCGAAATCGGTGTACTGCGCCTCCCGCTCGGCACCGGCGACCGCTTCGCCGACCAGCAGACTGCCCTCGGCGTCGATGCGCTGCGGACGCTCCTCCGCGTCCAGGAGCAGGCCTACGGTGGAGCGGGAGAAGCCGCAGTAGTAGGCGATGCCGTCGCTCAGGTTGGCTTCGAGGACGGACTGCATCGACTCCGCGATGGGGTCGTCGGCGGTGGCGCCGGCCAGGGCCAGCCACAGCATGCGCTTGCCCGCCAGGCGGGGCTTGCTGCGGCCGTAGGCGAACCCGTAGTTCCACACGCGGTCGATCCACCCCTTGAGGACGGCGGGCACGCTCTGCCAGTACACCGGGAAGACGGCGACGACGACCTCGGCGTCGAGGATCCGCCGCATGTGGGCGTGCGTCTCCTGCGAGTACGGCTTCTCCCGGTTGCCCCAGTCCGGCTGGTCCTCGACGTTCATCCGCGGGTCGAACCCCTCGGCGTGCAGGTCGAGCAGGTCGATGCGGTACCCGGCGGCCTCCAGCCGGGCAGCCGCACGGCGGGCGGTGTGGGCGGTGAGGGAATCGCTGCGGTGGTGCGCGACGACCACGAGGGCTGTCCTGGTGTCACTGCTGTGCTGCGGCACTGTGTCTCCCGAGGGCTCGATCTGTGCAGTGAGTCCAGTACAACCGCGGCACCGTAGATGATCCATGGGCGAAACTCTCCAGGGCATAGGAGATCGTCTACGATTGCGCTGTGGATCCTCTGAGTTCGCTGCTGAGCGGCATCCGGGCCGAGGGCTCGGTCGTCAGCCATGCCGTCCTGACGGCGCCCTGGAGCATCACCTTCGCCGACGCCGCTCCGCTCACCATGGTCAGCGTGCTGCGCGGGGGCGGCACGCTGCTGCTGTCCGACGGCACGGAGCGGGCGATCGGCGCGGGCGACACGGCCATCGTCCGGGGCCCCGCACGGTTCCGCCTCGCCGACGAACCTGTCACGGTCCACCGCCCCCACACCGCGTACGAGATCAACTGCTTCACCGCGGACGCCGAGTGCACCGGCCAGGAACTCGACGGCATCCACTGGGGCACCGGTCCGGAGGCAGCGACCGCGCTGATCGTGGGCGCCTACCGCGCCTCGGGGCACCGCCACGAACGGCTCCTGCGCGCCCTGCCGCCCGTCCTGGTCATCGCCGAGGACGCCGAGGTCTGCGCCTGGCTGGAGAACGCCGCCGCCGATGCCGCCCGGCTCTCCGCCGGTTCGCAGGCGCTGATGGACCGGCTCCTCGACTGGGCTCTGGTCTGCACGCTGCGCACCTGGTTCGACCGGGCGGGCGCCGACGCACCCGGCTGGTACCGCGGCCTCGCCGACCCGGTCCTCGCCCCAGCCCTACACGCCTTCCACGGGCGGCCCGCCGAGAGCTGGACCGTCGCGTCACTGGCCGCTCAAGCCGGCGTCTCCCGGGCACTGTTCGCCCGGCGCTTCACCGAGCTGATGGGCCGTCCGCCCCTCACCTACCTCACCGAGTGCCGCATGGACGACGCCGAGGCACTCCTGGTCGACACCGACCTCAGCATCGCCCAGATCGCCAAGACCGTCGGCTACGCCGACGCCTTCGGCTTCAGCGCCGCCTTCAAACGCCACAAGGGCCTCAGCCCCAGCACGTTCCGCACCACGGCGGCGTGAGTCACGGCACGCCGCCGCAAAGCCCCGGGCCCCCGCGCTCCGGACCCGCAGCACGACACACCGAGACGTCGCGCCGGAGCCCGGGCGTCGACGAGCCTTGGGCCGCTCGCAGGCAGACGGACGTCAACGGCAGCCTGGTCGCGGGCCTTGCAGACGGCGCTGGCCCGGGTCAACTCCCAGCGGTAGCTGGGGGGACGGGGCTCGGTGGAGTCGGGCTGGACGGGTCACAGGTCGACGGGGAAGGCCGCCTGAAAGGCCAGCCGACGGGCGGCGTCCGCGCCGAGACGGGTGAGGAGGTCGTCGAGCGCGAGGTACTCCTCCCAAGGCTCGCGCCCCGTCGCCGCGGTCAGCGCCCGGACGAGCCTGTCCTCCAGGTCGGGGACGCGTTTGTCCTTCCAGACCTTGTCGGCCGTGCTGACAAGGAGGTCCTCGATCGTCACGGTGGGGCCGTCCCAGCTCGCATGGGTGGCGGCGAACCTGGCCAGGCCGGGCGCGAAGCCGTGACTCAGAAGCAGATCCCGGCCGGCTGCCTCGTGCGCCGATCCGGGCCCGGAGAGCTCCTCGGGGTGCAAGGTCTTGCCCACGTCATGGGTCGCCGCACCGATGAGAACGGCGTCGCGGTCCACTGCCAGGTCCGGGTACCGGTTTCCCACCCAGTCGGCCAGTTCGACCGCGACGTCGTGGACCGCGCGCAGGTGCGCCGCCAAACGGGGTGGGGCCTCAAGGGAGCGCAGGAGTTCGGCTACTACAGGCGGCAGTGGTCTCAGGGGCGGCTCCCCTGCGGCGTCTAGGGCACGGGACAGGAGGTCGGAAGGTATCGAAGTCATCCTGGTGACAGTACTGGTGCCTGGTGTGAGGGTCTGTTACTCCGCAAGACGGGCCCCGACTTGCCTCCAGCCGCCACCACCGTCTACGCGTCCCGCTGAACTCGACCTGCGATCCCACGCAGTCTCGTCCGACGCCGGGCCGCGAAGGACGAGCTCAAGGGCGGAACTACTGCTCCTGCCGGGCCCGGGCCGTATCTCAGAGGGCCACCCACGCTGTTCTGCCAGCGGCAGAACACCGGCCGGACCGGGCCCGACGATCACTACAGTCCGGTCTCATGACGAAGATTACGACGCGTACGGTCGAGTACCGGGCCGACGGTTTGACGATGATCGGGCACCTCGCGCTCCCGGCCGGTGTCGACCGCCGGCCCGCGGTGCTGCTCGGACCAGAGGGCACGGGGCTCAGCGACGTCGAGCGCCGCCGGGCCGATGCTCTCGCCGAGCGGGGATACGTAGCGCTGGCCTTCGACCTTCACGGCGGGCGCTATTTGGGTGACCCCGAGGAGATGCTGGCCCGATGCCTGCCATTGCTTGCTGATCCCGACCGGATGCGGGAGATCGGCCACGCGGCACTCGACGAGTTGCGTACCGAGCCCCGGACCGACCCCGACCGGATCGCCGCCATCGGCTACGGCACCGGAGGCGCCATCGCGCTGGAACTCGGACGAGACGGTGCCGACCTGCGCGCGATCGGGACAGTCAACGCAACTACCACGGGCCGACCGGGCGAGGCGGCGCACATCCGCTGCCCGGTGTGGGCCGGGGTCGGATCGGAAGACCCGATCATGTCGCCCGCCCAACGGAACGCGTTCACCGCTGAAATGCAAGCCGCGGGCGTCGACTGGCGCCTCACGGTCTACGGCGGCGCCTTGCACGCCTTCCACCACCCGCCGGTCGACCACGCCGTGGTCCCCGGCGTCGGCTACCACCCACAGCACGCGCAGCGAGCCTGGCGGGACGTCGTCGACCTGCTCACTGAGTGCCTGCCTGTGATGGAGGACATGGGCGCATGACCCATGGGCTGCGCCCATGTGGAAAGGGCACGGGGTCCGACCACAGGCGTTCCTGAGGGTCATACCGACTGACCAGCGGTACGGCCAGCCGGTGGTGGATCTGACGGCGGATCAGTTGGGCGTGGTGCCACCGCCGGGTGGGAGCAGGGCGGTTCGAGGCGCCCCACCTGGCGTACCGTCACCGGAACAGAAGGACCCTGAGGAGTAGCAGTGAGGAAAGGATCGCCGCCGCCAGCAGCGGGGGGCTGGTGAAACGGCGGAGCAGGCTGACCGACCAGGCCACTGACGCCAGCGGCCCGCCAACGAGGGGGAGTAGGAAGAGCAGCTTGAGGATGCCGACCAGACCGCCGCTGGAGGTGGACGCGTGGCTCAGGACGCTCAGAAGTACGTACGAGACGAACGCCAGGGGCAGCCCGAGCAGCCAGATGAACCACGTCTGGCGTCGGTATGTCTCCGGCAACGGGGGCCGCAGGGCTGTCGTCGCCGTCGGGGGGTGCGCGGGCGGTGGCGGGGGCGGGGGTGGTACCCGGCTGGCCGTCCCGGGGCGTGCTCCGGAGCCCACCACGTCCGTCAACAGCGCGGCGTAGGCGGAGTCCCGGGAAATCTCGTCTGCCAGCACTGACACGGCGATCGAGGCGGCGCTGTCGCCGGGCTCGTCCCGTAAACGGTCTAACGCGGCCGCCCCCAGAGCACTCCGGCGGAGCCGGTCCTCGACCAGCACGCGAATCTTCGCCTGCCGAGCGGCCCCTTCCGCTGTGCCGCCCCCGTCTCCCGTCAGCATTCGTATCGCGGTGGTCGCCAGCTCTGTACCGTGCACTCCAGCCCCCTCCAGCCGGCCTGTGACAGCGGGAACAGATCGTATAGAGGGCTGAGCCTGAAGCCCAGGCCTGTCACCGGCCCCGCACCGGCCCATCAAGCGGAGGCGGAACTCGCCTTCCGGGTGGGGTCACGGGCCACCGTCGATCCAGCGGCGGGACTGTTCGGCCTCACTGGTATTCCGCAGCCTGAGCGTTCCAGCGACTGGGAACCTGCGCTGATGGCGCTCTTCGGAATCGACTGCGGCGGATACGCGGTACCGTCACGCCTGCGATGTGGGGACGTGCGTGTTCCCGTCAGCGCCGATAAGAAACAGGTAAGTTTCCCGTGCATGGGTGGGAGGTGTGGGGGCATTCGGTTGTCTGGAGGTTGATAACTATGGTTCCCCTGCTTCTCGTTCTTCTGCTCGCTCTGCTTCTTTTCGGTGCCGGTTTCG
>NZ_JBEXPG010000069.1:0-51145 GCF_040611935.1 Streptomyces sp. NPDC006512 | reverse complement strand
CAGGGGGGACCCTGTGGGAGAGTAGGACGCCGCCGAACAATCATTGTGGGAAAGCCCCGCACCTTATGGTGCGGGGCTTTTCTGCGTTTACGGCCCGGAACGCTTCCGATTAGGATCGCGGACTATGAACCAGCATGTGATACGTCCCGTACGTGCCGACGAGTGGCAGCAGGTCAAGGAGCTGCGGATCGCCGCGCTGAACGATCCTGCGGCTCCGGTGGCGTTCCTGGAGACCGCGGAGAACGCGGCGGCGCAGCCCGACGAGTTCTGGCAGGGACGGACGGAGGGGGGCTCGCGCGGGCGCGGTGCCCGGCAGTTCATCGCCGAGGGGCCCGACGGGACCTGGGACGGGTCGGTGACCGTCCTGGTCGAGGAAGGCGGGACCGTCGACTTCTTCGGGCAGGCCGTCGAGCAGGAGCAGGGGCACGTCGTCGGGGTGTTCGTGCGTGAGGGGCAGCGCGGGACCGGGCTGGCCGAGGCGCTGTTCGCGGCCGCGGTGGACTGGGCCTGGTCGCTGGAGGAGCCGGCGCTGGAAGGCGTACGCCTCTTCGTGCACGAGGACAACGCGCGGGCCGCCGCCTTCTACCGGCGGTTCGGGTTCGCGGCGTCCGGGCGTACCGTGCGGCTGGAGACGGGCGCGGAGGAGCACGAGTACGTGCTGGGGCGGCCGGCCTAGTCGAAGGCGGCGGACTGCGGCCAGCGGGAGCGGGCCTGTTCGCGGCTGCGGCACAGGGCGAGGAGGGGGAGCGACTCGTCCTGGAGCAGTTCCGGGAGGGCGGGGACCGGGGCCACGGCCGCGACGTCCTCCAGGACCAGGGCCAGTGGTGGGTCGAGCCGACCGTGGGATGACCGTGCGGCCATGCGCCGGCCGTGCTCGACCACGCTGGAGGCGAGTGCGGTCAGCAACGGCATCGCACCCGGGTGGGACCGGGGGTCTTCCAGGGGTTCGCCCACCACGTACAGGCTGCCCCCTTCGGTCAGGAACGATGCCAGGGTGAGCGAATCCGTTCGGTTCGGGTTGCAGGCCTCGCGGATGTGGATCGACGTCAGGGACGACAGGGCACGGGCCGTCAGGTGCTGTGCCTGTTCGCGGCGTTCCGGGTGGGACGTGAGGGCGCTTTCGAGTTCGCCGGCGGCGCCCGGGGCCGCGTGGGGGTGGGTGCGCAGGATGCGTACCGGGTCCTGGGCGGAGTTGCCTTGGGCCCAGCGGTGGAGCTGTTTGAAGGGGCGGTCTTCGAGCGCGGCCGCCTGGAGCCAGCTGCGGAGGAGCGTTTCCGCGGTGTCCGCGAGCGCCGAGTCGGCGCGGGCCTGCGGGCGTACGGGGGCCAGCAGGGCGGCGGCGCGGGCGGCGGCGGTGTCGCGGTCGGCGCAGCCCTCGGCGGGGTTCCAGTGCATGCGGGCCGGGGTGTCGCACAGGTGCGAGGGGTCGTAGAGGAGGACCGGGCCGAGTTTGGCGCGGGCGTCCTTGGTGTCCGCCCACAGCGCGGGGGAGGACGTGACCACCAGTACCGCGCCTTCCGCGGCCGCGATGGCCTGGGCGGCCGGGCCGTGGCGTTCCGCCGGGGTGCCGTAGACCAGGCGGGGCGTGGGGGCCGGCGTGGTGGCGGTTCCGGCCGGGATACCGGTGTTGGTGCCGGTGCCGGGGGGCGCCGGCGGGGCGTAGCCGAAGCCGTAGCGGTAGGCCTCGTCCGTCGGGGAGGAGTGGCGTTCCGGTGTGGGCTGGTGCCGGGGGGTGGGGGCGGCCGCCGGGGCGGGGACGGGGGCCGTCGTCGGTGCGGGGGCGGGTGTGGCTGCGGGGGTGCTCGCCGGCGCCGCGGCCTGCGGCGGGATCGGGTGGGACGGTGGGGTGCTGCGGCGGGCTTTCGTGCGGGCGACGACGCCCAGGGTGAAGATGGTCAGCACCACCAGGACCAGGATCTGGCTGATGAACAGGCCCCAGAACAGGCCCCAGCCCGGAAGGGCGGAGGGGGCGGTCTCGGGCCAGGCCGCCGCGATGTCGTGCGGTTGCGCTATCAGGGCGCGGACGGCCTCCGGGGTGCGGGTGAACGTGACCGTGTCCGGCCAGGAGCCCTTGGAGAAGAACGCGGCGAGGCCGGTGGCCGACCACACCAGGACGGCCAGCCCGAGGAGGAACGCCAGGAGGCCGATGAGGAGTCCGTCGGGGATGCCGCCGGCTCGCGCCGGGGGCTCCGTACGTCCGGCGTGCGGCATGGTCAGGCCACCGTGGTCGCTGAACCGGGGCCGTTGTGGCGGTGGCGTTCCATGTACAGGGCCCGTTCTTCCGCTTCGAGTTCGGCTGCCAGCAGCTCGTCGGGGAGCTGCGGGGCGGAGGACTCCGTCATCGCGCGGTCGGTGTAGACGAGGGGGCGTTCGGTCTCGGTGATCAGGTGTTTGACGACCTGGACGTTGCCGTTGACGTCCCACACGGCGATGCCGGGGGTGAGGGTCGGGATGATCTCGACGGCCCAGCGCGGGAGGCCCAGTACGCGGCCGGTGGCGCGGGCCTCGTCGGCTTTCTGGGCGTAGATCGTGCGGGTGGAGGCCATCTTGAGGATCGCCGCGGCCTCGCGGGCGGCCGCGCCGTCGACGACGTCCGAGAGGTGGTGGACGACGGCGACGAAGGACAGGCCGAGGCGGCGGCCGAACTTCAGGAGCCGCTGGAACAGCTGGGCCACGAACGGGCTGTTGATGATGTGCCAGGCCTCTTCGACGAGGAAGATGCGCTTCTTGCGGTCCGGGCGGATCCAGGTGTGCTCCAGCCAGACGCCGACGATCGCCATGAGGATCGGCATCGCGATGGAGTTGCGGTCGATGTGGGAGAGGTCGAAGACGATCAGCGGGGCGTCGAGGTCGATGCCGACGGTGGTGGGGCCGTCGAACATGCCGCGGAGGTCACCGTCGACGAGGCGGTCGAGGACGAGCGCCACGTCGAGGCCCCAGGCCCGGACATCGTCTATGTCGACGTTCATGGCCAGGGCCGATTCGGCTTCGGGGTGGCGCAGTTGTTCCACGATGTCGGTGAGGACGGGCTGGCGTTCGCGGATGGTGTCGACGACGTAGGCGTGCGCGACCTTGAGGGCGAAGCCGGAGCGTTCGTCGAGGCCGTGGCCCATGGCGACTTCGATGATGGTCCGGAGCAGCGCGAGCTGGCCGGTCGTGGTGATCGCCGGGTCGAGGGGGTTGAGGCGGATCCCGTCGTCGTTGGCGGCGATCGGGTCCAGGCGGATGGGGGTTATCCCCAGCTGCTGGGCGATCAGGTTCCACTCGCCGACACCGTCCTCGCCCTGGGCGTCGAGGACGACGACCTGGCGGTCGCGGAAGCGGAGCTGGCGCAGGACGTACGTCTTCTCCAGGGCGGACTTGCCGTTGCCGGATTCGCCGAGGACGAGCCAGTGGGGGGCCGGGAGCTGCTGGCCGTACAGCTGGAAGGGGTCGTAGATGTAGCCCTTGCCGCTGTAGACCTCGCGGCCGATGATGACGCCGGAGTCGCCGAGGCCGGGGGCGGCGGTGGGCAGGTAGACGGCCTGCGCCTGGCCGGTGGAGGTGCGTACGGGCAGGCGGGTGGTTTCGACCTTGCCGAAGAGGAAGCTGGTGAAGGCGTCCGTCAGAGCGGACATGGGATCTCGCATGGGCGGCACTTCCCTCCAGCTAGCGTCGGATGCCGGTGGCGAACGGCAAGGTGTTGACGAAGGCGCGGTGGTGCTCGCGGTCGCACCACTCCAGCTTCAGGTAGGACTTGCCGGCGGAGGCGCGGATGGTGCGCTTGTCGCGGGCGAGGGCTTCGGGTGAACGTGAGGACACCGTGATGTACCCGACGAGGTTGACTCCTGCCGCACCGCTGGCCAGATCTTCACCCCTCTGGTCGAGCCGGCCGTGGGCGGCGATGTCGCGGGGGTCGACGGTGCGGTTCATCTTGGCGGCGCGGGAGGCGTCGGCCTCGTCGTTCGTCTTCTCCGTGAGCATGCGCTCGATGGCGATCTCGGTGGGTTCGAGGTCCATGGTGACGGCGACGGTGCGGATGACGTCCGGGGTGTGGACGAGGAGCGGGGCGAGGAAGTTCACGCCGACCGGGGTCATCGGCCATTCCTTGACCCAGGCGGTGGCGTGGCACCAGGGGGCGCGGGTGGAGGACTCGCGGGTCTTGGCCTGGAGGTAGGTCGGTTCGACCGCGTCGAGTTCGGCGGGCCAGGCGTTGCGCTTGGTCATGGCCTGGATGTGGTCGATGGGGTGGTCCGGGTCGTACATGGAGTGCACGAGGGAGGCCAGGCGGCCCTGGCCGAGGGGCTGGCGGACGCGGATGTCGGCTTCGGCGAGGCGGGCGCAGATGTCGGTGAGCTCGCGGGCCATGACGATGGCGAGGCCGGAGTCGCGGTCGAGCTTGCGGCCCTTGTGGGGGCTGGAGGCGCGGGCGATGGTGTGGGCCTCGGCGGCGAGCTCGCGGGTGTAGTGCATGCAGGCGACGAGGTACGCGCGGTGCTGCTCGGAGGAGGTGGACACCATCGACTGGAGCTGGTCGTAGGAGTCGCGGAGCCAGCCCGGGGCGTGGGTGTCGCCGCGCTGGGCGACGTCCTTCGCGTGGGCGTCGGGGTCGGCGGGGAGGGTGCGGGCGAGCATCTGGAGGCGGGTGACGAAGCCGTCGCCGTTGGCGACGTGCTTGAGGAGGGTGCCGAAGCGGTCGACGAGGGCTTCCTGGTCTTCGCTGTCGCGCAGGCCGACGCCGGGGCCTTCGATCTCGATGGCGGCGGTGACGGTCCTGCGGTCGGCGTGGAGGAGTACGGCGATCTCGTCGGGGCCGAAGGGCGCGGCGAGCCAGTTGATGCGGCCGATGCCGGGGGGCGGGCCGATCTCGACCTCGCGGCCGTCGGCGGCGCGGGTGCCGGCCTCGACGGCGGAGGAGCGGTAGGCGGTGCCGCGGCGCAGGATGCGCTTGTAGCTGCGGCTGATCTCGAACCACCGGTAGAAGGTGCGGCCCTTGTAGGGGACGTACACGGCGGCGAGGGCGAGGAAGGGGAAGCCGACCAGCGCGACGATGCGCAGGGTGAGGTCGGGGACGAGCAGGCCGCTCATCATGCCGACGAAGGCGCCGGCGATGATCAGGGCGATCTCGCCCGTCTCGCGGTTCTTGCCGACGATCGCGTTCGGCCGGGCCCGGCCGATGAGATACGTGCGGCGGGGCGTGATCGGGTGGAGCTGGTGGGACTGGGTCGTCAACGCCCGTCACCTCCTGTGTTCCTCGTGCTCGAGCCGGTGCGGGGCGGGGGTGCGGCGGAGGGGACAGATCCGCCGCCGGACCCGCTGCCGGAGCCGCGGCTGCTGTGGGCGGCCATGCCTCCGGAGATCTGGTTGGCGCCGCCGCCGGACCCGCCGCCGCCGTCGGCGCGGTGGGCACCGCCGCCGCCGCGGCTGCTGTGCGTCTTGATGCCCTGCGAGACGAGGGAGGCCGGGGAGCTGATGACGGCGGCGGCCTGGGCGCCGTCGGTGGCCTTGGAGCGGTTGTTGCGGGCTGAGGCGATCTCGTCGCCGAAGCCGGGGACGAAGCGGTAGATCATCGCGGAGGCGAAGATCGCCAGGAGGATGATCGCGAGTCCGGAGACGACGGCGGAGAAGGCGTCGGGGCCCTTGTCACCGGCGAGGGCGCCGGCGAGGCCGAGGACGATGACGATGACCGGCTTCACGAGGATGACGGCGATCATGATGCCCGCCCAGCGGCGGACGTGGCCCCACATGTTGCGGTCGACGAGGCCGGCGTAGACGACGGTGCCGAGGAGGGCGCCGACGTAGAGGAGGGCGGCCCGGATGACGAGCTCCAGCCACAGGACGCCGGCGGCGAGGACGGTGACGAGGGCGACGACGATCAGCATGATCGGGCCGCCGCCGATGTCCTCGCCCTTCTTGAGGGCTTCCGTGAAGGAGCCGAAGAAGACGTCCGTCTGGCCGCCGGTGGCGGAGGCGATGACCTCGGTGACGCCGTCGGTGGCGGAGACGACGGTGTAGAGGATCAGGGGGGTGAAGGCGGAGGCGAGGACGGTGAGCCAGAGGAAGCCGATGGCCTCGGAGAGGGCGGTGGTGAAGGGGACGCCGCGGATGGCGCGCTTGGCGACGGCGAGGAGCCACAGGACGAGGGTGAGGATGGTGGAGGCGGCGAAGACGACCGCGTACTGCTGGAGGAAGGCGGTGTTGGTGAAGTCGACGGTGGCCGTGCTTTTGACGGCTTCGCTGAGTTTGCCGACGATCCAGGCGGCGGCGTCGGCGCAGCCGCGGGCTAGGGAGGACAGGGGGTTGAGGGTGTCCGTGGTGGGGTCGCCGGGGGACAGGCCGGTGCGAGGGGCTCCGCTGGGGGCCGGGCCGTTGCCGTTCTCGCAGTAGTCCCTTGCCGGAGCCTTGAGCAACTCGCAGGGATTGTTGGTCGCCTGAGGGGTCGCCCCCGGCGTCGCCGGTTGTGTCCCAGGCGGGGTGGGGGTCGGAGTCGCGGCGATCGCACGGGTGGCCAAGAGCACGGCGCTGGTTTGAACGGTCGCCACGATGGCCAGGAGGGCCGTTCCTCGACGGCTGCTAGCGCGCATAGGTGAGCCCTCCGAACTGCGTCACGGCGGCGGACATGTCCTCGGCCGAGGAGGCTCTCTGGTCCCGTCCCACTGGGACTGGCCCGTCCTTCTGCGTGAAGTCCGACACCCACCAGTCGCCGTTGATCCACCGGAGCTCGAAGGTATTCGTGTACCAGCCCTCGGAGACGGGGTTCTGGGAGCCTTCGCCTGCCAGGCCGAAGAGCGAGGACGCCCAGACAGAGACGGTGGCGCTCTCGGCGGTGAACTTCTCCACCTTCGTGCCGGCAGGGTGCATGCGGGAAATGAACATGAGGCCCTTGGGCGCTTTGCCGTCTGCCTGGAGACCGATGCGCGCCAGGAAGGCCTGGTCCGAATAGAGACGGTCGAGGTCGCCCTGCCGTGTTGCGGCCGTTTCGGGTGTGTACACGGTCTGGACGATCGCTCGCCTGCGGGCGGCGTCGAACATACCGTCTGAGCCCAGGGCTACCGCGTAGTTGGCGGCTGCTGATTGGGCGCCCTGTTCGTCGTGGGCGAAGCCCTTGGGGATGCCGGCGGTTTTGGTGGTGACCGGGGTGGTGCCGGTGGGGGATGTGGAGTCGGCGGTCGGGGGCTTGTTCGAGGCGGTGGGTGGGGGGGTGTCCGGGGACTGGTTCGCGAACGCGATGGCGGCGATGAGGAGGACCACCACGCCGACCACCGTGATCAGGCCGCGGGAGGCGCGGGGGGTGCGGCGGGGGGTGCCGTAGGCGTCGGAGGGGGAGTCCGGGAGGCGGGTGCGGGTCTGGCCCGTGCCGCCGACCTCGCCGTGGCTCCCGCCGCCGCCGTACTGGTCGTCGTTGCTCATTCCGTGTCCGCCCCCTCCGCCTCGTACGACGGTAGCGCTCGTTCCCGCGCGGACGCGGTGTGGTGATTCGCCATCAGGTACGACGGCCGCCGGGCTGCACGGCTAGACGGCCATTCCGTAGACGATCGTGAAGAGGGTGCCGAGGGAGCCGATGATGAAGACGCCCGTGAGGCCGGCCACGATCAGGCCCTTGCCCTGTTCCGCGCTGAAGGTGTCGCGCAGGGCCGTCGCGCCGATGCGCTGCTTGGCGGCGCCCCAGATGGCGATGCCGAGGCAGAGGAGGATCGCCACGGCCATGACCACCTCGATCATGACCTTCGCTTCATTGCCGAGACTGCCGAACGGCCCCCAATTCGGGGCGATTCCGCCGATGATGGTGGTGATGTCGCCCTTTTCGGCTGCCAGGATCATGTAACTCACCGCCCCTGTATGGGTAGTTCCGGTAGCCCGTGCCCGACGGCAGGGGTCACGCACTATCTTCGCTGATGAAACCGCCGCCGTCGTCGACTTGGCGGCTCTCTTTACCCGATCTCCCGGCCCGTGCCCCGCCCGCGCTCCGTCCGTGCGCTCTGACCTGGGCGGGGGTGGGGTGCATGCGAAAGAACGTATGGTCACTCTGTGTATCACGGGGGGTGACCCCGGGCAATGATTGTCGGTCCGCCGTGCGGGGGGCCGTGTGAGGGGCGGCCGTTCGGCGCAGTGGGGCGGCGTGTCGGTGGGCCTCTCTTTTCGGACCGTCTGACATTCGTTCCGTCAGTCGTTGCGTCCACATGAGTGGTTGAGCGGCGGCGAGGTGACTTCGGGGTGGGTGCTTCCGCCGGGCGGGCGGGGCGCGTGGAGGCATGAGGGGCGCATACGGGCGGGGCGCGCGCCGGGTCGGGGCTCGTCCGGCCTGGTGGGCGCGGGGCGCCGGGCTCGGGGGAGCGGTGCGGGCGGGGGCGGGCGGCCGTTCGGTGTCAGTGCGATGCGGGAGGCTTGGAGGATGACGACTCCCTGGACACTCGCAGACCTCGAGGCGGCCATCCGTGCGGGCTGGTCGGCCGAGACCTGCTCGCCCGACGACGTCGAGCGGGCGCCCTGGACGGCCGACAATCCGGCCTGGGGGCACTGCGACATCACGGCGCTGGTGGTGCAGGACCTGGTCGGCGGGGAACTGATGGTCGGCGAGGTCTGGCTGGACGGGGAACAGCATGGCTACCACTGCTGGAACGTGCTGCCCGGCGGGATCCGGATCGACCTGACGCGGGAGCAGTTCCGGCGGGGGCAGCTGGTGACGCCGGGCCGGCCGATGGGGAAGCGGCCGGGCGGGCGGCTGCCGAGGCGGTGGGAGGAGTACCAGCTCCTGCGGCAGCGGGTGGCGGAGAAGCTGGGGCCGTTGCCGGGGGTCGTGGAAGTCGGGGGCCGGCGGCTCGCGTACACGGACTTCGGCGGGGCGGGGGCGCCGCTGCTGGTGCTGCACGGGCACTTCCAGGACGGGCGGTCCTTCGGGCGGTTCGCCCGGGAGGTGGGTCCCGGATGGCGGGTGATCGCGCTCGACCAGCGGGGGCACGGGGAGTCGGACCGGGCGCCGGAGTACGGGCGCGAGGGGTACGTGGCCGACGCGGCCGCCGTACTGGAGCACCTGGGGCTGGGGCCGGCGGTGGTGCTGGGGCACGGGCTGGGCGGGGTCAACGCGTACCAGCTCGCGGCGCGGCGTCCGGAGCTGGTGCGGGCGGTGGTCGTCGAGGACGTCGGGGCGGTGGTGGAGGGCGACCTGTCGTACGTACGGGAGTGGCCGCGGCGGGCGGCGACGCGGGCCGGGTTCCTGGCGGGGGTGGGGAGCGCGGCGGATGCGGTGGCCGGGTCGCTGAGGGAGTACGCGGACGGGTGGGGGACGGCGTTCGTCGCGCGGGACGCGGTGGAGTCGCAGCGGGGGCTGAACGGGGACCACTGGGGCGACTGGCTGGCGGCGCGGCAGCCGACGCTGCTGGTGCGGGGGGATCGGAGCGGGGTGCTGTCCGCGGAGCATGCGCGGGAGATGGCGGTGCGGAGGGGTGGGGTGCGGTTGGTGGAGTTGCCGGCGGGGCACGGGGTGCGGGCCGGGGATCCGGAGGGGTTCCGGGGGGTGGTGGGGGAGTTCCTGCGGGGGCTTTAGCCCTGGCCGGGCGGGTGGGGGGCTTGCTGCCGGGGGCCGGGTGCCGGGTGCCGGGGGCCGGGTGCGGGTGCCCGTGCCGGGTGCGTGGGGGGTGGTGCTCTGGCGGGGCGGCCGGTGCCTGGTCCTGGCCGGGGTGGGGAGGTGGTGCGGGGTTGCGGTGCCGCTGCGCGGGGCTGGTCCCCTACCCGCCCTTTCACCGTTTCCCGGGGGCTCCGCCCCCGGACCCCCGCGCCTCAAACGCCGGCGGGGCTGGAAGGGCGGGGCGGGCGCGGGGTTAGGTCCAGTGAGTGGGGTGGGTGAGGTGTGGGGGGATTTGGGTGGTGGGGGTGCCTTGGGCGGCGTTCAGTTGGGGTTGGGTGAGGAAGAGGGTGGCGCGGAGGTCGGCTCCGCGCAGGTTGGTGTCGCGGAAGTCCGCGCCGATCAGGTCGGCTCCGCGGAGGTCGGCGCGGGAGAGGTCGGCGGCGATCAGGTAGGCGCCGCGCAGGTTCGCTCCGCGCAGGTCGGCTCCGGCGAGGCGGGCGCCCATCAGGTCGGCGCCGCGGTGGTTCTTCTTGCGGCCGGGGGTCTTGGCGCGGACCAGTTCGCTGGTCTTCAGGAGCAGGACGTTGATCTCCTGGCGGAGGGCGCCCACGTCCAGGGCGGCGAGCGCGGCGGCGTCCGAGCGGGTCAGGGCTTCGGTCGTGGCGAGGGCGCGCCGCAGGTCCGGGTGGGCGGGGGCGGCCTCGGGGCGGGTGAGTGCCTCGGCGACGTAGAAGAGGAGCTCGTGGAGCTGCCGCATCACGGGGAAGGCCTCGAACATCGGGGCCCTGGTGTCGGGGTGGGTGCGCCAGTCCCGGCCCTCGAAGGTGACCTGGGAGACCTGCTGGCCGGCGCCGAAGCAGTCGAAGACGGTGCAGCCCTGGAAGCCCTTGTCGCGCAGGCTCGTGTGGATGCCGCAGCGGAAGTCCTGCCGGAGGTTCGTGCAGGGGGTTCCGGCCGCCTTGTTCACCGCGAAGTCGGCGGACTTGGCGAAGGGCAGGGCGACGCAGCAGAGCGCGAAGCACTGGGAGCAGTCGGCTTGGAGGACGGGGAGGGCGGGGAGGGCGGGGGTGGCGGGGGTGGGCACTCCTCCATTGTCGCCGGTGGGAGCGGTAGGGGGTTGATGTGGGTGGGGGGAGTGGGGAGTATCTGTACATGACAGAAGTGATCGCCGTTGCCGTCATTACCCTGCTCGCCGTCATCAGTCCCGGTGCGGACTTCGCCATGGTGGTCCGGAACAGTTATCTGTACGGGCGGCCGACCGGGCTGTTCGCGGCGGCCGGGGTCGCGGCGGGCGTGCTGGTGCACGTCTCGTACACGATGCTCGGCGTCGGGCTGCTCATCGCGTCCTCCACCGCCCTGTTCACGGCGATCAAGCTGGCGGGCGCCGCCTACCTGGTGTGGATCGGGATCCGCACCTTCCGGGCGCGGGCCGAGCTGACGGTGGACCTGGAGTCGAAGCCGGGTCTCAGCCCGCTCGGCGCGCTGCGGTCGGGGTTCCTGACGAACGTGCTGAATCCGAAGACCACCCTGTTCGTGGTGTCCACGTTCACGCAGGTGGTGAATCCGGAGACCTCGGCGTGGCAGCAGGCCGGGTACGGGCTGTTCATGGCGGCGGCGCACCTGGTGTGGTTCGGGGCGGTCGCGCTGTTCTTCTCCGATTCCCGGCTGCGCGAGCGGATGCTGAAGGCGCAGAAGGCGCTGAACCGGGTGATCGGTTCGGTGCTGGTGGGGCTGGGCGTCGGGCTCGGCTTCGCGCGCTGAGCGTGCTCCCGAGAAGGGTGGCGCCCAGGGTTACCTGTGGGTAGCGTCGGCGGCATGGATGCTGCCGACGGGTTCTACGAGCGGGTCGACGCCGGGCGGTTCCGCGCGACCGAGGCCACGCGGGGGCCGTGGGACGCGGCCTCGCAGCACGCCGGGCCGCCGGCCGCCCTGCTCGGGCGGGCGGTCGAGGAGCGGCCGGGCGGGCGTACGGACATGCGGATCGCGCGGATCACGTACGAGATCCTGCGGCCGGTGCCGATCGGCGCGCTGACGATCACCACCGGCGTGCTGCGGTCCGGGCGGAGCACGGAGCTGGTCGAGGCCGCCCTCGTGCCGGAGGGCGCGGACGCGCCGGTGATGCTCGCGCGGGCCCTGCGGATCAGGGTCGCCGGGGAGCCGGTGCCGGCGGTCGCCGCGGGAGCGCTGCTGCCGCCGCCGGGGGAGGTGGCGGTGACGCCGTTCTTCCCGGTGCCGTGGGAGACCGGCTACCACTCGGCCATGGAGACCCGGTTCACCGACGGCGCCTTCACCGAGCTCGGCCCGGGGACCTGCTGGATGCGGATGAAGGTGCCGCTCGTGGCGGGCGAGGAGACGCGGCCGCTGGACCGGGTCCTCGTCGCCGCGGACTCCGGGAGCGGGATCAGTTCCGTCATGGACTTCGGCCGGTACGTCTTCGTCAACGGGGACCTCAGCGTCCACCTGCACCGCCACCCGGCCGGCGAGTGGGTCTGCGTGGAGGCCCGTACGAGCGTGGACGCGGCCGGCATCGGGCTCGCCGACTCCCGGCTGCACGACGAGAAGGGGCCCATCGGGCGCGGCGCGCAGAGCCTGTTCGTCGCGCCACGGGGCTAGCCGGGGGTTGCCGGTGTCAACCCGCCTGCCGGGTGCGGGAGTCGGTGTGGCAGGCTCGTGCGGATGGAGGCCCTGAGAGACACCGATCCCACCCACATCGGGGCGCAGGCCCTGTTGGCCCGGCTGGGGGCCGGGGGCATGGGGCAGGTGTACCTGGGACGGTCCCCGGGCGGCCGGCTGGTCGCCATCAAGGTGATCAAGGACGAGATCACCGGGCATCCGGAGGCGCTCGCCCGGTTCCGCCGGGAGGCCGAGACGGTCCGGGCGGTGCGGTCGGCCTACACCGCGAACCTGATCGACGCCTCGCTGGCGGCGCCGCCCTACTGGCTCGCGACCGAGTACGTCGCCGGTCCCACGCTCGGCGACGCCGTGCGCGAGCGCGGCGCGCTGCCGGCCGATTCCTGCCGTCGGCTGTTCGCCGCGCTGGCCGAGGGGCTCGCGAGCGTCCACGCGTACGGGGTCACCCACCGGGACCTCAAGCCGCAGAACGTCATCCTGGGCGTGCAGGGGCCCCAGCTCATCGACTTCGGCATCGCCAAGGCGGCGGCCCAGACGGCGCTGACGCAGTTCGGCGCCGCCCCGGGCACGCCCGGTTACACCGCTCCCGAGGTGCTGCTGCGGGGCGAGGTGGCGGACGCGGCGGACGTCTTCGCGCTGGGGGCCACGCTCGCCCACGCGGCGACCGGGCGGGCGCCGTACGGTACGGGCGAGCCGACCGCGGTCAACTTCCGGGCGGTGCACGGCGAGATCGACCTGGCGGGCGTGGAGCCCCGGCTGGCCGAGCTGATCAGGGCCTGTGTGGCGGCGGAACCGGCTGCGCGGCCGGCCCTCGCGGAGGTCATCCGGCGCTGCGCCGTGGACTCGGCGCTGGTCGACGACCCGGTGTACGCGACGCTGCTCGCCTCGGGCGGCGACCGGGGCGCGGGCCTGCCCGCCACCGCCGGGGCCGGACTGCCCGCCACCGCCGGGCCGGGGCTGTCCGTCGGAGCGGGCGGCTACGTGCCGACGTACGTTCCCCCGCGCCCGGCGGTCGCGCCCACCGCCCTGCCGTCCGGCGGGCGGCGTCCGCCGCGCTGGGTCCTGGTCGTGGCCGCCGGGCTCGTCGCGGGGGGCCTCGCCACGGGCGGCTACCTGCTGCTGCCGGACGGGGAGGCCGGGGCCGGGGACCGGGGGAAGCAGGCCGGCGGGCCGCCTTCGGGGTCGGCGCCGGCCGCGAAGGACCCTGTGGCGCAGTCGCCGGCGGGCCCGTCCGCCGCGGCGCGGGGCGGTGGGGCGGGGAGCGCCCTGCCCGACCACATCGAGAACAACTCGGTGTCGCGGGACCTGTGGCAGGGCACCGCTCCGGGCAACGGGAGCTGCAACCTGCCCGGGGAGGAGCGGGCGGAGTTCCTGGTGGGCTCGGTGGTCGACGCCGATTCCCCGGAAGCGCAGTCGGTGACGGGCAAGGTCAAGATCCGTCTTCACCTGAAGCCGTACCACACGGAGAAGGCCCCCTACGCCGTCTCCGTCGGGGTCAAGCCCCCGCACGACATCGAGCTGAGCACCCAGCGGCCCTACGAGCACGTCCGTGACTACAACAAGACCATCGGCTACACGAGCAAGCCCGTCGACCTCGCGGACGAGGCCTCCGGCGGGGACGTGGAGCTCACCTACCCCGACGACTTCTCCATGAAGTTCGACGACTACCAGGGCGCCCCGAGGACTTTCCCGGCCATCCCGCTCGTCAACGACCCGGGTGACTGGACCGTGGTGGTCTACCGCGTCAGGGGCATCACGGAGTACAGCAACATCTACTGCACCGGCTTTCCGGTGAAATAGTGCCAAGACAGGCCGACGAATGCGCTGTCAGGTCTCCTGCCATGAGGCAGTGTTGACGGGTGCGCAAGTTCTGGATGGCAAGCGGGCTCGGGATCGGCGTGTGCATGGCCTTCGTCGCGCTGCTCGTCGTCGGCACGTACTCGGCGGCGGCGGGGATCGCGAACAGCGGCAGGCAGGGCGCCGTGGGACTGGTCAAGGGGGCCGTCCCGGCGATCTACCAGCCACTGGTGGAGAAGTGGGGAAACCTTTGCCCCGCACTGAATCCGGCCATGCTGGCGGCTCAGTTGTACACCGAGAGCGGCTGGAAGCCCGACGTGGTGAGCCACGCCGACGCGCGGGGCATCGCCCAGTTCATCCCGGGCACGTGGGCCACGTACGGGATCGACGGTGACGGTGACGGCGACCGGGACATCTGGGATCCGAAGGACGCGATCCCGTCGGCGGCCTCGTACGACTGCCAACTCGCCAAGGACGTCGCGAAAGTGCCGGGCGATCAGTCGGACAACATGCTCGCCGCCTACAACGCCGGTCCCTACCGCGTGATCAAGGCGGGCGGTGTGCCCGCGATCAGCGAGACCCAGGGATACGTGAAGGCCATCCGGTCCCTGGAGAAGAGCTTCGCCCGGCCCCTCGGCCGGGTCGCGCCCTCCCAGCAGGCGGCCGGGGCCATCTACTTCGCGCAGAAGCAGCTGGGGACGCCGTACCTGTGGGGCGGCAACGGAACTCCCGACCAGGACGGGCGCTTCGACTGCTCGGGGCTGACCAAGGCGGCCTACGAGACGGTGGGGATCGAGCTGCCGCGCGTCGCGAACGACCAGTACAACGCCGGATCGCACCCGTCGCGCCAGGAGTTGCTCCCCGGTGATCTGGTCTTCTTCTCCGACGATCTGACGAATTCGCGGGAGATCCGGCACGTCGGCATGTACGTGGGCGGCGGCTACATGATCAACGCTCCCTTCACCGGTGCGGTCATCCGCTTCGACAAGATCGACACCCCGGACTACTTCGGCGCGACCCGCGTCACCAAGGACGGCGCGGAAGCCCTTCCGGAGCGCTCGGCGGCCGCTCCGGCCCCTGGCAACTCTCCGTAAACCAAAGGCCTTGAGCTGCGACGATGAGTCACTCTTCGATAACGTTGGAGTGATCATTCGGTGGAGAGTGGAACGGACCTGCCAGAACGGGCGTTCCATGGACACGGGGGTTGATCGACGGGGGTTGTAGGGGCGTACACCGCAGTGCGTCCGCAGGGGACCTAGGCAAGGGGCCGCTTCGCATGGCTGGACTCACAAGTGGTGGGCCGAATGTGGATGTCGGCCTGCTGTACGAGGTCAACGGACTGGCCCGGCGCGCCCCCGAGGCGGTCGACCGGGCCGTCGCGTCCGCCGCGGAGTACGGACTCCCGCTCGCCCTCGTCCTGTTGGTGCTGTGGTGCTGGCACGGCGCCCGCAGGCAGGACGAGACCACCGCCGTCGAATCCTTCGCCGCGCTCGTGTGGGCCCCGCTGGCCGCCGGGCTCGCCCTGCTCGTGAACGTGCCGCTGCGGGAGTTCGTCGGCCGTCCGCGCCCGTTCCTCCAGCACGACGGCCTCGACGTGCTCGCCGCCGGCCAGGGACAGGCCGCGGGCTTCTCCTTCGTCAGCGGGCACGCGACCCTCACGATGGCGCTCGCGGTCGGGGTGTTCCTCGCGAACCGCAGGCTCGGGCTCATCGGGATCGCCCTCGCCCTCGCCGAGGGCCTGTGCCGCCTCTACCTGGGCGTCCACTACCCGACCGACGTGATCGGCGGCTTCGCCCTCGGCACCGCCGTCGTCCTGCTCCTCGCGCCGCTCGCGATGGCCCTGCTGACCCCGCTGGTCCGTACGGTCGCCCGCGCGCCCCGCGTCGGACGGCTCGTCCGGGCCCGGGACCGGGTGGTGGCCCGGCCGGTGGAACTGCCGCAGCGGCCGGCCGAGAGCGACCTCGCGGCCTGAGACCCGGCCGGACGCCGCCGCGCGGTCAGCCCGCGTACGCGTTCCAGACCGCGAGCAGGACCGCCACCAGCAGGCACAGCACCGCCGCTCCGAAGCACAGCCGAACCGCCGCCGGGCGGAACCGAGGGGTCACCGGTCGCCGCCGGGGCCCGGGGTGTCGTCCCGGGCCGTCTCCTCGCGGCGGTAACGGGAACGCAGCCACAGCCCGGTCGCCACGGCCGCCGCGGTGGTGAGCCCGACGGCCAGGGCCACGTCGCCCGGTCCGTCCGCGGAGCCCACGGGGCGGGCCCAGGCCGCGGCCGGGGTGAGCGCGATGAGCAGGGCCCAGAGGAGGGCCGCGACACGGGGTGCGGTTCCTGGCATGAGACCAGGGCATCCGCTCCCGGCCCGCCCGGCCACCCGGGCCGTCCGAACGGGCGACACGCGCGGGCGCGGGGGCCGCGCGGCACTAGCCCGAGGTGTGCCGGGTGGCGTCCCGTCTGGCCAGGTCACGGGAGCGGCGGGCCGGCCCGCTCCAGCCGCAGCTGCAGACGGCCAGGCAGAACGAGCCGCGTTCCGCGGTGCTCGTGGTGTGGCCGGTGGGTGGCTGCGCCGGTTCCGCGGGGTGACGCGGGAGCGGCACGGCGGTAAACGGAGGGACCAGGGTCGCCTTGCTGTGCGGATCCACACCCCCAAGGTACCCGGGTCCTCCCCGGCCCGGTACGGCCGCCGGAACTCCGCGGCCCGTGACGGGAAACCCCGGACCTCGTTAACCGGAGCGGGTGGGGGCCTCGGGCAAACAGCGGTCATGCGTTGGGGGTTGGCAGGCGATGGTGGTGCACCAGCACAGGCGGCGGCGCGGGCGTGCGGGTGAGGCGGTGATCGCGGTCGGCATGGCGGTGACCGTGGCCGCGCTCGGCGCGTGCGGCGGCGGCGAAGGCTCCGGGGAGGGTTCCGGGAGCGGCGACGCCCGGCCGCCGCGCGACCCGGCCGCGGCGGTCCGCGGGGCCGCCGACGCGCTCGCGGCCACCGGCAGCGCCCGGGCCCGTACGGCGATGGAGATGGCCACCGGCGGCACCCGGGTCACGATCCGCGGCGAGGGCGGGGTCGACTTCCGCAAGCGGATGGGCCAGCTCCTGGTGATGCTCCCGGCCGACGTGACGGGCAAGGCCGAGCACCGGCCCATCACCGAGCTCCTCGTCCCGGGCTCCCTCTACATGAAGAACCGCGGCGCGGGCGTTCCCGACGACAAGTGGGTCCGCGTCGACACGACCACCCTCGCCGACGGGAACCTCGTCACGGGCGGGGCCACCGACCCGCTGACCGCCGTCGAGCTGCTGCGCGGCGCGCAGGGCGTGACGTACGTGGGCGAGGACGAGGTGGCGGGCACCAAGGTGTGGCACTACCAGGGGACGACGGACATCGGGCGGGCGGCGCGGACGGCGTCACCGGGGGTGAAGGAGTCGCTGGAGGCGGCGGCGAAAGGGTTCAGCAAGGACAGCGTGCCCTTCGACGTCTACCTCGACGAGGAAGGACGGCTGCGGAAGGTCAGGCACCGGTTCACGTACGTCAAGAATGGCGTGATCGACGTCTCCTCGACCACGATGCTCTACGGCTTCGGGACCCCGGTCACCGTGGCATTGCCCGCAAGCGGGGACATTTTCGCCGGGAAGATCGCCGACTAGCGGCCCACGCGGCCCGGAAGGGCACGTCCGGGCCATGGCTCCACTATCCGGAAATGGTCCATCCGTGTCATGCGCGCCACGGCGTGCGATCCCTACGCTGAGAGGCCGAGCGCCGACGGGCGAGGGCGGCAGAAAGAGGTGACACGCGTGACTCCCGCAGGCGGTACGACGGTGCAGGACCACGTGGCACTCGCCGAGATCGAGCTGTGCGGTGAGTTGATCATCGCGGCGTCCACCGCCGCGGAGGAGCGGCTGAGCCAGGACCGGATCGACGAGGTCCTGATGGGCATCGGGCTCTAGCTCCGGTCACGGCTCCAGGGGCGACAGGGCGGAGCGGACGCCCCCGTCCGCCCGGGAAGCGGCGGACGGAGCCGGGCGCGGGGGCGCCGCGTCAGGTGCGCAGGAGGCGGGCGATGGCCTTCGTGGCCTCCTCGACCTTGGCGTCGATCTCCTCCCCGCCCTTGACGGCGGCGTCCGCCACGCAGTGGCGCAGGTGCTCCTCCAGCAGCTGGAGGGCGAAGGACTGGAGGGCCTTCGTGCTCGCCGAGACCTGGGTGAGTATGTCGATGCAGTAGACGTCCTCGTCGACGAGCCGCTGGAGGCCGCGGATCTGCCCCTCGATGCGGCGCAGCCGCTTCAGGTGCTCGTCCTTCTGGTGGTGGTACCCGTGCACGGCCGCGACAGGGGCGGTGCCGGCGTCGGCTCCGGAGCCTTCCGCCTCGATGGTCGTCATGCGTCCTCCCGTGGTCCGGATCGAGGGGGTATATACCCCTCATGGGTATAGGGTACTTGGCCCTGGCCGGAGGGGCAGGGGTCCGTGCGGCCCACTGTGCCTGATGGAGCACACTGGAGAACGGCCGGTTAGCCGTGGCCGGGGGATGCGCCTAGCATCAGCCTGACCGAATCCAATGCACCCCGAGGACCACACGTGCGATTTCGTCTGACCCCCAGGGAGACGAGCTTCTACGACATGTTCGCCGCATCCGCGGACAACATCGTCACGGGCTCCAAGCTCCTGATGGAACTGCTCGGCGCGGACATGTCCGCCCGGGCCGAGATCGCGGAGCGGATGCGGGCTGCGGAACACGCGGGGGACGACGCGACCCACGCGATCTTCCACCAGCTGAACTCCTCCTTCATCACGCCGTTCGACCGCGAGGACATCTACAACCTGGCCTCGTCCCTCGACGACATCATGGACTTCATGGAAGAGGCGGTCGACCTGGTCGTCCTCTACAACGTGGAGGAGCTCCCCAAGGGAGTCGAGCAGCAGATCGAGGTCCTGGCCCGGGCGGCGGAGCTCACCGCCGAGGCCATGCCGCACCTGCGGACGATGGACAACCTGACCGAGTACTGGATCGAGGTCAACCGCCTCGAGAACCAGGCGGACCAGATCCACCGCAAGCTGCTCGCCCAGCTCTTCAACGGCAAGTACGACGCCATCGAGGTGCTGAAGCTCAAGCAGATCGTCGACGTGCTCGAAGAGGCGGCCGACGCGTTCGAGCACGTTGCGAACACGGTGGAGACCATCGCGGTCAAGGAGTCCTGAACCTCGTGGACACCTTTGCGCTGATCGTGACCATCGGTGTCGCGCTCGGCTTCACCTACACCAACGGCTTCCACGACTCCGCGAACGCCATCGCCACGTCCGTTTCGACGCGGGCCCTGACCCCGCGCGCGGCGCTGGCGATGGCGGCGGTGATGAACCTGGCCGGTGCGTTCCTCGGCAGCGGCGTGGCCAAGACGGTCAGTGAGGGGCTCATCGAGACGCCCCACGGCAACCGGGGCATGTGGATCCTCTTCGCGGCGCTGGTCGGCGCGATCGTCTGGAACCTGATCACCTGGTACTTCGGCCTGCCCTCGTCCTCCTCGCACGCGCTGTTCGGCGGCATGGTGGGCGCGGCGCTGGCGGGCGGCACCGAGGTCATCTGGTCCGGCGTGGTCGACAAGGTCGTCATCCCGATGTTCGTCTCGCCGGTCGTCGGTCTCGTGGTCGGTTACCTGGTGATGGTGGCCATCCTGTGGATGTTCCGTCGGGCCAACCCGCACAAGGCCAAGCGGGGCTTCCGCATCGCGCAGACGGTGTCCGCGGCCGGCATGGCCCTGGGCCACGGTCTCCAGGACGCCCAGAAGACCATGGGCATCGTGATGATGGCCCTGGTCATCGCCGACGTGCAGGGCGCGGGCGACGCGATCCCGATCTGGGTCAAGATCGCGTGTGCCGTGATGCTGTCGCTGGGTACGTACGCGGGCGGCTGGCGCATCATGCGCACGCTCGGCCGCAAGATCATCGAGCTGGACCCGCCGCAGGGCTTCGCGGCGGAGACCACCGGCGCGTCGATCATGTTCGGCTCGGCGTTCATCTTCCACGCGCCGATCTCCACCACGCACGTGATCACCTCGGCGATCATGGGTGTGGGCGCGACCAAGCGGATCAACGCGGTCCGCTGGGGTGTCGCCAAGAACATCATCCTCGGCTGGTTCATCACGATGCCGGCCGCGGCCCTGGTCGCCGCGGTCAGCTTCTGGATCGTCAACCTGGCCTTCGTCAGCTAGTGCCCTGACCGGACACGAAAGCGGGCCGGCTCCCCCCACCCAGGGGGAGCCGGCCCTTTTCCTTTCGCCTTGCGGTGGCACCGCCATGCAGCACCGCAGGACGCCTGGTCCATCCCGGGTCTAGCCGAAGCGGCCCGAGATGTAGTCCTCGGTCGCCTGGACGGACGGGTTGGAGAAGATCCGGTCCGTGTCGTCGATCTCGACCAGCTTGCCCGGCTGACCGACGGCGGAGAGGTTGAAGAAGGCGGTGCGGTCCGAGACGCGGGCCGCCTGCTGCATGTTGTGCGTCACGATGACGATCGTGAAGCGCTCCTTCAGCTCGCCGATCAGGTCCTCGATGGCGAGGGTGGAGATCGGGTCGAGGGCCGAGCAGGGCTCGTCCATCAGCAGGACCTGGGGTTCGACCGCGATGGCGCGGGCGATGCACAGGCGCTGCTGCTGGCCGCCGGAGAGGCCGGAGCCGGGCTTGTTCAGGCGGTCCTTGACCTCGTTCCAGAGGTTGGCGCCCTGGAGGGACTTCTCGACGATGTCCGTGAGCTCGGACTTCTTGAAGGAGCCGTTCAGCCGCAGGCCCGCGGCCACGTTGTCGAAGATCGACATGGTGGGGAAGGGGTTCGGGCGCTGGAAGACCATGCCGACGGTGCGGCGGACCGCGACCGGGTCCACGCCGGCGCCGTACAGGTTCTCGTCGTCCAGGAGGACTTTGCCCTCGACGCGGCCGCCGGGGGTGACCTCGTGCATGCGGTTCAGGGTCCGCAGGAAGGTGGACTTGCCGCAGCCGGAGGGGCCGATGAAGGCCGTCACCGAGCGGGGTTCCACGGTCATCGAGATGTCGTCGATGGCCTTGTGGGTGCCGTAGAAGGCGGACAGTCCGCTGACGTCGATTCGCTTCGCCATGAGGGGTCACTTCGCTTTCATGAGTCGCGTCAGCGACCGGTCTTCGGGGCCTTCCAGCGGGCGATGCCGCGGGCCACCAGATTGAGGATCATGACGAAGGCGATCAGGACGAGCGCTGCCGCCCATGCCCGGTCGTAGGAGGCTTCACTGCCGACCTTGTACTGCTCCCAGATGTAGAGGGGGAGCGAGGACTGAGCGCCTTCGAAGGGGTTGCCGTTGATCAGCTGGGAGCCGAAGACCAGCAGCATGATCGGGGCGGTCTCGCCGGCGATGCGGGCCACGGCCAGCATGACACCGGTGGAGATGCCGCCGATGGCGGTGGGGAGCACGACCTTGAGGATCATGCGCCACTTCGGCACGCCGAGGGCCAGGGCGGCCTCGCGCAGCTCGTTCGGGACGAGCTTGAGCATCTCCTCGGTGGAGCGGACCACGACCGGCATCATCAGGATCGACAGGGCCATGGCGCCGGCGAAGCCGGAGGGGCCGAAGCCGAGCATCAGGTTCCACGTCGTGAGGATGAACAGACCCGCGACGATGGAGGGGATGCCGGTCATCACGTCGACGAAGAAGGTGACGGCCTTGGCGAGCGAGCCGCGGCCGTACTCGACCAGGTAGACGGCGGTCAGCAGACCGACGGGCGCCGCGATCAGGGTGGCGAGGGCGACCTGCTCGATGGTGCCGAGGAGCGCGTGGTAGACGCCGCCGCCCTCCTCGAAGCTGGTCACGCCGTTCATCGAGTGGCTGAGGAAGTCCCCGTCGAGGGCGGAGACGCCCCGGCTGATCGTGGTCCACAGCAGCGAGAGCAGCGGGACGACGGCCAGGATGAAGCAGACCCAGACGAGCGAGGTGGCGACCCGGTCCTTGGCCTGGCGGCGGTTCTCGACGACGGCGCTGGCCGTGTACGTGACGACCACGAACAGGACGGCCGCGATGAGCCCCCACTGGATCTTGCTGTCGAGGTCGAAGGCCAGCCCGATGCCGCTGCCGAGGGCGGCGGACAGGACGGCGATGCCGGCCGGGGCCCAGCGGGGGAGGCCGCCCCGGGTGAGCGTGGCGGGGGCGGCGGACTTGCGGTCCCGTACGGGCCGCTGCTCCTGCAGTGCGTGACTCATCAGGCGTTCGCCCCCGAGAACTCCTTGCGTCGCGCGATGATCACGCGAGCGGCGCCGTTGACGAGCAGGGTGAGGAGGAAGAGGACCAGACCGGAGGCGATCAGCGCGTCCCGGCCGAACTCGTTGGCCTCGTCGAACTTCGCGGCGATGTTCTGCGCGAAGGTTCCGCCGCCCGGGTTCAGGACGTGGAACGAGATGAGGAAGCTCGGGGAGAGGACGGTGGCCACGGCCATGGTCTCGCCGAGGGCGCGGCCGAGGCCGAGCATCGAGGCGGAGATGACGCCGGAGCGGCCGAAGGGCAGGACCGACATCCGGATGACCTCCCAGCGGGTCGCGCCGAGGGCCAGGGCGGCCTCCTCGTTCATGCGCGGGACCTGGAGGAAGACCTCGCGGCTGACGCTGGTCACGATCGGCAGGATCATGATCGCGAGCAGGATGCCGACGGTGAAGAGCGAGCGGGCGACGCCGACCTGGGTCTTCTCGAAGACGTAGGTCCAGCCGAGGTACTCGTCCAGCCAGAGGTTCAGCCCGTTCAGCTGCGGCACCAGGAACAGGGCGCCCCAGATGCCGTAGATGATCGACGGCACGGCGGCCAGCAGGTCGACCACGTAGGCGAGGGGCGCGGCCAGCTTGCGCGGCGCGTAGTGCGAGATGAACAGGGCGATGCCGACGGCGATCGGGACCGCGATGACCATCGCGATGATCGAGCTGACGACGGTGCCGAAGAGCAGGACGGCGATGCCGAAGACGGGGGGAGTGGCCGAGGCGTTCCAGTCGAAGGTGGTGAGGAAGTTGCCCTCGTTCTTCGACAGCGCGAGCCCGGCGCGGTAGGTGAGGAAGATGGCGATCGACGCCATGATCACCAGGAGCAGGATGCCGGAGCCCTTGGAGAGCCCCGCGAAGATCTTGTCACCGGCGCGGCCGGTGGACCTTCCGCTCTTGGAGACAGGCGGAGCCGTGTCTATCTGGGTGGGTGTGGTGGAAGCCATGGTCTTTCCGGTCTGAGTGGGGGGCAGGCCCCCTGGCGGCGGTGCACCGGATTCCCCCGGGTGGAGGGGGAGGGTCCCCGGCTGCCGGGCGGATCGGACGGGATCCGCCCGGCAGCGCGGGGATCAGTACTAGGCCAGCGACTTGATGACTTCGCGGACCTTGGTGTTGATCTCGGCCGGGATCGGCGCGTAGCCGTTCTCGGTGAGGACCTTCTGGCCCGCGTCCGAGGCGGTGTACTCCAGGAAGGACTTCACGGTGCCGAGGGTCTCGGGCTTGTTGCCCTTGTCGCAGACGACCTCGTACGTGACCAGGACGATCGGGTACGCGCCCTCGGCCTTGGTGGTGTAGTCGAGCTTCAGGGCCAGGTCGGAGCCGGTGCCGGTGACCTTGGCGGCGGCGATGGCCTTGGAGGCGTTCTCGCCGGTGGCCTTGACCGGGGTGCCGGCGCCGGTGTTCACGTCGACCGTCTTGATGCTCTGCGAGCTGGCGTAGGAGAGCTCGAAGTAGCCGATCGCGCCGTCGACGGCCTTGACCTGGGAGGCGACGCCGGAGGAGCCGGAGGCGGCCTGGCCACCGGGGGCCGGCCACTTCTTCGAGGCCTCGTAGGACCAGGCGTCGGGGGCGGCGGCCTTGAGGTACTTGCCCAGGTTCTCGGTGGTGCCGGAGTCCTCGGAGCGGTGGAAGGCCTGGATCGCGGTGGAGGGGAGCGTGACGCCGGGGTTCAGCTTCTTGATCGCCTCGTCGTCCCACTTCTTGATCTTGTCGTTGAAGATGTTGGCGATCGTGGCGGCGTCGAGGTTCAGCTTGTCGACACCCGCGACGTTGAAGCCGAGGGCGATCGGGCCGCCGACCATCGGCAGGTTGATGCCCTGGCCGCCGGTGCAGATCTTCTTCGACTCCTCGACCTGCTCGGGCTTGAGCGCCGAGTCCGAGCCGGCGAAGCCCACGGTGCCCTGGTTGAACGCGACGATGCCCTCACCGGAGGAGGAGGACTTGTAGTTCACCTCGACGCCGGAGCAGGCGGCCATGTAGTTCTTCACCCACAGGTCGACCGCGTTCTTCTGCGCGGAGGAGCCGGACGCCAGGAGCTTGCCCTTGGCGCCGTCGCACTTGACGTCACCCGGGGCCGGGGCGGAGGCCTTCGGGGTGTCGCCGGCACCGGTCTTCGTGTTGTCGTCCGAGCCGCACGCCGTGAGGACCAGGGCGCCGGACACGACGAGGGCCCCGAGGGCGGAGGCACGAAGCCGGTTCTTGCGCTGAAGCTTCACTTTCGGGTGTTCCTTCCGAGGAGCCGCCGGCCGCTTTCTGTATCGGGGCGGCGTGCGAAGAGGACTACGGGTCGCGGGGTGCGTACGCCGTGGTTTCCGGACCGGCTCGCACCTTGCAGTACTGAAATTAGGCAGAACAGGTGAAGCGGTCGACGGCGCTTGGTGAACGGCGAGTGAACCGTGGCGGGCGACCGGGTGCGGATGGGGCGGTTTGTACCCGGACGTAAGGGGGCGTTGTTCGCCCGTTATCCCTCTGTGACTTCCGGTCGCCCGTCGCGGGGCCAGAGGGGCGCGGTGGTGGGGCGTGGCTGGAATGCGCCGGTCGCGGGCTGCCGAAGGGCGCCGGGCGGGGCCCGTCCAGGGCGTCTTCACCTGGGCACCAGGGTACGTTCGGCCGCCCCGGCCCGCCGGTCGCGCAGGTCGGGGACGGGCGAGCCCCCGGCCGCCCGCCGGCCGGGGTCTCCTGGTCCGGCGCCGTAGCGGGGGCGCCGGGGGCAGGGGCGGCGTCGTGCGCGTGCCGTCGCAAGGGGCGCGCGTACCGAGGACGCGCCCTACGCCGGCAGGGGGTGCCAGATGGTGTGGAAGGCGCGACGGGCGGCCAGGGCGGCGTGGCGCTGGTCGGCATGCAGGACGCCCAGGGCGTACGCCGTCGCCGGGGCGATCCTCGGGGTGCGGGCGGCGGCCGCCGAGGCGGTGGCCGCGTCGGAGGCGTCGCGGTGCCGGTCCAGGGCCCGGCCCGCCGCCGCCAGCCGGACGACGTCCTCGCCGAGGGTCTCCCGCGCGTACCGGTGGACCCGCAGCAGGCGGCGCACCTCGTGCCAGGCGCCGTCCTCGTGCGCCGAGTACGGGGTGTCCCCGGTGGCGGGCAGGGCGGCGACGGCGGTGGCGAGCCGGCCCTCCGTGACCGCGGCCAGCGGGACCAGTACCTCCGCCACCGGTCCGCGGGCGGCCACGGGATCCAGCGGGACCTCCGAGGCGAGCACCGCCACGGCGTCGGCCACCGCGTGGAAGCGGGACGAACCGAGTGCCTGGAGGGTGGTGGAGTGGGCGCGGGTCCGCGCCAGCGTGAGCTGTCGCTCCAGCAGTGCGCCCGCGCGCGCCGATCCCACCGTCAGCGCCCCCGACGAGCCCGTGCCGCCGCGCGGCGCCGGTACCTCGGGTGCCGCCGAAAGCCGCGCCAGGGCTTCCATCAGCCGGGACAGCCGGGCGGCGTAGGCGTGTTCGTCCGCGAGCGTCGAGGACAGCCACACCAGCTCGGTGCGCAGCCCGTCGGCCCAGCCCGACTCGGTCACCACCCGGAACGTGCTCAGGGAGCCGGCGATGCGGCGCGCAGCCCCCCGCAGGCCGCGCGCCGCCTCCCCGCTGTCCGGGGTGTCCGCCCCGCTCCCGGTGCTCTCGTCGTGCAGGCGCAGCGCGCGCAGGAACGCGGTGGCCTGGGAGCGCAGGTACGGGGCGAGTACGTCACCTGCGGTCGGGTCATGGTTTGGCTGAGCCACGCCGGCGCCTCCGGGCGTCTATGAGCATCTCCTGAACGTGCCGCAGCGGCTGGCCCTCGGCATCCGTGCTGTGCCGGGTCCACTCGCCGTCCGGACCCAGGTGCCATGAGGACGTGGCGTCGGACATGCCGGTCTCCAGCATCCGGTCCAGTGCCGCGCGGTGGGCGGGGTCGGTGACCCTCACCAGTGCCTCGATGCGGCGGTCGAGGTTGCGGTGCATCATGTCGGCGCTGCCGATCCACACCTCCGGTTCGCCGCCGTTGCCGAAGGCGAAGACCCGGGAGTGCTCCAGGAAGCGGCCGAGGATCGAGCGGACCCGGATGTTCTCCGACAGCCCCGGGACACCGGGCCGCACGGCGCAGATGCCGCGCACCCAGATGTCGACGGGGACGCCCGCCTGGGCGGCCCGGTACAGGGAGTCGATCAGGGCCTCGTCGACGATCGAGTTCATCTTCAGCCGGACGTACGCGGGCCGGCCGGCCCGGTGGTGGTCGGCCTCCTTGTCGATGCGCGAGATCAGTCCGTCGCGCAGGGACTTCGGGGCGGTCAGCAGCCGGCGGTAGGTCTCGCGGCGCGAGTACCCCGACAGTCGGTTGAAGAGGTCGGAGAGGTCCGCGCCGACCTGCGGGTCTGCGGTGAGCAGGCCGAGGTCCTCGTAGAGCCGGGCGGTCTTCGGGTGGTAGTTGCCGGTGCCCACGTGCGAGTAGCGGCGCAGGGTGTCGCCCTCCTGGCGGACCACGAGGGAGAGCTTGCAGTGCGTCTTGAGCCCCACCAGGCCGTAGACGACGTGGCAGCCGGACTCCTCCAGCTTGCGCGCCCACTTGATGTTGGCCTGCTCGTCGAACCGGGCCTTGATCTCGACGAGTACGAGGACCTGCTTGCCGGACTCGGCCGCGTCGATCAGGGCGTCGACGATCGGCGAGTCGCCCGAGGTCCGGTACAGCGTCTGCTTGATCGCGAGGACGTCCGGGTCGCCGGCGGCCTGCTCCAGGAAGGCCTGCACGGACGTGGAGAACGAGTCGTACGGGTGGTGCAGCAGGACGTCCCGCTCGCGCAGCGCGGCGAAGATGTCCGGTGCGGACGCCGACTCCACCTCGGCCAGGTCACGGTGCGTGCCCGCGACGAACTTCGGGTACTTGAGCTCCGGCCGGTCCAGGGAGGAGATCCCGAACAGGGCGGTCAGGTCCAGCGGCCCGGGCAGCGGGTACACCTCGGCCGCGGACACCTTCAGCTCCTGCACGAGCAGGTCCAGGACGCCGGGGTCGATGGACTCCTCGACCTCCAGGCGCACCGGCGGGCCGAAGCGGCGCCGCATGAGCTCCTTCTCCAGCGCCTGGAGGAGGTTCTCCGCGTCGTCCTCCTCGACCTCCAGGTCCTCGTTGCGGGTCACCCGGAACATGTGGTGCGCGAGCACCTCCATGCCGGGGAACAGCTCCTCCAGGTGCGCGGCGATGACGTCCTCCAGCGGGACGTAGCGCTGCGGGGAGGCCTCCAGGAACCGCGAGAGGAGCGGCGGGACCTTGACCCGGGCGAAGTGGCGGTGGCCGCTGACCGGGTTCCGGACGACGACGGCCAGGTTCAGCGAGAGGCCGGAGATGTACGGGAAGGGGTGCGCGGGGTCCACGGCCAGCGGCGTCAGCACCGGGAAGATCTGGTTGCGGAACAGCGTGAAGAGGCGGGCCTGCTCCTTCTCGGTGAGGTCCGGCCACCGGATGAGGTGGATCCCCTCCTCCGCCAGCTGCGGGGCGATGTCCTGCTGGTAGCAGGCGGCGTGCCGGGCCATGAGCTCGCGCGAACGCGTCCAGATCAGGTCCAGCACCTCACGCGGCTGCAGGCCTGAGGCCGAACGGGTGGCGACGCCCGTCGCGATGCGCCGCTTCAGGCCCGCGACGCGGACCATGAAGAACTCGTCGAGGTTGCTCGCGAAGATCGCCAGGAAGTTCGCGCGCTCCAGCAGCGGGGTGTTCGGATCCTCCGCGAGCTCCAGGACCCGCTCGTTGAAGGCCAGCCAGCTGCGCTCCCGGTCCAGGAACCGGTTCGCGGGCAGCTCGCCCGTCTCGTCCTTGTCCTCGTACGCGTCCAGATCCGCGTCGAGGTCCGGATCCAGGCCGCCGTGCGGGCGGTGGGCGGCTATGGAGCCCAGCCGCGCCTTGACCGCTGCCGCGGAGTTTCCGGACGGGTGAGACGGGTGCTGGGCGGGGACCTCGGTGGGACCTGCGCTGGGCTTCTGGCTCATGCCTCCATTCTTCCGCGCACGAGGCAGGACAGGCGCGTCGGAAGCATCGGCTGTCAGTCGGAGTCGGGGCTGCATGACCGGAGACTGGCAAGCGCTTCTGAATGCCCGGTTAATGGCGTATGGCTTCTGGGCTTTCCTGGGGCTTCCTTCGTCTCCGGGGCGCTTCCGGCCGGGCTCACGGGCCCGTACGTGGTGGAAAACGTGCGTTCTCTGCGTTCTCCGTGTTCTCTGCGTTCTCTGCGTTATCCACGGACGCGCGGAGCCGTTCCCCCGGCGCGGAGCGTGACCGGCCCGTCAGCTTTCGGTGCGGTACATCAGGTCGACCTCGTGGGTGGTGAAGCCGAGGCCCTCGTACACGGCCAGGGCCGCCGGGTTGTCGGCGTCCACGTAGAGCATCGCCGTCGGCAGGCCCGACGCCGCCAAGTGCCGCAGACCGATCGCCGTCAGGGCCTTGCCGAGGCCGCCGCCCTGGGCGCCCGGCTTGACGCCGACCACGTAGACCTCGCCGAGCCGCTCCGCCCCGTGCACCTTCGTCCAGTGGAAGCCGACCAGCTCGCCGTCGCGCTCCGCGAGGAAGAAGCCCTTCGCGTCGAACCACGGCTGCGCGATCCGGTCGTTCAGGTCCCGCTGCGTCAGCGAGCCCTGCTCCGGGTGGTGGGCGAAGGCCGCCGCGTTCGCCGCGAGCCACGCCGCGTCGTCCTGGCCGGGTACGAAGGTCCGTACGCTCACGCCGGCCGGCAGGGCCGGCTCGGGCAGCGGGTCGCCGCCGGCGAGGGGGCGGCGCAGCTGGCGCAGCTCGCGGAAGAGGGTCAGGCCGAGCACCTGCGCGAGGTGCCGGGCGGCGGACTTGCCGCCGTGGGCCCACACCCGGATCCGCTTGCCGGAGGCGTTCAGGAGGGCCGAGCCCAGCGCCCGGCCGTGGCCGCGCCCGCGCAGCGCGGGGTGCACGACGAGCTCGGCGGCGGGGGCCTCCACCGGGTCGGTGTCCTCCAGTTGCCCGTATCCGGCGAGCCGGGTGCCGTCGCTCAGGAGGAAGTGCCGGATGCCCTCGCGCGGTCCGCCGCGCAGCTGGAGCCGCCCCTGCTCGGACACCGCGGTGGTGCCGTCGGTGCGGGCCGCTTCCGCGATGAGCTCCAGGACGGATGCGGCCTGTTCCTCCGTCAGCTCGTCGAGGGTCTGAATCTGCCGTCCGGGCTCCAGGGCCGCTGCTGCGTCAGTCATGCCCCGAGCCTACGACCGCCGCCCGCGGTTCCGTGCCCCGCGGGCCCCACCGGCCCCGCAACGCCGCCGCGTAACCAGCTCGCAACCCGATACCCCCTGTCGTGCTACGCGCGTTGACAATAAGCTGCGGCGGACCTCCCAACTTGTCTCGCTGTCCACAAAGGGGACTAAATGTCAGCGACGCCACAACGGCCCCGCACGGCCCGCCGGTTGACCTTCACCGCACTCGCCCTGACGGCCGGTGCCGGAGCCATGGTCGCCGCCGCACTGCCGGCCGGAGCCGCGAGTGGTGGCGGTACGGCCCAGAGCCGGACCGTCGACGTACAGATGCTGTCGTTCAACGACTTCCACGGCACGCTGGAGCCCCCGCAGGGCTCCTCGGGCACGGTGAGCGAACGCCAGGCAGACGGCACCACCAAGGCAATACCGGCGGGCGGTGTCGAGTACCTGGCGACCAGCCTGCGCGAGGCCCGCAAGGGCCACGAGTACTCCGTCACGGCCGCGGCCGGCGACATGATCGGCGGCAGCCCGATGCTGTCCGGTCTCTTCCACGACGAGCCGAGCGTCGAGGCGCTGAACAAGCTCGGCCTGGACGTGTCCAGCGTCGGCAACCACGAGTTCGACGAGGGCCGCACCGAGCTGCGCCGCATGGCGTACGGCGGCTGCCACCCGGTCGAAGGCTGCTTCGAGTACGGCAAGACGTTCACCGGAGCGGAATTCCAGTACCTCGCGGCCAACGTGACGGACGAGAAGACCAAGCGTCCGATGATGTCGCCCACCTTCATCTGGAAGAAGGGGGACGTGAAGATCGGCTTCATCGGCGTCACCCTGGAGGGCACGCCGGACGTCGTCACCGCCGAGGGCGTCAAGGGCCTCAAGTTCGGCGACGAGGTCGAGACGATCAACAAGTACGCCGCGGAGCTGAACAAGCAGGGCGTGAAGTCGATCGTCGCGCTGATCCACGAGGGCGGGCTGCCCGCGAACGGCGCGTACAACTACGACTGCGACGTCCCGGGCGCCGGCGCCGGCATCTCCGGTGCCATCGTCGACATCGCCAAGAACGTCGACGCGAAGGTCGACGCGCTGGTCACCGGCCACACGCACCAGGCCTACAGCTGCAACATCCCCGACCCGGCGGGCAACCCGCGTACGGTCACCTCGGCCGCCTCGCTCGGCCGCCTGTACACGGACACCACGCTGACCTACGACCGGCAGACCAAGGACATCGTCCGTACGCCGGTCAAGGCGCCCAAGCCGGTCAACAAGGTCGTCACCCGGGAGCAGCCCAAGGCCGCGGACATGACCGAGCTGATCCAGCGCTGGAACGCGCTGGCCGCCCCGGTCGCCGACCGCCCGCAGGGCTTCATCTCGGCGGACATCCCGGGCCGCGGCTCGCCGGAGTTCGAGAAGCCGCTCGGTGACCTCATCGCCGACGCGCAGCTGGAGGCGCTGGCCCCCGCCGACAAGGGCGGCGCGGAGCTGGCGATCATGAACCCGGGCGGCATCCGCTCCGACCTCGCCTACAAGGCCTCCGGGGCCGAGGGCGACGGAGTGGTGACGTACGGGGAGGCCTTCACGGTCCAGCCGTTCACCAACATGATGAACGTGGTCGACCTGACCGGCGCGCAGCTCGTGACCGCGCTCCAGCAGCAGGTCACCGGCCCGGTCAACGGCCCGAACCCGAAGATCCTCCAGGTGTCGAAGGGCTTCACCTACACCCTCGACATGACGAAGACGGGCGCGGACCGCATCGTCGCGGACTCGGTGAAGCTGAACGGCGCGGCCATCGACCCCGCCCGCACCTACCGGGTCGCGATGAACGAGTTCCTCGCGGGCGGCGGTGACGGCTTCACCGTCCTGAAGGAGCACAAGAACAAGCTGGTGGGCGCGTCCGACCTGGACTGCTTCAACGCCTACCTGGCGAACAACTCCTCGGAGTCGGCTCCGATCGCCCCGCCGGCGGCGAACCGGATCACCGTCGTCAAGTAACTCCCGTACGCGGTACGCCCACGAGGGGCGGTGGGCCCCAGGTCCGCCGCCCCTCCGGCGTTTCCCGGGAGCGGTGTCCGGTTCCTCAGAGGGTGGCGAGGAACTCCGAGACGGCCCGGTGGAAGCCCCGCGGGTTGCGGAACGGCACGAAGTGGTCCCCGTCCAGCGGGGCGTACGAGGTCCCGGGCCGCCGGGCCACCATCGCGTCGGCCTGCTCCCGGGGCAGGGCGTGGCTGTCCGTGCCGTGGACGAGGAGGGCCGGGCAGTTGCTGCCGAGCCAGGCGTCCCAGTGGTCGCCTCGGCAGCCTTCGATCGAGTCGAGCATGTCCTGCGGGTGGAACGGCATCCGCCAGCCGGCGCCGTCGGGGAGCCGGCGCAGCGCGGCGCCGACGATCTGGCCGCCCACCGGGCCGGCCGCGGCCAGCAGTTCCCCCGTGGTGGGCGCGGTGTACGGCAGGCCGCGGAGGAAGGCGAACCACTCGGACTGCCCGGGCTGGACCTCCACGGCGCAGTCCACGCCGATGAGGGCGCCGATCCGCTCCGGGTGGCGGGCGGCCAGGTGGTAGGCGTTGAGCCCGCCGAGGGAGTAGCCGAGGAGGGCCACGGGCTCGTGGAGGCCGAGGTGGTCCAGCAGGGCCACGGCGTCGGAGACGTACCCCTCGCGGTCGTAGGCGGTGGCCCTGCCGGAGTCGCCGTGGCCGCGCTGGTCGGGGGCGATGACCCGCCAGTGGTCGCCGAGCTCCTGGGCGAGGGCCTTGAACGCGACTCCTTCGGACAGGCCCCCGTGGAGGGCGAGCAGCGGGCGGCCCGGGCCGCCGAAGTCCAGGTAGGAGAGGGTGCGGTCGTCGATCTTCAGCTCGTGGCGCATGTCCGGTGCCTTCCGTGTGCCGGTGGATCATCCGATGGACGCAGCCTGCCAGGACTTGGGCGTGCGCGCAATACGATCGTGTAGGGCGCTTGCCCAAAACCGGCGCGGCTACGATCCCGCCATGGGAAATCGCGAGGACCTGCTGGCCGGAGCGCGGCGCTGCCTGGAGGAGAAGGGCTACCTGCGCACGACCGTGCGCGACATCGCCGCGGCCGCGCAGGTGAGCATGGCGGCGATCGGCTACCACTACGGCTCGCGGGAGGCCCTCCTCAACCAGGCGCTCTTCGCCGCCATGGACGACTGGGCCGCCGGCTCGGGCCGGCTCACCGGCCAGGGCGACACCACCGAGGAGCGGTACGCCGACACCTGGGACCGCAAGATCCGGGACTTCGGCGAGATGCGCTGGCTGTGGATCGCCAACGTCGAGGCCTTCGTCCACGCCCAGTCCTCGCCCGAGCTGCTCGCGGCGCTCGCCGAGGGCCAGCGCCGCTCCCGGCGCATGGTGGCGGCGCAGCTGGCCGGGGTGCCCGAGGACGCGGTCGCGGAGGAGGACGTACGCGGTCTCGGATCGGTGCACCTCGCGCTGCTGAGCGGGGTGATGGTGCAGGCCCTGACGGACCCGGAGCACGCGCCCGACGGGCACGCGCTGGCCCAAGGCCTGCGCAGGATGGCCGAGTTGCTCGACCAACCCGTCTCTACCGACGGGTAGTAAAGGCGGGTCCGGCACGCCATAATCCCGTCCCATCACTGGGTCGGCAAAGGGGCGGACATGGGCGTGGCACTGGACCGGCGGACGTTTCTGACCGGGGCGGGGGCACTGGCGGCGGCGGCCGCCGTGGGGTTCGGGACGGCGGCCCCGGCCTCCGCCCGCGCCCTCGGCACCCAGGACTGGATGGCCGGCCTCGCCGACTCCACCCCGCTCCAGCGGATGACCATCCCCGGCACCCACGATTCCGGCGCCCGCAAGGGCGGGCTGTACGTCGCCTGCCAGAACACCTCGATCGCCCAGCAACTCGACGCCGGCATCCGCTTCCTCGACGTCCGCTGCCGGGTCACGGGCGGATCGTTCGCCATCCACCACGGATCGTTCTTCCAGGACCTGATGTTCGGCGACGTGCTCGTGGCCTGCTGGAACTTCCTCGCAGCCCACCCCTCCGAAACCGTCCTGATGCGGGTCAAGCAGGAGTACTCCGGCGACAGCGACGCCACCTTCCGCGCGATCTTCGACGACTACCTCGACAACCGGGGCTGGCGGCCGCTGTTCCGCATCGCCGACGCGCTGCCCGCCTCGCTGGGCGCGGCCCGCGGCAAGGTGGTGCTCCTCGCCGACAACGGCGGCCTGCCCGGCCTGCGGTACGCCGACGGCAACGTCTTCGACGTCCAGGACGACTGGAACGCCGAGCCCTTCGCCAAGCGCGGCAAGATCGAGAACCACTTCCGGCGGGCCGTGCAACAGCCCGGCAAGCTGTTCGTGAACTACGTCAGCACCTCGGCGTACATGCCGCCGCGCTGGAACTCCGACCGGCTCAACCCGCAGGTCCACGCCTTCGTCGACGGCGGCGAACTGGCCGGCCGGACCGGGCTCGGGATCGTCCCGCTGGACTTCCCGAACACCCGCTCCGGCCTGGTCGAATCACTGATCCGGCACAACTGACGGCCCGGCCGGCGGTGGCGTCGGCGCCCCCGGGACGCGGAGCACCGCCTCCGTACCGGGGCCGCCGTCGGCCGCCGCCCGCAGCGCGGCGGTGCCGCCCGCCCGCTGGACCGTACGGGCCACGATCGACAGGCCCAGGCCGCTGCCGGGCAGGGCGCGGGCCGACGGGGAACGCCAGAACCGCTCGAAGACGTACGGCAGGTCCTCCGCCGGGATGCCCGGCCCGTGGTCCCGTACCGTCAGCTCGCCCGCGTGCAGCGTCACGTCGACGGCGCCGCCCGGCGGGCTGAACTTCACCGCGTTGTCCAGCACGTTGACCACCGCACGCTCCAGCGCGGCCGCCTCGCCCCGTACGTACCAGGGCTCCAGGTCCGAGCCGAACCGCAGCTCCGGACCGCGCAGCCGGGCCCGCGACAGGGCCGTCCCCGCGATCTCGTGCAGGGCCACCACCCCGAGCGGGCCGTGCGGGGCGGCGTCCGGACGGGACAGCTCCTGGAGGTCCCCGATCAGCGAGGCCAGCTCCGTCATCTGCGCCTTCACCGAGGCCAGCAGTTCCCGGCGGTCCTCCGGCGGAATGGCCCGGCCCGTGTCCTCGCTGCGGGCCAGCAGTTCGATGTTCGTCCGCAGCGAGGTGAGCGGGGTGCGCAGTTCGTGCCCGGCGTCGGCGATCAGCTGGGCCTGCCGCTCCTGGGAGGAGGCCAGCGCCGCCGTCATCGAGTTGAAGGACCGCGACAGACGGGCGATCTCGTCGTCGCCCTCGTCGGGGATCCGCACGGTGAGGTCCTCGGTCCGGGCGATGTGCTCGACGGCGCCGGTCAGCTCGTCCACCGGCCGCAGCCCCGTACGGGCCACCCACAGCCCGGCCGCGCCCGCCCCGAAGATGCCGATGCCCGACACCACCAGCAGGATCCAGGCCAGCGTCGACATCGGCTCGTCGACGTCCGAGTGCGGCTTCGCGATGGAGATCGCGAAGAACTGGCCGGTCGAGGGGGTCTGCAACTGGCGCGTCAGGACCCGCATGTCGATGCCGTCGTCGGTCGTCACGTCGTGCAGGGCGCTCTTGCGGGTGCCCTCGCCCGAGGCGATCTCCTGGTCGGTGCCCGTCACGGGCAGGCTGGTGCGCCCGCTCACCCAGCAGTGGGTGCCGTCGGCCAGGACGAGCTGCACGGTCGCGCCCAGGTTCCCGGCGACCTGCTGGTTCGGCTGCGGCACCCGCGTCATGCAGCCCTCCCGCAGCGTCCGGGCCACCTCGGCGCTCACGTCCGTCGCCATCAGGGAGCGGTCGAGCTGATCGCTGAGCTGCGCCTTCACCATCACCCAGGACACGCCGGCGACGGCCGCGACGGCGACCGCCACCGCGACCGTGACCAGCAGCGCGATCCGTGAACGCAGCGGCAGCGCGCGGAATCTGGCGGCCGGCGTCACTCCGGACCGCCGTCGCCCTGGCGCAGCACGTACCCCACCCCGCGCACGGTGTGCACCAGACGGGGCTCGCCGCCCGCCTCGGTCTTGCGGCGCAGGTACATCACGTACACGTCCAGGGAGTTGGAGCTGGGCTCGAAGTCGAAGCCCCAGACGGTCTTGAGGATCTGCTCGCGGGTCAGGACCTGGCGCGGGTGCGCGAGGAACATCTCCAGCAGCGTGAACTCGGTACGGGTCAGCTCCACCGCCCGCCCGCCCCGGGTGACCTCGCGGGTCGCGAGGTCCATGCGCAGGTCCCCGAAGGTCAGCGCGTCCTCGTGGCCGTCCGCGTCCGGCCGGGGCGCCGCGTACGCGCTGCGCCGCAGCAGGGCGCGGACGCGGGCGAACAGCTCGTCCAGCTCGAACGGCTTGACCAGGTAGTCGTCGGCGCCCGCGTCGAGGCCGGTGACGCGGTCGCCGACGGTGTCGCGGGCGGTGAGCATCAGGATCGGGGTGACGCTGCCGGACGCGCGCAGCCTGCGGGCGGCCGTCAGCCCGTCCATCCGGGGCATCTGGATGTCGAGGACGATCAGGTCGGGGGCGTAGGAGGCGGCCCGGTCGAGCGCGTCGAGGCCGTCCACCGCGGTCTGCGCGGCGTACCCCTCGAAGGCGAGGCTGCGGCGCAGGGCCTCGCGTACGGCCGGTTCGTCGTCGACGACGAGGATGCGCTGCTGGTCGCCTTCGGCGGCGTTCATCTCGGTCCCCTCGGGGTGGTGGTCGGCCATGGGATGTGGTGGGTGACGGCGCTTCCCAGCGTCGCACGGGCCGGCCGGTGCACGGCTCAGAAGGAGGTGCCGAAGCCGTTGGTGCCGCTGCCGTTGCCGCTGCCGCTGTTGTCGGAGCCGTTGCCGGAGCCGGTGCCGCCCGGGCCGCCCTTGCGGAGGGAGTCGAGGTCGGCCTTGATCGTGTTCACGGGGATGGCGAAGCCCAGGCCGACGCTGCCCGCGCTCGAACTGTCCGAGGAGGGGGAGTAGATCGCGGAGGGCATGCCGACGATCTCGCCGTTCATGTTGACCAGCGCGCCGCCGGAGTTGCCCGGGTTCAGGGAGGCGTCCGTCTGGATGGCCTTGTACGAGGTGGTGTCCGAGCCCGTGTTCCCGTTGAACTGCTGACCGTCGTACGAGAACGGCCAGCCGCCCTGACCGCGCTGCGGGGACTGCTGCCGCTCCGACTTCGGGACGTTCACCTCGCGGTCCAGCGCCGAGACGATCCCGCTGGTGACGGTGCCGGTGAGGCGGTCGGGGGAGCCGATCGCGACGACCTCGTCGCCGACCTTGAGCCGGTCGGAGTTGCCGAGCGAGGCGGGCCTCAGGCCGCTCGCGCCCTGGAGCTTGATCAGCGCGAGGTCCTTGTCGGGGTCCGTGCCGACGATCTTGGCGGGGTACTTCTTGCCGTCGCTCATCGTCACCTGGATCTCGGAGGCGCCGTCGATGACGTGGTTGTTGGTGACGATCTCCCCGTCGGCGGTGATCACGATGCCGGAGCCGGTGCCCTGGCCCGACCCGGTACGGGTGTCGATCCGCACGACGGACGGGCTGACCTGCTCGGCGACCCCGCTCACGGTGCCCGTGCCGGACTGCGACACGTTGGAGGCGCTGACCCCGCCGGAGGCGACCCCGTTGTGAACCAGGAACTGCTGCACGGCCGTGGCCGTCCCGCCGCCGATCACGGCGGCCGCGAGGGCGACGGCAGCCAGCAGCGCGACCGGCCGCTTCGCGCGGGCGGCGTGCGCGGGCCCGGCCTCGGGGGCCGCCTCGCGGGCGGTCCAGGTGGTGGCGGGCGGGACCGTCTCGCCCTGGATGACCGGCGGGCGGTGCGCCTCGTGCCAGCCGGGCGCGGCGGGCGGCGGGTACGCGGGCGGCGGCGGGTAGCCCCCCGCCCCGGCGTCCTGCGCCAGCCGGTCACGTCCGCGCTGCCAGTCCTCGCCGAACGGCTGGTCCTGGGCCGGGCGGTTCTCCTGCGGGTACTCGCCTTCGCGGCGGAAGCTGTCGGTCATGTCTCCGACTGTCCCGCCCGATCATGAGAGCTTCCTGAGCCCCGCCTGAGAAGCCCGGCAGAACCTCGTATGCCCGATATAAGGAAGTGGCCCGGACGGACCGCGCCGCTGCTCGTGCACCCACAGCCGGGGCGACGGCCCGTACCTCACCGGCGACTGACCGGCCGGCTGGTGGACGGGCCGTCAGCGGCAGCCGCAGGAGCGGCGGATGACCAGGGCCGAGGGGAACTGCTTCAGGCGCTCGCGGCGGGAGCCCGCCACGCGCAGGGCGTCGTCCAGGACGAGGTCCACCGCGGCGCGGGCCATCGCGGGCCGGTCCGAGGCGATCGTGGTCAGCGGCGGGTCCGTCAGCGCCGCCTCCTTCACGTCGTCGAAGCCGGCGACCGCCAGCTCCCCCGGAACGTCGATCCGCAGTTCGCGGGCCGCCCGCAGGACGCCGATGGCCTGGTCGTCGGTGGCGCAGAAGATCGCCGGCGGGCGGTCCGGCCCCGACAGCACCTCCAGGGCGACGGTGTACGCGTCGTAGCGGTTGTACGGGGCCTCGAAGAGCCGCCCCTCCACCGAACGCCCGGCCTCCAGCATGGCCCGCCGCCAGCCCTCGACGTGGTCGGCCACCGGGTCGCCGACCGACGGGGTGTTCTCGACCCCGCCGATGCAGGCCACGTACGGGTGCCCGTGCTCCAGCAGGTGCCGGGTGGCGAGCTGCGCGCCGCCGATGTCGTCGGTGATCACCGCGACGTCGTCGATGGCCTCGGGGCGCTCGTGCAGCAGCACGATCCGGGCGTCCCACGCCTCGATCTCGGAGGCCGCGCGCTCGCTCATGCCCTGGCTGACCAGGATCAGCCCGGAGACCCGCATGCCGAGGAACGCCCGCAGGTAGTGGACCTCGCGCTCGTCGCGGTAGTCGGAGTTGCCGACCAGCACCATCTTTCCGCGCTCGGCGGCGGCCTGCTCGACCGCGTGCGCCATCTCCGCGAAGAACGGCTGCCGGGCATCCGGGACGATCATGCCTATGAGGTCGGTGCGCCGGGACGCCATCGCCTGCGCGACCCGGTCCGGGCGGTAGCCCAGGTCCTTGATCGCGGCGAGTACACGCTCGCGCGTGGCCGGGGCAACCGGCCGGGGTCCGTTGTTGATGACGTAGCTCACGACGGCGGTAGAGGTACCCGCAAGTCGCGCCACGTCATCCCGCGTCACCTTGGCCACGCGCGGAAGTCTACGCGGGGTGACCTACCTCTGGGCAGGGCGTCCGGCCGAGTGGATGCTCACAGGTGCTTCCTCCATCCGGGGGAGGTCGGCGGGCTCCGGGGACTCCGCTGCGGCGGCGGGCTTCGCGGCGGCCTTCGAGGCCGCCTCCGCCGCCGCCCGCTCGACCTTCTCCGGGGTGACGAAGCGGTAGCCGACGTTGCGGACCGTGCCGATCAGCGACTCGTGCTCGGGGCCCAGCTTGGCGCGCAGCCGCCGTACGTGCACGTCGACCGTGCGGGTGCCGCCGAAGTAGTCGTACCCCCACACCTCCTGGAGGAGCTGTGCGCGGGTGAAGACCCGGCCCGGGTGCTGGGCGAGGTACTTCAGGAGCTCGAACTCCTTGAAGGTCAGGTCCAGGACCCGGCCCTTCAGCTTCGCGCTGTACGTCGCCTCGTCGACCGACAGGTCGCCGTTGCGGATCTCCATCGGGGAGTCGTCCGAGCCCAGCTGCTGGCGGCCCGTGGCCAGCCGCAGCCGCGCCTCGACCTCGGCCGGACCGGCGGTGTCGAGGAGGACGTCGTCGATGCCCCAGTCGGCGGTGACGGCCGCGAGGCCGCCCTCCGTGACGACGAGGATCAGCGGACAGCCCGGTCCGGTGGAGCGGAGCAGCTGGCACAGCGACCGCACCTGCGGCAGGTCGCGGCGGCCGTCGACGAGGATGACGTCGGCGCCGGGGGTGTCCACCAGGGCGGGGCCCTCGGCGGGGGCGACCCGGACGTTGTGCAGCAGCAGGCCGAGTGCGGGCAGCACCTCGGTCGACGGCTGCAGGGCGTTGGTCAGCAGCAGGAGGGAGCTCATGCCCGACCACCTGCCCAGCTCGGGTGGTCGTGCACGTGCACGGTTCGCTGGTCCATCACGTCGGTTCCTCCTCGGTCCCGTCGAGGACGTGCGTGGTACTGCTTCGTACGACTACTGCCTGGCGTCCGCCCGGCCCCCGCGCCCGTGGGGTCCGGATGGATACCACTGTTCTCGGTCCGTTCAACGTGCTGAAAGCACAAAAGGACCCGGGGGCTACGTTGCCCGGATCCTCTACGCCGCCAGAATAGCCCACCGGCCCTTTCGCGGCCGAGGCCTCGTCGCACCCCGTTCTGTGGTTCGCGACACGCCTTCCCCCAGCGTATGCCCCGGTTTCACCGGATCGGTGGACCCCCGCACGGGTACCGGGGCGCACACGGGGCGCGTCGGGGTACGCCGGGGGGCAGGGCCGGAGGGGTCATCATGGAGGCCGACGGTAGAGAGCCGACGATGGCGACGATAGGAGCTGCAGTGGCAACCGGAACCATCCGCTACTGGGCGGCGGCCAAGGCCGCGGCCGGGACGGCGGAGGAGCCGTACTCGGCGCGCACACTGGCCGAGGCGCTCGACGCCGTGCGGGAACGCCACCCGGGAGAGCTGACACGGGTCCTGCTGCGCTGCTCCTTCCTCGTGAACGACGAGCCCGTGGGCAAGCGTCCCCACGATGCCGTGCTGCTGACCGAAGGGGGCACCGTCGAGGTGCTTCCGCCCTTCGCGGGCGGGTGAACGGGAACCGATGAGCACTCCGGAAGAACAGCGCCGGCAGCAGCAGGCCGCCGATGACCAGCAGGACCCGTACGGGACCCAGACCTGGCAGGCCGACACCTGGGACACCAGCTACCAGCCGGTGCAGCCGCCGCTGGGCACGGTGCCCGGGCAGCCGGCCGCGCCGCAGGGGTGGTTCCGCGAGGAGGCCGCCCCGCAGCCGCAGCAGCCGCAGCCGCAGCAGCAGGAGTGGGGCGCGCAGGGCGGGTGGCCCACGGGCGCCGGTGCGCCCGACGCCCCTGCCGAGCAGACGGCGTACCTGCCGCCCTACCCGGGGCCGGAGGCCGTACAGCAGCCGCAGCAGCAGCCGATTGCGCCGGACGGGTGGTTCCGCGAGGAGGCCGCGCCCCAGCAGGTGCAGCAGCAGGCGCAGCAGCAGTGGGGTACGCAGGGCGGGCAGGCGGAGCCGTGGCCGGTGAGCCCCGGCACCTCCGCCGGCGCCGCCGAGCAGACGGCGTACCTGCCGCCGTACCCCGGGCCGGAGGCCGCCCAGCAGCAGCCGCAGCAGCAGCCGATGGCGCCGGACGGGTGGTTCCGCGAGGAAACCCCGCAGCAGCAGCCCCTCCAGCCGCAGCAGCACCAGCAGCACCAGCCCCAGCAGCCCCTGCCGCAGGCCTGGGACGCCGAGTCCACCGCGTACCTGCCGCCCCAGCCGGCCGCACCCGACCCCGCCGCCGAGCAGACGGCGTACCTCCCGCCGGTCCGTGAGGGTGCCGCCGAACAGACGGCGTACCTTCCGCCGGTCCGTGAGGGTGCCGCCGAGCAGACGGCGTACCTCCCGCCGGTCCGTGAGGACGCCGCCGAGCAGACGGCGTACCTTCCGCCCTACCCCGGCCCCGACGGCGCCGGGGCGGCTGCCGCTGCCGTTCCCGCCGCCGCCCCCGCCCCGGCGGCGGCCGGGCCCGCCGCCGAGTACTCCCCCCCGACCCTGGGCGGCAACACCATCCGCGCCGTCGACCCCGCCCAGGCCCGCGCCGAGGGCCGCTCGCCGATCATCGACCCCGGTCCGCAGCCGGCCATACTGACCGCCGCCCTCGGGCTGCTGCTGGCCGCGGCCGCCGCCTTCGGGGACTTCGCCCTGCTGCTCCCGCTGATCGCCCTCCAGGGCCTCACCGCGGCCGGCTGGTTCCGCCTGAACGGCATGTGGCCCGCCCGTCAGGGCATCGCCCTCGCCTTCCTCGGAGCCCTCGTCGCGGACGCGGCGGTGCTCGCCGTGGACAGTACGTACGGCCCCGGCGCGATCATCGGCACCCTCGGCGCCTGGGTGCTGCTCACGCTGGTCCTCCAGCTGCGCAGCCACGCGGACCCCGACGAGCGGATGTACGGGCTGATGGCCTCGGTGGCCTCCGCCGCCCTGGCGATCGTCTGCGCGGGCTTCCTCGCGGCCGACGGCAAGGCCGTCAGCGTGGGTGCGGCGGCCGTCGCGGTCGCCGTCTTCACCCGGGCCCTGCCGCTGCCGACCGTGCCCTCCGTCGGCGTCTCGCTGGCCGCCGCGGCCGGTGCGGGCATCGCGGTCGGCACCGTCACGGGCCTGGGGGCCGGCGGGGCGCTGCTCGGTCTCGCCGCCGGGGTCTGCGCCCTGGTCGGCCTGCGGGTGGCGGCGTACGACTACCCGTCGAAGTTCGTCCACATGACGGCCGGGGTCGCGCTGCCGCTGGCCGTCGCCGCCCCCGCCGTGTACCTGATCGGACGGGTGGTGGGCTGATCCGCGGGCGCTGACGGCGGCCTCACACCGGGCTCACGGCCGGCCGTGGTCCACTAGAACGCACGTACCGACTAGTAGGGGGAGGGCACGTGCGTTTCCTGCGCGTCGTCTTGATCATCGGAGTGGTTCTGGGGGCCCTGTTCGTGGGGGCGGACCGCTGGGCCGTCGGCTACGCCGAGAACCAGCTCGCCGACCGCATCCAGGCGCGGCAGGGGGCCGGGGGCAGCGCCGAGGTGGAGATAGAGGGCTTCCCCTTCCTGACCCAGGCCCTCAGCCACGAGCTCGACCGCGTGAACCTGAAGCTGAGCGGCGTCGAGGCCACCGCGGACGGCCGCAAGACGCGCCTCTCGCAGATCGACGCGAGCTTCCGCGAGGTGAAGCTGAACGGCGACTACACGGGCGGCACCGCCCGGCGCGCCGAGGGCAGCGCGCTGATCTCGTACGAGGACCTCACCAAGGCCTCGGACAAGGGCGTGGTGCTGACCTACGGCGGGTCCCCGGGCAAGGTGAAGGTCACCGCGACGCTCGACTTCCTCGGCAAGTCCGTCACCCGGCACGTCGTGTCGACCGTCGCCCTCGTCGACGCGAAGGACGGCAAGGGCGGCAAGATCGTCCGGGTCCGCGCGGACGAGGTCCCGGGCGAGGGCCTCCCCGGGATCGAGCGGGAGATCCGCAAGCGGACCGACTTCGACCGCCGCCTCGACGGCGGACTGCCGTCCGGGCTCGGCCTCTCCTCGCTGACCTCGGACGAAGCCGGTGTCCACCTCAGCCTGAGCGGTACGGACGTGTCGCTGGCCGGATCGTGAGACGGCGCGGTCCGATCCGCAGATAGGACGACCGTACGAAGAGCCCCGGAAGGCCTCCAGACAGGCCTCCGGGGCTTTCTCGTCCCATCATCCGGACGATCCTGTCTCGACATATGACACACCGGTGACAGGGCGGCCGATTCGTCCCTACGATCCATGCCTATGAAGCATCAGCAGGCGGACCTCACGAAGCGGCGGGCAGTAGACCTGTGTCGCGTCGCCGCCATGCTCTGTCGCGCCATGTGAGGTGTGAGCCTTCCGCTCCACCGGCCGGAACGACGGCCTTCATCCGCGTGACCGCACCCGCCTCCCGCCCCTGACGCCTCCCCGCGCAGGGACCGAGCGCGACATCCCGGAACGGCGCGCCACCGCACCGCCCAGCCCCGCAGCAGCACCAGCACAGCCCCGCCGCACACTGCCCCGGAGGAGAACATCATGAGCCGCAGCGACGTCCTCGTAGACGCCGACTGGGTCGAGGCCCACCTGAACGACGCCAACGTCGTCATCGTCGAGGTGGACGAGGACACGTCCGCCTACGACAAGAACCACATCACCAACGCCGTCCGGATCGACTGGAAGACCGACCTCCAGGACCCGGTCCGCCGTGACTTCGTGGACCAGGAGGGCTTCGAGAAGCTCCTCTCCGCCAAGGGCATCTCCAACGACGACACCGTCGTCCTCTACGGCGGCAACAACAACTGGTTCGCGTCCTACGCCTACTGGTACTTCAAGCTCTACGGCCACCAGGACGTGAAGCTCCTCGACGGCGGCCGCAAGAAGTGGGAGCTCGACTCCCGCGACCTGGTCGACGGCAAGGATGTCCCGAACCGCCCGGCCACCACGTACAAGGCCAAGGCCCAGGACACCTCGATCCGCGCCTTCCGCGACGACGTCGTGGCCGCGATCGGCTCCCTGAACCTGGTCGACGTCCGCTCGCCCGACGAGTTCTCCGGCAAGCTGCTCGCCCCGGCGCACCTCCCGCAGGAGCAGTCGCAGCGCCCCGGCCACGTGCCGAGCGCCCGCAACATCCCGTGGTCGAAGAACGCCAACGACGACGGCACCTTCAAGTCGGACGACGAGCTGACCGCCCTCTACGAGGCCGAGCAGGTCGACCTGGCGAAGGACACCATCGCCTACTGCCGCATCGGCGAGCGCTCCGCGCTCACGTGGTTCGTGCTGCACGAGCTCCTGGGCCAGGAGAACGTCAAGAACTACGACGGCTCGTGGACCGAGTACGGCTCGCTGGTCGGCGTGCCGATCGAGCTCGGCCCCAACAAGTAACCCTGCCGGGCACGCAGGGCCCGTAGTGGCCAGCCCGTAGTAGCCAGTACGACCTCTCTAGGACAGGACAGAGAACATGTGTGGAGCACAGATCGGCGGGCCCGACCTCGCGACGCTGAAGCCCGGTGAGACCGCGATCCAGGGCCAGATCACCCAGGGCGGCGAGCCGGTGTCCGGATACGTCCGGCTGCTGGACTCGACCGGCGAGTTCACCGCCGAGGTCCCGACCTCGGCGACGGGCCAGTTCCGCTTCTACGCGGCCACCGGTTCCTGGACGCTGCGCGCGCTCGTGCCGGGCGGCACGGCCGACCGCAGCGTCGTGGTCGCCGAGGCCGGCGGCGTGACGGACGTGGCGATCGCGGTCTGAGCACCGGCGGTCTGAGCACCGTACGCCTGAACGACTGACCGGCCGAAGGGCCGCACCCCCGGGGGTTGGACGCCACTGGAGCGGGGTGCGGCCCTTCGTGCCGTCCCGGGGCCTTGCGGGCGGCGCCGGCCGCTCTACGCTGGAGGCATGTACGCCCGGCGCCGTCGCGCCTACTTCCTGCTCATGGGCGGATGCCTGTTCCTCTTCGTCTCCGCCTGGTCCTTCGTGCGCCTGTGGTCGGTGGAGGCCGCCGTGGCCCTCTGCGTGGTCGCCATGGTCATCCCGCCGGTCGCCGCGATGGTCGCGAACCGGCGCGGCCCCGAAGACCGCTGGTGGGACGACCCCTCGGGGGATCCGAAATCGGACGAGTGGTGGGACGAACTGGACGGAAAGCGGCGGCACGAGGACTGAAACCCGCCTATATAAAAATGTAATAAGGGTACGTACAACTGGTTCCCGCTGCGGCCGGTCTTGGCTTTGCGCAGGTAAGTCAACCGGCGCCTTCCAGTCCTGTGGGGGGACCTCCTTTGGAACCAGAACAGACCGTTGCCGAACTGCCCGCACCGGGGGAGAGTGAGGGCGCGGGAATTCCGGGACCGGCCCTTCCCGCCGCGCCCCGGCCTCGACGCCGCGGGCGTACGACGCTCCTGATCGCCGCCGCCCTCGTACTCGGCGCCCTCGCCGGCACGGTCACCGGTTACGCGGTCCAGTTCCACCGCGAACCGACCCCGCTGCCCCCGCTGGCGCAGCAGGGGCTGGACACGCCGAAGCCGCTGGCCGCGGACACGGAGACGACCTTCAAGTCGATCAACGCCAACCGCTGGCACAAGACCGACGACGACCTGACGAAGCTGCTGCTGGCGCCGCCGTCGGGGGCGAAGGTCACCGTGCCGCCGTCCTTCGAGTCGCTCGACTTCTTCGCGGCGCCCTTCGAGAACCCGGAAGCGGCCCTGCGGGACTTCGCCACCGGCGTGCGCCGGGTCGCGCTGACCGCGTGGGTGACGGACGGCCGGTACTACGTGGACGTCCGGCTCATCCAGTTCGCCGAACTGGAGGACGCGGACGACTACCAGAAGCAGCAGGCCGAGTACATGCCGTTGGCGAAGTTCGCCGGCAACCCGGGTGTGGCCGTTCCCGGCGTGCCCGACGACCTCGGCCACGTCTGGGTGGACTCGAAGGTCCAGCAGAAGGCCGGCTACGAGCCGATCCGCGGTGCCCGCGCCGTCGTCCGGCGCGGTGACGTGGTCATGGAGATCTTCTACAACGACAACCGGGGCGCGAAGATCGCCGAATCCGACGTCATCGACCTGGCCAAGCGACAGCTGGAGCGACTGTGACCGAGCCGACGAACGACCCGAAGACGGCCGCGCAGACCGCCGTGCAGACCGCGGGGCAGACCGCCGAGCAGACCGCCGTGCCCGCCCCCGACGCCGCGGCGCCCGCCGCCGTCCCCGCCGGGAGCCGCGTCAAGGCCGGCCCGCTGGTGGTCGGCGTGCTCAGCCTGGCCGTCCTGGTGGGCGCCGGGGTCTGGGCGTCCGCCACCGTCGAGGACGCCGACCGCAGCGCGCCCACCGCCTACTGGGCCCCCGCCGGCACGGAGCCGGGGAAGACGCCGGAGCCGGAGAGCGTGCCCGCCAACGCGGTGTCGGCCAAGCTGCTCCCGGTGCCCTCCAGTTACGAGCTCGGTCCCGACTTCGGGGTCCAGGGCAACGACTTCGTCGTCTCGGGCGACAAGGCCGTCGAGGGCTTCAAGGAGGTCCGCAAGGGCCTGTCCACCACGGAGCGCAAGATGCGCGACGAGCTGCTGGCCGATCTCAAGCTCAAGGGCCAGGCGGGCCGCACGTACATGAAGTGGGGCGGGAACCTGGTCGTGGAGGTCAGGATCCTCCAGGCCGACCCGCAGGCCCTGAACGCCTTCGCCGGGATGTCGAAGAAGTTCCTGGAGGTCCTCGGGGACGACCGCGAGGGCCCCAAGGTGGACGGGTACCCGGACGCCAAGTGCTCGCTGCTGGCCGTCGGCGAGGAGAAGGAGGAGAAGATCGACTCCGTCTACTGCGTGGCGGTCGAGGGCGACGTGATGGTCGACTTCCGTGCCTACGGCCCCAAGTCCGGCTTCTACACGACCGACGCGGTCGACTTCCTCAAGAAGCAGCTGAACCACCTGAAGTCCCCCGGGGAGTCCGCGTGACCGAGCAGCACACCACCCCGGCGGAAACGTCTCCGCTGGACACCCCGCCGCCCCCGCCCCCGGCCGACGCACCCCCGGCCCCGGCCGACGCACCCCCGGCCCCGGCCCCCACCGCTGCCGCCCCCGCCCCCGCCGCCCCCAAGGACCGCCGCAAGCTGTTCGCGGCCCTGCGCTGGACCGCCGCCGTCCTCGTCTTCGGCGCCGCCGGCACGGGGGCCGCGTACGGCGTCGTCCAGTCCGACCGCACCGACCTCCCCGGCCTCGCCACCCTCGGCGACGGCCGCTGGGAGTACCCGGCCCTGGCCAAGCCCGCGCTGCCCCCGGGCGCCGCGCTGCCCTTCGCCAAGGACAACGCCGACGGCATCCACTACGCCGGCCTGACCCAGCTGCTGCTGCCCGCGCCGAAGGGCTCCGTACCGGACGCCGCGCTGAAGCTGGAGAAGGACTCGGCCGTCTCCGTGGACACCCTCATGGAGGAGTACGAGGGGAGCGCGCGCGAGAAGCTCAAGCAGGGCCTCGCCGACAACGGCCTGCGCCAGGCCGTGGCCCGCGGCTGGACCACCCCGGACGGCACCCGTACCCGCATCTACCTGCTGCGCTTCCACTCCTCCGGCTTCGCGGACGCCTTCGAGGGCTGCGGCGCCGACATGAACCTCAGCGGGGTCAACCGCATCGAGACCGACTCCGTCTGGGGCAAGGCCAAGGTCGACCAGGGCGCCCCCGACACCACCGGCGTGACCGTGATGGAGGAGTCCGCCCCCGTCGGCGACGACATGGTCCGGGCCGCCTGCGTCCAGTCCGGCGACGTCCAGGCCGTGATCCTCCAGACCCGCAAGGGCACGGTGCCCGCCGTCCCCCTCCACCAGACGGTGATCCTCCAGCACCAGCTGCTGCGCTGACCCGGCTGCCATACGGGCGTACGGCCTACCTCACACAGTGCGCCGGTCCCCGGGCCAGTAGGCTTGGGGACCGGCCCGTACCCCGCCATCGAATCCTCCGAGGAGCACCCCGTGCTTGAGGCAGTCTTCACCTCCCTGCTGGTCCTGGTCTGCGTCGGCGTCATGGCCTTCACCGTCCTGGCCGTCAAGAAGCTGTACCAGGGTCAGCGCTGAGCGTCCGCCCAGCCGACCGCCCCGGAACCCCTCAAACAGATCGCCTGAGCAGCCAACCATGATCCAGATCCCGTCGGACCTGAACCCGGGTCTCGTCCCCCTCGCCTTCCTCCTCGGAAACTGGGAAGGCGCCGGCGTCTTCGACTTCCCCGGCGAGGAGAAGTGCAACTTCGGCCAGGAAGTCGTCTTCAGCCACGACGGCCGGGACTTCCTGGAGTACACCTCCCACACCTGGGTCCTCGACGCCGAGGGCAACAAGGTGCGCCCGCTGGAGTCCGAGTCGGGCTACTGGCGCATCGACGCGGACCGCAAGGTCGAGATCGTCATGGTCCGTGACCAGGGCGTCGTCGAGGTCTGGTACGGCGAGCTCGCCCACCAGAAGCCCCAGATCGACGTCGTCACCGACGCGGTCGCCCGCACGGCCGCGTCCGGCCCGTACAGCGGCGGCAAGCGCCTCTACGGGTACGTGAAGAGCGACCTCATGTGGGTCGGCGAGAAGGCCACGCCCGACGTCGAGCTGCGCCCCTACATGTCGGCCCAGCTGAAGAAGGTCGTCACCCCGGAGGAGATCGCCGACATGGCGCGCAACCTCCCGGAGCTCCCGGAAGACGGCATCGCCTTCTTCCGCTGAGCCCCCCGCGCCGGATCCCGCCGGCCGGGCGCACAGCCGTACGAAACGAAGGGGACCGCGGACTCGCCCGCGGTCCCCTTCGCGCGCTTACACTGGCCGGGTGGTGACCACCGACTGGAAGAGCGACCTGCGGCAGCGCGGATACCGGCTGACACCGCAGCGGCAGCTTGTGCTGGAAGCGGTCGACGCCCTGGAGCACGCCAGCCCCGACGAGATCCTCGTCGAGGTGCGCAAGACCGCCTCCGGGGTCAACATCTCCACCGTCTACCGCACCCTGGAGCTCCTGGAGGAGCTCGGCCTGGTGTCGCACGCCCACCTCGGGCACGGGGCCCCCACCTACCACCTCGCCGACCGGCACCACCACATCCACCTCGTCTGCCGGGACTGCACCGACGTCATCGAGGCGGACCTGGACATCGCCGCCGAGTTCACGGCGAAGCTCCGCACCACCTTCGGCTTCGAGACCGACATGAAGCACTTCGCGATCTTCGGGCTGTGCAAGAAGTGCGCCGCCCGGCGCGCGGCCGACCCGGACGGGCCGGAGCAGCCGTAGCCCGTGCCGCAGCCCGTGTCGCGGCGCGCGGCGGGAGCGCCCTGGGGGGCGTCCGGGCGGGGTCGTACGCTTGGTGGCATGACCAGCAGCCCCTTGCTCCATCTCCCCGGCGCCGTACAGGCCGAAGGCCGTGACGAGGGCGTCGCCGCCCACTACGGAGAGCTCTACGGCGAACAGCGCGCCCTCGCCGACGGCCGAGGTTTCGTCGACCTCTCCCACCGCGGTGTCGTCACCGTCACCGGGGCGGACCGCCTCAGCTGGCTGCACCTGCTGCTCACCCAGCACGTCACCGACCTTCCCGCCGGACAGGCCACCGAAGCGCTGATCCTGTCCGCGAACGGCCACATCGAGCACGCCCTCTACCTCGTCGACGACGGGGAGACGGTGTGGGCGCACGTCGAGCCCGGCACCCAGGAGGCGCTGATCGCCTACCTGGAGGCGATGAAGTTCTTCTACCGCGTCGAAGTGGCCGACCGCACCGCCGACTTCGCCGTCGTCCACCTCCCGGCCGGCTCGATCGCCGAGGTCGCCAAGGAACTCGCCGTACGCGAAACCCCGTACGGCCGCGACGTGTTCCTGCCCCGGGACGGGCTGGAGGCCTTCGCCGCCACGCACGGCCCCGCCGCCGGACTCCTCGCCTACGAGGCCCTGCGCGTCGAGGCCCACCGCCCGCGCGTCGGGCTGGAGACCGACCACCGCACCATCCCGCACGAGCTGGGCTGGATCGGCACCGCCGTGCACCTCCAGAAGGGCTGCTACCGCGGCCAAGAGACCGTCGCCCGCGTCCACAACCTGGGGAAGCCGCCGCGCCGGCTGGTCTTCCTGCACCTGGACGGCTCCGAGGTCCTGCTCCCGGCGCACGGCACGCCCGTACGGCTCGCCGCGGACGGGGAGGAGGGCCGCCAGCTCGGCTTCGTGACCACCGCCGTGCGCCACCACGAGCTCGGCCCGATCGCCCTCGCCCTGGTCAAGCGGAACGTGCCCGTGGACGCGCCGCTGCTCGCCGGGAACACGGCCGCCGCGCAGGAGGTCGTCGTAGCGCCGTAGCGCCGTAGCCCCGGCGCGCGCCGTAGCTCCCGTACGCCGGGGCCGGCGCCTCAGACGTCGATGACGATGGTGAACGGGCCGTGGTTGGTCAGCGAGACCCGCATGTCCGCGCCGAACCGGCCCGTCTCCACCGTCGCGCCCAGCGCGCGCAGCTGCGCCACGACCTCGTCGACCAGCGGCTCGGCCACCGGGCCGGGCGCGGCCGCGTTCCAGGTGGGGCGCCGGCCCTTGCGGGCGTCCCCGTAGAGCGTGAACTGGGAGATCACCAGCAGCGGCGCGCCGATGTCGCTGCAGGACTTCTCCGCGTCCAGGATCCGTACGGACCACAGCTTGCGCGCCAGCACCGCGGCCTTCTCCGGGGTGTCGTCGTGGGTCACCCCCACCAGGACGCACAGCCCCTCGCCGACGATCTCGCCGACCGTCTCCCCGGCCACGACCACGCTCGCGCCGTCCACCCTCTGCACCACTGCTCGCATACCACCTGTGTACCAGGCGTGCACCCGTCCGGGGCCGATCGGGTGCAGTGGGACTGCGTCGGCACCACGGAGAGTGGCACCATGCACGCAGGCGGTGCCCCCTGCACCGGTCGAGGGGACGGATACGAACGATGAACACCTCTGGTACCTCCGCACCTGCACCCGCGTCACCCACGTCACCCGCGTCACCGACGTCGCCCGGCGGGCGGCCTCCCGCGCAGCGCACCGGCGACGGCCCGGGCCCGACCACCCAGGCCACCCCCGCCACCGCGCTCGGCCTGCCCGAGCTGCGCGCGCTGCGCCGCGACGCGCAGCGCGACGAGGCCGACCTCAGTTACGTCCGCAGACTCCTGCAAGGCCGCATCGACATCCTGCGCGCCGAACTCGCCCGCCGGACGGACCCCGAGGCGCCGGTCGTGGACCGGCTCTCCGAGATCCTCGCCGACGCGCCGTCCAGCCGCAGCGCCTCCGCCCGGCACGTCACGCTCGGCACCCCGCACAACGAGGAGTTCCGGCTGCTGGCCGCCGAGATGCTCTCCGACGTCGAACTGTCCGACCTGGAGGCCCGTACCGACGCCGAACTGCACGACGGGATGGCCCGGCTGGTGCGGTACGAGCAGCAGGTCTCGCGCCGCCGGCAGCAGCTCCAGCGGATGGCGGACGACTCCAGCGCGGAGATCACCCGCCGCTACCGGGAGGGCGAGGCGCAGGTGGACGACCTGCTGGCCTAGGGCCTGTCGTCAAACTCCCGTCTGCCCCGCGACGCCTGGCACGCGCTCTCGCCGCACCGGGCGAAAGCCAAGTACGTCCAGTACGCGG
>NZ_JBEXPG010000068.1:0-51634 GCF_040611935.1 Streptomyces sp. NPDC006512 | reverse complement strand
CCCGTCTCCTGGGACGCCTTCAGCCTCGAATTCTGGGGAGCACTGCTCCACGGCGGAAGCACCATCCTCCAACCCGGACAACGACCCGAACCGGCCCTGATCGCGGCCCTCACCCAGCAACACCGCGTCACGATGCTCCAGCTCTCCTCCAGCCTCTTCAACTACCTCACCGACGAGCACCCGGAGACCTTCGCCACCACCCGCATCGTCTACACCGGCGGTGAGCCGGCCTCCCCCACCCACGTCCACCGCCTCCAGCAACTCCACCCCCACCTCACCGTCACCAACGGCTACGGCCCCGCCGAATCCATGGGCTTCACCACCACCCACACCGTCGAACGCACCCCCGAAGCCCAAGGCCCCCTCTCCATCGGCCGCCCCCTGACGAACAAGCACGCCTACGTCCTGGACGCCCACCTCAATCCCACACCCCCCGGCACCACCGGTGAGCTCTACCTCTCCGGCGACGGACTCGCCCACGGCTACCTCGCCCAACCCACCACCACCGCAACCCACTTCATCCCCCACCCCTACGGACCCCCCGGCACCCGCCTCTACCGCACCGGCGACCAAGCCCACTGGGACACCCACGGCAACCTCCACTACACCGGCCGCACCGACACCCAGATAAAAATCCGCGGTTTCCGCATCGAACCCACCGAAATCGAAACCACCCTCACCACCCACCCCCACATCACCCAAGCCACCCTCGCCACGCACCCGGACCACCACAACACGCCCCAGCTGACCGCGTACCTGGTCACCACCGAGCCCGGTCTCTCCCCGCAAGACGTCCGCCTCTGGCTGCGGACCCTCCTGCCCGACCACATGGTCCCGGCGTTCGTCGTCCTGCTGGACCGGCTGCCGCTGACCCCCAACGGGAAGATCGACAAGGCCGCCCTGCCGTCGCCCCGGGCGGTGACCACCCCCGGCGGCCGGGAACCGCGCACCCCCCTGGAGGAGACGGTGCGCACCTATTTCAGCGAGGCCCTGGGGACTCCGTCACCGCTGACCATCGACGACGACTTCTTCGACCACGGCGGGCATTCGCTCCTCGCCGCCCGTCTCACCCACCGCATCGGCACCACCCTCGGCATCACCCTCACCCTCCGCGACGTCTTCCAGCACCCCACCCCCGCCACCCTCGCCCAGCACATCGGTACCCGGCTGCCGGCCGGGCCCGCCGTGCCCCGGCGCGCCAGACCCGCCCTGCGCCGCCGCACCCCCGACCAGGAACGGAGTTCCTCATGAGCCACGACACGGGCCACGACACGAGCCACGACCGGCAGCCCGACTTCACCCCCGCGCCCGACGACGTGGTCTGGGACCTGCCGGGCGAGGGCCCGCAGCGCACCTCGCTGCTGGTGCTGCCGCACGCCGGCGGCAACGCCCACGCCTACGCGCAATGGCGCGACCACCTGCCCCGGGACGTCCGGCTCCTGATCGGCCAGTACCCGGGCCGCGGGGCCCGGTTCGCCGAGGACCTGCCGCGGGACGTGGCCGACCTGGCCGGTCCGGTGGTGGAGGCGCTGCCCGCCGGGGCCGCCGACGACCTGGTGGTACTGGGGCACAGCATGGGCTCGCTCGTCGCCTTCGAGGTCGTACGCCGCCTCCAGGCAGCCGGCCGCACGCCGCGGGCCCTGGTCGTGTCGGCCTGCCGGGCCCCGTTCCTGGCCAACCCGTGCGCCGTCCACCCGGAGCTGCTGGACGACGACGCGCTGGTGGCCGCCATCAAGGAGCGCGGCGGCACGGACGACGGCATCCTCGACGAGCCGGAGCTCCGCGAGATCGTCCTGCCCTCGATCCGGGCCGACTTCGCCATCGACGACGTGTACCGGTGCGAGGAGTCCGACGCCCGGGTGGAGTGCCCGGTGACGGTGATCGGCGGGGACGCCGACCCGGTCGCCCCGGCGGCCTCCCTGGAGCACTGGTCGCGGATCACCGACCGGGGTTTCTCCTCGTACGTGCTGCCGGGCGGCCACTTCTACTTCCAGGAGCGGCTCCCCGAGTTCTTCGCGGTGCTGGCCCCGGTGGTCGGCGGGCACGCCCCCGCCACCGCCTGACCCGTACCGCCCTCCCCCCGACGACATCGCCTCCGCATCCCAAGGGACGTCCCATGACCACCACGCACACCGAAGCCCCCGCCGCTTCCCGCTCCGGCATCAGCCCGGTCCGCGAGCCGGGCAAGCCCGTCGTCGTCCACACCCCGGCCGGGCTCGGCCTGGCCGCCTCCGTCGACTGGCTGACGGAACACCGTGCCGCGATCCAGGCCGAGTTGCTGCGCAGCGGGGCGGTCCTGCTGCGCGGGCTGCCCGTCGAGGACGCGGCCTCCTTCGCCGCCGCCCGGGACGCCCTGATCGAGCGGCGCGCCGGGTACAAGGAGAAGGCCACGCCGCGCACCGACTTCGGCGAGGGCGTGTTCTCCTCCACCGACCTGCCCGCCGTCCAGCCGATCCGGCTGCACAACGAGAACAGCTACACCCTCGACTTCCCCGGCGTGCTGCTGTTCGGCTGCGTGACCGCCCCCGAGGAGGGCGGCGCCACCACCGTCGGCGACATGCGCGAGGCCCTGCGCCTGCTGCCGCCGGAGCTGGTCGAACGGTTCGAGCGGGCCGGCTGGCTGCTCGTGCGGAACTACTCGGAACTGGCCGGGCTGCCCTGGTACAAGACGTTCGCGACCGAGGACAGGGCGGTGGCGCAGGCGTACTGCGAGGAGAACACGATCGGCTACGAGTGGACCGACGAGGACGACTCGATGATCACCCGGCAGCGCCGGTCGGCGATCGTCACCCACCCGGTGACGGGCGAGCGGACCTGGTTCAACCACTTCGCCTTCTGGAACAGCCGCACCCTCGACCCGGACGTCCGCGAGGTGCTCCTGGACACGTACGGGGAGGACGGGCTGCCGTTCAACACCTACCTGGGCGACGGCTCCCGGCTCACGGACGCCGAGGTCGACGCGGTCAACGCCGTCTACGACCGGGTCACCGTACGGGAGACGTGGCAGCGGGGCGACCTGATGATCGTCGACAACATCCTGTGCGCCCACGGCCGGGAGGCCTACCGGGGCGACCGGAAGATCCTCGTCGCCATGGGCGAGCCGGTCGCGCTGGCCGACTGCGCGCCCGCCACCCGGCCGTCCACCACCGTCTTCACCGGGGAGTGAGCGCCGTGACCGCCGTACTTCCCGAGCGTCCCCGTGTCCACGGGGCCCCCGGATCCGTTCCCGACCTGCTGGAGCGGCTCGCCCAGGCCCCCGCCGGGCGGACCGCCGTCGTCGCGGGCGGCGACGAGCTGACCTTCGGGGAGCTGCGCGCGCGGGCGATGCGGTTCGCCGGCCGGCTGGCCGCGCGCGGCATCGGCCCCGAACGCGTGGTGGCGCTGGCCCTGCCGCGCGGCGCGGACCTGGTGGTGGCGCTGATCGGCACCCTGACCGCGGGGGCCGCGTACCTGCCGGTGGACCCGAAGCTGCCCGCCGGGCGGCGGCGCCACCTCGTGGAGGACGCGGGCGCCGACCTGGTGGTCACCGCCGGCGGGACGGACGGGCCGGTGGCCGAGGGCGTGCCCCATCTGGCGGTGACCTGGCTGACCGCGCCGGAGGGCGAGGACCCGCCGTACGCGCCCGTCGCCGTGGGCGCCGACACGCTCGCCTACGTCATCTACACCTCCGGGTCCACCGGCCGTCCCAAGGGCGTCGAGATCGGCCGGGCGGCCGTCTCGGCGCTGCTGGCCGAGCTGGAGGACACCGGCATCGCCGTGACCGGGGGCGGCCGCGTCGGCTGGAACGCCTCGCCGTCCTTCGACGCCTCCGTCCAGCAGTGGGTGCGGCTGTGCCGGGGCGACACCCTGGTGATGATCGACGAGGAGACCCGCGCGGACCCGGCCCTGCTGGCCCGGTTCGTCGACGAACAGGCCCTGACCGACCTGGACATCACCCCCTCGCACGCCGACCCGCTGCTGGACCTGCTCAGCGCGGACGGCGGGCCGCGCCCGCTGACCCTGCTGGTCGGCGGGGAGGCCGTCAGCCCCGCGCTGTGGCGGCGGCTCGGCGCCCTGGGGGCGCGCGGGGTGCTGCGTACGGTCAACCTGTACGGGCCGACCGAGTGCACCGTGGACGCCACGGCGGGCTGGATCGACGCCGGCGCCGAACCGCACATCGGGCGGGTGCTGCCGGGGCTGCGGACACGGGTCCTGGACGCGGCGCTGAACCCGGTGGCCGAGGGCGGCAGCGGCGAACTGTACCTGGCGGGGCCGCGCGTGGGCCGCGGCTACCGGGGCCGGCCGGCGCTGACGGCGGAACGGTTCGTGGCCGACGCGGCGGCCTGCGGCCAGGGCGCCGGGGGCGGTCGCATGTACCGCACGGGTGACCTGGTCCGGCTGCTGCCCGGCGGTCGGCTGGCCTACCTGGGCCGGGCCGACGGGCAGGTCAAGGTGCGCGGGCACCGGATCGAACTCCGGGAGGTGGAGGCGGCGGTGGCCGCCGCCCCGGGGGTCGCCGAGGCGGCGGTCGTCCTGTGCCCGGAGGTGCACGGGGCGCCGGGTCTGGTGGCCTACCACCGCCCGGCAGGCCCCGCCGTCGCCGAGGGTGCGCTGCGCGCCCACCTGGAGTCGGTCCTGCCGGGGTACATGGTCCCGGGGCTGTTCGTGGCCCTGGACCGGTTCCCGACCACCGTCAACGGCAAGATCGACCGTACGGCGCTGCCCGCGCCGGCCGCCGCCGGCCCGGCCCCGGAGGCCGCCGAGGGGCTGAGCGCCTCGCAGCGGCTGATCGCGGGGGTCTGGGCCGCCGTCCTCGGCGCCTCCCGGATCGGCCCCGACGACAACTTCTTCAAGCTCGGGGGCCATTCCCTGCTCGCGATCAAGCTGGTCTCGCGGGTCCGCGCCGAACTCGGCGTCGCCCTGCCCGTGAAGGCCGTCTACGCCAACCCGCGCCTGCGGGACCTGGCCGCCCACATCGACACGCTCGTCGCGGCCACCGCGAGCCAGGACCGTTGAGGACGCCGAGGACATGACCGAGATCCCGTTGTCGTACGCGCAGCGCCGGCTGTGGTTCCTGGGCCGGCTGCACGGCCCGTCCGCCTCCTACAACGCCCCGGTGGTCCTGCACCTGGACGCCGGACCGGACGCCGGGCCGGACGCCGGGCTGCTGGCCGGGGCCCTGACCGACGTGGTGGAGCGGCACGAGGTGCTGCGCACCGTCCTGCCGGCCGGCGCCGACGGGGAGCCGTACCAGCGGGTGCTGGACGCGGCCGCCGTGCCCCGGCTGGCCGTCGAGGACTGCGCGTCCGGCGAACGGGACGCGCGGGTGGCCGCCTTCGCCCGTGAACCGTTCGACATCACCGCCGAACCGCCTTTGCGCGCCCGGCTGTTCCGCGCGGACGACGGAACCTGCGTGCTGGTGCTGCTGGTCCATCACGTGGCGACCGACGGCTGGTCCGTGCGCCCGCTGCTGCGGGACCTCGCGCGGGCCCACCGGGCGCGGCTGGCCGGGCGGTCCCCCGACTGGGAGGCGCTGCCCGTCCAGTACGCGGACTACAGCCAGTGGCAGCACGAGCTGCTCGGCGACCCCGACGACCCGGACGGCCTCGCCGGAGAACAACTGGCCTACTGGCGAGGCGTGCTGGAGGGAGCGCCACCCGTCCTGGCGCTGCCCGCCGACCGGCCCCGCCCCGCCGAACCGTCGGGGCGCGGCGCCTCGCTGACGGCACGGCTCGACGCCGGGGCGCACGGCGCGCTCCTCGCCCTGGCCCGCGCCCGGCGGGCCAGCCCCACGATGGTGGTGCGGGCGGCGCTCGCCGCGGCCCTGTCGGCGGCGGGGGCGGGCGAGGACGTGGTGATCGGCGCCCCCGTCGCGGGGCGCCCCGAGGAGGACCTGTACGAGCTCGTCGGCTTCTTCGTCAACTCCCTCGCACTGCGTACGGACCTGTCGGGCGGCCCGACGGCCGCGGAGCTGGTGGACCGGGTCCGGGACGCGGACCTGGCCGCGTACGAGCACCAGGAACTCCCCTTCGACCTGCTCGTGGAGAAGCTGAGCCCGGAGCGGGCGCTGGGCCACCACCCGTTCTTCCAGACGATGCTGACCGTGGACGCGGGCGCCGCGGGCGCCGCCCCGGTGGACCTGGGGGGCGGTCTCACCGGCCGGATCGCCGATGTCGGCCTGGACACGGCCAAGTTCGACCTGACCTGGTACTGCGGGGAGCGGCACGCCCCGGACGGCGGGCCGGACGGGATGGACGTCGTCCTCCAGTACGCGGCCGACCTCTTCGACGAGGACACGGCCCGGCTGCTGCTGGAGGTGTTCGTACGGGCGCTGCGCGCCTTCGGGCGGGCTCCGGACGTGCGGCTCGGCGCGCTGGAGCTGGTGACCGGCGAGGAGACGAAGGCCCTGGCCGGGCGGCGGCACACCACCGCCGCGCTGCCCGCGGCGCCGGCCGGTGCCCGAGTGCGGCGGGAGGTCCTGGCGCCGCGGGAGGAGATCCTGTGCGGGCTGTTCGCGGAGGTCCTCGGCCGGGAGCACGTCGAGGCCGACGCCAACTTCTTCCGCAGCGGCGGGCATTCGCTGCTCGCGAGCAAACTCGTCAACCGGATCCGGGGCGCGCTCGGCCTGGAGCTCGGCATCCGGGACCTGTTCCTGGCGCCGACCCCGGCCGCACTGCACCGGCGGCTGGCCGGGCGCGGCGGCGCGGCCGGCTCCCGGCCCGCGCTGAGGTCCGTACCGGCCGGGGAGCGGCCGGGGCGGCTCCCGCTGTCCGCCGCGCAGCGTTCGCTGTGGCTGCTGGGCCGCATCGAGGGCCCGTCGGCGGCCTACAACGCCCCGCTGGTGCTGCGGCTGGAAGGGGTTCCCGAGGCGGCGGCGCTGGCGGCCGCGCTGGGTGACGTACTGGCCCGGCACGAGGTGCTGCGGACGGTGTACGGGGAGGAGGGCGGGGAGCCGTACCAGCGGGTGCTGGAGGTGCCCGGGGAGCTGCTGGAGGTGGCCGACTGCGCGCCGGGGGCACTGGAGGGGCTCGTGGCGGGCTTCGGCCGGGAGACCTTCGACCTGGCGGCGCGGGTGCCGGTGCGAGCCAGGCTGCTGCGACCGGGGGACGGCACCTCGGTGCTGGTGCTGCTGGTCCACCACATCGCCACCGACGGCTGGTCCCTCGCGCCGCTGCTGCGGGACCTGGGCGAGGCGTACGCGGCGCGGCGGGCGAGACGGGCCCCGTCCTGGCGGGCGCTGCCGGTTCAGTACGCCGACTACGCGCTGTGGCAGCGGGACCTGCTCGCCGATCCGGGCGCCCTGCTCGCGCACTGGCGGGCGGCGCTGGAGGGGATGCCGGGGCGGACCGTACTGCCCGCCGACCGGCCGCGTCCGGCCGAGCCGTCGGGGCGGGCCGCGACGGTGTCGGCGGTGCTGGAGGAGGACGCGCACCGGGCGCTGGCCGCCCTGGCGCGGGAGCGGCGGGCCAGCCTGTTCATGGTGGTCCGATCGGCGCTGGCGGCGGCCCTGTCCGCCACGGGGGCCGGTGAGGACCTGGCGATCGGGACGCCGGCCGCGGGCCGGTCCGACGAGGACCTGCACGACCTCGTGGGCTGCTTCGTCAACACGCTGGTGCTGCGCGCCGACCTGTCGGGCGATCCGACGGCCGCGGAACTGGTGGACCGGGTCCGGGACGCGGACCTGGCGGCCTTCGACCACCAGGACCTGCCCTTCGACCTGCTGGTGGAGCGGTTGGCCGGACCAGGGCGGGCCCTCGGTGAACACCCGTTCTTCCAGGTGATGCTGACGGTCGGTCATGCGGAGCGGGAGCGGGTGCGGCTCGACGGGATCCCCGGGCGGGCGGGCAGCACCGACCTGGGCGCGGCCCGGTTCGACCTGGCCTTCCACTGCGCGGAGCGGCGGGGCTCGGACGGCGGGCCGGGCGGGATGGACGTCCTGGTGCAGTACGCGGGCGACCTCTTCGACGAGGACACGGCCCGGCTGCTACTGGAGGTGTTCGTACGGGCACTGCGCGCCTTCGGACGGCGGTCTCGGGCACGACTGGGCGAGCTGGAGCTGGTGCGCGGACCGGAACGGCAGGGCCTGGAGCGCCGGCGCGCGGAACTGGAGCGGCAGGAGCGGGCGGCCGCCGCCGGGGCGGTGCGGGGCGGCGTCCGGGGGCAGCGGGCGGTGTCCTCCCCGCGGGAGGAGATCCTGTGCGGGCTGTTCGCGGAGGTCCTGGGCCGCGAACGGGTCTCCGCCGACGCCAACTTCTTCAAATCGGGCGGGCATTCGCTGCTCGCGAGCCGGCTCGTGAACCGGATCCGGGCGGTGCTCGGGGTGGAGGCGGGGATCCGCGACCTGTTCCTGGCGCCCACCCCGGCGGCCCTGCGCCGCCGCCTGGACGCGACCGGCGGCGGGCCGGCGCGGCCGGCACCGGTCGCCGTGGCGGACCGGCCGGAGCGGCTGCCACTGTCGTACGCGCAGCGCCGGCTGTGGTTCCTGGACCAGCTGGAGGGGCCTTCCCCCGCCTACAACATCGCGCTGGTACGGGAGTTGGCGCAGCCCCTGGATCCGGCGGCGCTGGCCGGGGCGCTCGCCGACGTCGCCGCCCGGCACGAGGTGCTGCGCACCGTGTACGGGGCCGAGGGCGGGCAGCCGTACCAGCGGGTCCTGGAGGGGGCGCGCCCCCAGCTGGAGCTGGCGCGTCCGGCGGACGTGGCCGCGGCCGTGGACGCGGCGGCCGCGGAGGTCTTCGACCTGACCCGGGACCTGCCGTTGCGGGCCCGGCTGTTCCTGCCCGAGGGCGACGGCCCGCAGACCCTGGTGCTGCTCCTGCACCACATCGCCGCGGACGGCTGGTCCACCGGTCCGCTGCTCGCGGACCTGGCCGCCGCCTACGAGGCCCGGCTGGCCGGAACCGCGCCCGGCTGGGAGCCGCTGCCGGTCCAGTACGCCGACTACACCCTGTGGGAGCGGGCGGCGCTGGACGGCGAGGCCGCCGCCGGGGCCACCGGGCACTGGCGGGCCGCGCTGGCGGGGCTGCCGCCGCTGATCGACCTGCCGACGCAGCGGCCCCGGCCGGCCGTGCCGTCGGGGAGCGGGGCGGTCACCGGCTTCACGGTGGACGCGGACACCCACCGGCGGCTGTTGCGGATCGCGCACGCCCGGGGGGCCACCCTGTTCATGGTGGTGCAGGCCGCGCTGGCGGCGGCACTGGCCCGGGCGGGGGCGGGCGGCGACCTCGCGATCGGCACGACGGTCGCGGGGCGCGGCGACGACGCCCTGTCGGGTCTGGTCGGCTTCTTCGTCAACACCCTGGTCCTGCGCACCGACGTGTCGGGCGATCCGGTGTTCGGGGAGCTCGTGGACCGGGTCCGGGAGTCGGACCTGGTGGCCTACGCGCACCAGGACCTGCCGTTCGACCTGCTGGTGGAGGCGGTCAACCCGCACCGGTCCTCGGCGCACCACCCGCTGGTGCAGGTGATGCTCCAGGTGAACCCGGCGCCGGCCGGGCCGTCGGCGGGCCCCCTCGCGGGCACGGAACGGACCTTCGCCGCGCGGACCGCGAAGTCGGACCTCACCTTCGCCCTGACCGAGCGGGACGGGGGCGGGCTGTCCGGGGTCCTGGAGTACGCCACCGATCTGTACGAACCGTCGGGCGCGGGCCGGCTGGCGGCGCTGCTGGTGGCGGCTCTGGAACTGTTCGCGGCCGGTCCGGACCGGCGGGTGTCTGCGCTCGCGGCCCCGGCGGACCGGCGGCCCGTACGTCCGCTCGTCGGGGGCTACCCGATCGACCTGGCCCGGGTGGAGGCGGTCCTCGCGGAGCACCCGCGGGTCGGCTCGGCGCGGGCGCGGGTGGCCGACGGACGGATCCTCGCGGAGGTCACCCCGACGGGCGGCCCGGTGACGGAGCCGGAGCTCCAGACCTGGTCGGCGGACCGGCTGCCGGAGTACGCGGTCCCCTCGACGGTGCACGTCCCGGCCGCGCCGCCCGCCCCCGCACCGCCGGGCGCGTCCGGGGAGTCCGGCGGGGGCGCGGCCTCCGCCGCCCCCGGGGCTTCTCACACGGCCGCGCTGCTGCGGCTGTTCGCGGAGGTCCTGGAGCGCCAGGTCGGCCCGGACGACAACTTCTTCAAGTCCGGGGGGCATTCGCTGCTGGCGGTACGCCTGGTGAACCGGGTCCGGGCGGAGCTGGGCCGCGAGCTCACCCTCCGCGAGGTGTTCCGCCACCCCACTCCGGCCCGCCTGGCGGCCCTCCTGTCGGCGGCACCCCCCGCCCCGGCCCCGGCCCCGCTCCTGCGCCGCCGCACCCAGGCGGGCAGCCGCGTCCCCGGCTGACCCCGCCGACGGCAGGCCCACCCCGGCCGTCCCTGCGCACGACCCCCGGCCCCCGCCACTCCAGCGGGGGCCCCGGCCGTCCGTGGGCACGGCCGGGGGGCCGAACCCGGGAGCGGGGCCGCGACACCCCGGCCACCGGAACGCGCGGAGCGTCCGGCGGCAGTCGGGGGCGGCAGCCGCCCCGGTCGGAGCTGCCGGAGGGACTGCCCGCCGGAGGGTACGGGGCTGCCTAGCGTGGGGGCACGGAGTCCGCTCCGCTCCCGTCCCCTCGCCTGGAGGCCCCGCGATGCCCTCGACCGCCCCCACCGCCTCCGCCGTCCTGGACGGCGGCCCGGCGATCAGTCCGGCACCCGGCGTGCTCGACCGGATCGCCGCCCAGGACGCCGAGCGGACCGCGCTGGTGCACGGCGAGCGCCGGATGACTTACGGGCAGCTGGCCCTGGCGGTGGCCGTGCGCGCCGACGAGCTGACGGCCGGCGGCGCCGGTCCGGGGCGGCTGGTCGCCGTGCACCGGCCGCGGGGCGTCGACGCGGTCGTGGGGCTGCTGGCCGCGCTGCGGACCGGCGCCGCCTACCTTCCCCTCGACCCCGGGGCGCCGGCCGCCCGGAACGCGGCGATCCTCGCCGACTGCGCCGGCCGTGAAGTCCCCCTGGCGGACGGGGAGTTCCTCGTCCCCGGTGCGGCCGCCCCCGAGGGCACCGGCTACGTGATCTACACCTCCGGTTCGACGGGCACCCCGAACGGCGTGGTCGTCGGGCACGGGGCCCTGGCCCACTTCGTGGCGGGGGCGGCGGTCCGGTACGGGATCACCCCCGGGGACCGGGTGCTCCAGTTCGCCCCGCTGCACTTCGACGCGAGCGTCGAGGAGGTCTTCCTGGCGCTCGGCTCCGGCGCGACCCTCGTACTGCGCGACGAGGACATGCTCGACGTCCCCGGACTCCTGGCCGGCTGCGCCGCGCACGGGGTGACGGTCCTCGACCTGCCGACCGCGTACTGGCACGAGCTGGCGCACGCCCTCGCCTCCGGGACCGCCGAACTGCCCGCCGGCATCCGTACGGTGGTCATCGGCGGTGAGGCCGCGCTGCCCGAGCGGGTCGCGCAGTGGTGCGCGGTGGTGGACCCCGGGCGGGTGCGGCTGCTGAACACCTACGGGCCGACCGAGGCCACCGTCGTGGCGACCGTCGCCGACCTGTCCCGGTACGCGGGCGGCCCGGTGCCGATCGGCGTACCGCTGCCCGGGGTGCGGGCGGCCGTGGTGGACGGGGAGCTGTGGCTGCTGGGCGGCGCCCTCGCCGACGGGTACCTCGGCCGGCCCGAGCTGACCTCCGCCCGGTTCACGGCGCTGGGCACGGAGCGCGCGTACCGCACCGGTGACCTGGTCCACGTACGGCCGGACGGACAGCTCGGGTTCCGGGGGCGGGCCGACGACGAGGTGAAGATCAACGGGCACCGGGTGGACCCGGCGTCCGTGGAGTCGGTGCTGACCGCGCACCCCGGGGTGCGCGAGGCGGCCGTGGTGGCCCGGGAGACGGCGGACGGGGTGCGGCTGCTGGCCGCGTACGTGGTCGCCGACGCCGGGGTGGAGGCGCCGGAGCTCCGCGCCCGGGTGCGGGAGCGGCTCCCGGCGGCGGCCGTACCGGGCTCGGTGACGCTGGTGGAGGCGCTGCCCCGGACCTCCTCCGGGAAGATCGACCGCAGGTCGCTGCGGGCCGCCCCCGACGGCGGACTCCCCTCCGCACCCGTGGTGTTCGACGGGGTGCCGCTGCCCGCCGGGGAGCGCGTGCCGCTGTCGTACGCCCAGCGGCGGCTCTGGTTCCTGGCCTCGCTGGAGGGCCCTTCGGCCACCTACAACCTGCCGGTCGTGCTGCGCCTGGACGCCGTCCCGGACCGGGGCGCACTGGCCGCGGCCCTCGCGGACGTCGTGGAGCGGCACGAGGTGCTGCGCACGGTGTATCCGGCCGTGGACTCCGAGCCCTACCAGCACGTGCTGGCCGCGCCGCCCGTGGAGCCGGCCGTCCGGGAGTGCGCCCCGGAGGCGGTGGCCGCGCTGGTGGCCCGGTTCACGGCGTCGCCCTTCGACCCGGCCAACCAACTCCCGCTGCGAGCAGCGCTGTTCGTGCCGGGTGACGGTTCGGCGACACTGGTGCTGCTGACCCATCACATCGCGACCGACGGCTGGTCGGTGGGGCCGCTGCTGCGCGATCTGGCCCGGGCGTACGCGTCGAGGCTGGCGGGGTCCGCACCCGGCTGGGAGCCGCTGCCGGTGCAGTACGCCGACTACACCCTGTGGCAGCGGGAACTGCTGGAGCGGCCCGACGCGCTGGTGGAGCACTGGCGGACCGCCCTGGCCGGCATGCCGGGCGTACTGGACCTGCCGACGGACCGCCCCCGGCCCGCCGAGCCCAGCGGCGCGGGCGCGACGCTCGTCGCCCGCCTGGACCCGGACGCGCACCGCCGGCTCGCCGCGCTGGCCGAGGAGCGGGGCGCCAGCCTGCTCATGGTGGTCCAGCCCGCCCTGGCGCTCGCCCTGGCGGCGGCCGGCGCCGGGACGGACGTCCCCATCGGCACCCCGGTGGCCGGCCGGGCCGACGAGGCCCTGAACGACCTGGTCGGGTTCTTCGTCAACACCCTGGTCCTGCGCACCGACGTCTCGGGCGACGCCTCGTACGCGGAGCTCGTGGACCGGGCGCGGGAGACGGACCTGGCGGCGTACGCGCACCAGGAGCTGCCGTTCGACCTGCTGGTGGAGCACCTGCGGCCGGAGCGGGCGCTGGCCGTGAACCCGTTCTTCCAGGTGATGCTGACCGCCGGGGAAGCGGCCGGCTCCCGGCCCCCGGACGGCGGTCCGCTGTCGGGAGAGTTCGCCGAACCGGGCCTGGAGGTGGCCAAGTTCGACCTCAGCGCCTCCTGCGTGGAGCTCGCGGACGGCGGGCTGGAGGTGTGGTGGCAGTACGCGGTGGACCTGTTCGAGCCGGAGACCGCGCAGCTGCTGCTCGACCTGTTCGTACGGGCCCTCGCGCGGGCGGCCGCCGACCCCGGGGCCCGGCCGGGCGCCCGCCCGCTGCTCACCGCCGACGAGGCCCGGCGCCTCGCCGGGCTCCGCGAGCGGCCGGACCCGGAGGCGGGCGGGGTCACGGCCTCGGACTCCCCCGCCGAGCAGCTGCTGTGCGCCCTGTTCGGGGAGGTGATCGGTCTCGACGGGCCGGTGGCTCCGGACGCCAACTTCTTCTCGGAGGGCGGCCATTCGATGATGGGCATCCGCCTGGTGAACCGGATCCGGGCCACCCTCGGGGTCGAGGCGCGGATCCGGGACCTGTTCCTGGACCCGACGCCCGCCGGTCTCGCGCTCCGGCTCTTCGGCGAGGCGCCGGCCGGGCCCGACGCGGAGGGCGTGGAAGCCGCGCAGGCCGGGCAGGGCGGGCAGGCCGCGCGAGCCGGGCGGGGCGCGCGGACCGGCCCAGACGCGGAGACCGGCCACGTCCCGCCGCCGCTCCCCGGGCGGCCCGCGCTGGCCGCCGTACCGCCCGGACTGCGCCCGGAGCGGATCCCGCTGTCGTACGCGCAGCGCCGGCTGTGGTTCGTGGACCAGCTGGAGGGGCCCGGCCCCTCCTACAACATTCCGTTCGTGCTGCGCCCGGACCGGCCCCTGGACCCGGGGGCGCTGGGTGCGGCGCTGGCCGACGTCGCGGAGCGGCACGAGGTGCTGCGCACCGTGTACCCGGCGGTGGAGGGGCAGCCGTACCAGCGGGTGCTGGAGGAGGTACGGCCGGTCCTGGAGCGGGTGACCGCGCCGGAGGGCGCACTGGCGGCAGCGGTCGGCGAGGCCGCCGGGCACGTCTTCGACCTCGCCGCCGAACTGCCCTTCCGGGCCGCGCTGATCACCTGCGGGGCGGAGCGGGCGCTCGTCGTGCTGGTCCACCACATCGCCGCGGACGGCTGGTCCGCCGGCCCCCTGCTCGCGGACCTGGCCGCCGCCTACGAGGCCCGGCTGGCCGGAACCGCGCCCGACTGGGAGCCGCTGCCCGTCCAGTACGCCGACTACACCCTGTGGGAGCGGGCCGTACTGGACGGCGGGGCCGCCGCCGGGCACGTCGCGTTCTGGAAGGAGGCCCTTGCCGACGCCCCGCCCGTCCTGGAACTCACCGGCGCCCGGACCCGGCCCGCCGAGGCCTCCCACCGGGGCGCCGCGACCCCCCTGGCCGTGGACGCCGCCACGCACGCCCGGCTGGAGCGCCTGGCCCTGGAGCACGGGACCACCCTGTTCACGGTGGTGCAGGCGGCCTTCGCGGCCACCCTCACCCGGCACGGCGCCGGCACCGACCTGCCGCTGGGCACCGTCGTCGCGGGCCGTGACGACGAGGCCCTGAACGACCTGGTCGGCTTCTTCGTCAACACCCTCGCGCTGCGCTGCGACACCTCCGGCGATCCGACGTTCACCGAGCTGCTCGGCCGGGTCCGGGACACCGCCCACGCCGCCTACGCCCACCAGGAGCTGCCGTTCGACCTGGTCGTGGAGCAGCTGAACCCGGTGCGGTCCACCGCCCACCACCCCCTGGTCCAGGCGGTCGTGCAGGTCCATCCCGCCGAGACCGCGGCGCCGCGCCCGTCGGCGCTGGCCGGGTCGGCGGTGGGCACGGACTCCGGGTTCACCAAGTTCGACCTCACGCTCTCCCTGCACGAGCTGCGCGATCCCGACGGGACGCCGGGCGGCGCTCCGGGCGGGCTGGAGGGCGTACTGGAGTACGCGACGGACCTGTACGACGGGGCCACGGCGGCCGTGCTGGCCGCGCACGTGGCGCGGACGCTGCGGGCCGTGGCGGACGATCCCGGGCAGCGGATCGGGGACGTGCGGCTCCTGTCGGACGAGGAGGAGCACCGGCTGGTCGTCCGGTACAACGACACGGCCGCGCCTCGGGCCGTCCGTGGGCTGGCGCACGAGAGGTTCGCGGTCCAGGCCGGCCGTACGCCGCGGCGGACCGCCGTCTCCTACGGCGAGGAGACCCTGTCCTACGCCGAGCTGGACGCGCGGGCCAACGCGCTGGCGCACCGGCTGATCGAGGCGGGTGTGGGCCGGGAGGCGGCGGTGGGGCTGCTGCTGGAGCGCACCCCGTACCTGCTGGTGGCGGCGCTGGCGGTGCTCAAGTGCGGGGCGGCGTACGTGCCGCTGGATCCGCGGCTGCCGGAGGCCCGCGTCGGCATGATCATGGAGGACGTGGGTGCGCGGGTGCTGCTCGTGGGCGAGGCCCAGGCGGAGCTGCCCGCGGTCCGCGCACAACTCGACGCCGGTGTGCGGGTGTTGTCGGTGGACACTCCGGTGCCGGGCTATCCGGTGACCGATCCGGGCGTCGTCGTCGGCGAGGACTCCCTGATGTACGTGATGTTCACCTCCGGCTCCACGGGCCGCCCCAAGGGCGTCGGCGTCACGCACCGCAACGTGGTGGACCTGGTCACCGACCGCTGCTGGGACCTGGCCAACCACCGTCGGATGCTGGTCCATTCGGCGATCGGCTTCGACGCCTCCACCTACGAACTGTGGGTGCCGCTGCTGAACGGCGGCCAGCTGGTGATCGCTCCCGGGGACGGCACCGACGTCGCGGAGCTGGACCACGCGATCCGCACCCACGAGGTCAGCGCCGCGTACTTCACCATGGGCCTGTTCCACATCATGGCCGACGAGGGCCTGGACACCCTCAAGCTCCTCGACGAGGTGTGGACCGGCGGGGACGTGGCCTCCCCCAGCGCGCTCCAGCGGGTGCTGGACCACTGCCCCGACACGGTGCTCGTCCACTCGTACGGGCCGACGGAGACCACCTTCGCCTCGCACCAGCAGCGCTTCCCGCTCACCGAACGGGAGGTCCGCGGCGTGTACCTGGGCGCGGCCCTCGACAACACCCGCGCCCACGTCCTGGACCGGCGGCTGCGCCCGGTGCCCGTCGGGGTGCCCGGCGAGCTGTACCTGTCCGGCACCCAGGTGGCGCGCGGCTACCTCGGCCGGCCGGGCCTGACGGCCGAACGGTTCCTGCCGGACCCGTTCGCGGCGGACGGCAGCCGCATGTACCGCACGGGCGACCTCGCGCACTGGACGCCCGACGGTGAACTCCGGTTCATCGGGCGGGCCGACGGCCAGGTGAAACTGCGCGGCTTCCGGATCGAGCCCGGCGAGATCGAGGAGACCCTCGCCCGGCACGCGGGCGTCGGGCAGGTCGCCGTCACCGTCCGCGAGGACGGCCCCGGCGGCAAACGGCTCGTCGCGTACGCCGTGCCGCGCGCCGGGCACACCCTGACCGGGTCCGGGCTGCTGCGCTGGGCGGCGGACGAACTCCCCGAGCACATGGTGCCCTCCGCGGCGGTACTGCTCGACGCGATCCCGCTCACCGTCAACGGCAAGCCCGACCGGGCGGCCCTGCCGGCGCCCGCGCCCGCCGCACGGGGCGGCGGGCGGGCGGCCCGCACCCCGCGCGAGGAGGTGCTGTGCTCGCTGTTCGCCGAGGTGCTGGGCCTGGAGCGGGTCGGCATCGACGACAACTTCTTCGCCCTGGGCGGTCATTCGCTGCTGGGGGTGCGCCTGGTCAGCCGGATGCGGACCGTGCTCGGCCTGGAGGCCGGGGTGCGCGACCTGTTCCGGACCCCGACGGTGGCCGGCCTGCTGGGCGACGAACCCACCGGCTTCGACCCGATGGGGGTGCTGCTGCCGCTCGGCACCCGGGGTGCGCAGCGGCCGTTGTTCTGCCTGCATCCGGGGACGGGCGTCGGCTGGCCGTACGCCGGGCTGGCCCGCCACCTCGGGCCGGACCAGCCGCTGTACGCGATCCAGGCGCGGGCACTGAGCGAGCTCGGGCACTCCCCGGAGACGGTGGAGGAGATGGTCGAGGACTACCTCCCGCTGATCCGCGGGGTCCAGCCGCACGGCCCGTACCGCTTCCTCGGCTGGTCCTTCGGCGGCACCGTGGCCCACGCGCTGGCGGTCCGGCTCGCCGAGCTCGGCGAACGCACCGAACTGCTGGCCATGATGGACGTGCACCTGCTGCCGACGGAGCCCGAGCGGCGCCGGATGACGCCCGCCCAGAAACGGGACATGCTCGTCGGCGACGCCCTGGACGGCCCCGAGGACGCCCCGTTCGACGTGGACGCGCTGATCGGGCTGGTCCGGCTGAAGGACCCGGTGCTCGGCGCGTTCTCCGACGCCGAGATCCGGTCGGTGATCGGCGCCTCGATCGACCACGCCGAAATCATGAACCTGTACGCCCCGCGCCCGGTCGCCACGGATCTGCTGTTCCTGGCGGCGCTGGAGGACGGGGAAACGGAGAACACCCTGGCCCGACACTGGATTCCGTACGTGGAAGGCCGGGTGGAAAACCACCTCATCGGTGTTCCGCACACCAGAATGGGCGAGCCGGAACCGCTCGCGATGATCGGCCGTATCCTTTCCGAGAAATTGAGGAGTCTGTCATGACCAATCCTTTCGACGACACCGAGGGCACCTTCCGCGTCGTGGTCAACGCCGAGGGGCAGCACGCCCTGTGGCCGGTGTTCGCGAAGGTCCCGGGCGGCTGGGACGTGGTGTGGGGCGAGGGGACGCGGGCGGACGCGCTCGCGTACGTGGAGGCGCACTGGACCGACATCCGGCCCCGGAGCCTGGTCGCCCAGTACTCCTGACCGGAATTCCGGAAAGCCGCCGGCGCCTCTGGAGAAGGCCGTGCCCCGCACCGCGGGGCACGGCCTTCTCGTTTCCGTGTTTCCCTGTTTTTCACATTCCGGGACAGCCCTAATTCCCTGATACTGCCGCCGCAACTTCCCCTCGGGCGGTCCGCCGCTTTCTATATTTCTCGGCATGCGACGACGGAATATGGACATCCTGCTGAGCGGCACGGCATCGGATTCCCACACCTGGAACCTCGTCTACCTCCAGCTCTTCCTGGAGGAGCTCGGGCACCGGGTCCACAACCTGGGGCCGTGCGTACCGGACGACCTGCTCACCGGGGCCTGCGCGGCCGAGGGCCCGGCCCGGCCGGACCTCGTGGTCATCAGCAGCGTCAACGGCCACGGCTACCGTGACGGGCTCGGCGCCGTCCGGTCCGTGCGCCGGGCCGGCCTGACCCTGCCCGTCGTCATCGGCGGCAAGCTGGGCGTCGCCGGGGTGGCCGACCCCGAGCAGCGCGCCCGGCTCCTCGACGCCGGATGCGACGCCGTCTTCGACGACGGGAACGTGGCCGCCCTGCGGGACTACCTCACGGCGCTCGCCGCCGGCCGGTCCGCCTCGCGGGCCGTGGCATGACCGGCGGCGCCGCCCTGCTGGTCCCCGGGGTGCAGCGGGAGCCGGGCGGCCCGGAACCCGACACCTCCTTCGGGGGCTTCGTGGCCCGCGCCGCCGCCGCCGGACGGCTCGTCGTCCAGCCCCGGATGGGGTTCGGCGACCCGCGCCGGATGCGGGCCGGACTGGAGCGCACCAAGGCCGCCGTCGCCACCACCGTCGGCACCCTCACCATCGACAGCTACACCCGCGTCGGCGACACGGCCGCCGCCCGCGCCGCGGTGGCCGAGGGCACCGCCCTCAACGGCTACCCGATCGCCACCCATCCCGCCGCGCTCACCCGCTCCCTGCTGGACGGGGTCGCCGGCCCGGGCTTCCCCGTACAGGTCCGGCACGGCTCCTCCCGGCCCGAGGCGATCCTGCGGGCCCTGGCCGCCGCCGGGCTCGACGCCACCGAGGGCGGACCGGTCTCGTACTGCCTGCCCTACGGACGCACCCCGCTCGCCGAGTCCGTGGAGAACTGGGCCCGCTGCTGCGAACTGCTGGCCTCGCTCGTACCCGCGCCCCGGACACCGCACCTGGAGAGCTTCGGCGGCTGCATGCTCGGCCAGCTCTGCCCGCCCGGGCTGCTGGTGGCGCTGAGCCTGCTGGAGGGCATGTTCTTCGTCCGCCACGGCATCCGCAGCGTCTCCCTCAGCTACGCCCAGCAGACCGACCCCGCTCAGGACGCGGAGGCCGTACGGGCGCTGCGCCGGCTGGCCGGGGAGTTCCTGCCCGCCGCGGTGGACCGGCACGTGGTGCTCTACACGTACATGGGGGTGTTCCCGCACACCGCGCGGGGCGCCACCCGGCTGCTGGAGGCCTCGGCGCGCCTGGCCGTACGGTCCGGGGCGCAGCGGCTGATCGTGAAGACGGCCGCCGAGGCGCACCGGATCCCGACGGTGCTGGAGAACGTACGGGCGCTGGAGACGGCCGCGGCGGCGGCCGCCCTGTGCGAACGCCCGGACGCCCCCTCTCCCGCCGGTCCGGGCGGGGCGGAGCGGGACGGGGCCGACAGCGAGGTGTACCGGGAGGCCCGGGCGTTCGTGGAGGCGGTACTGGAGCTCGACGAGGACCTCGGACGGGCGCTGCGGGCCGCGTTCGCGCGGGGCGTCCTGGACGTTCCGTACTGCCTGCACCCCGACAACGCGGGCCGCTCGCGGAGCTTCGTCGACGCGGACGGCCGGCTGCGCTGGTCCGAGACCGGCGCCATGCCGGCCGTGTCCTTCCCGGCGGCGGGCGCGCGGGCGTCCGGTGCCGGCCGGGCGGCGGCCCTGACCTCGGACGGGCTGCTCGCCGCCCTGCACGGGGTGTCCCGGCGCTACGACGCGTACGGCGCGCCGGGCGGAGGCGACGGCGCGCGGTGAACGGTCCCCACCGGGCCGCGCCTCGGGCCCGCGGCCCGCACGGCACACGACCGAACGACCGGCTGACCGGCCGGCCGACCACCCACAGACCGACAGGAGTCGACATGGAGCTTCGGACCCCTCCCCCGCTCGGTGAGCACCTGCGTTCCCCGCAGCTGCGTTCCGCGATGCTGGTGCAGCAGGAAGTGCTGTACGCGGCGCGGGAGTTCCTGCGCGGCGAGGACTTCGTGGAGTTGCTGCCGCCGCTGATCGGCCCCGTCACCGATCCGGGCGGGCGCGGCGCGAAGGCGCTCGACGTGGACTACTACGGGCAGCCGTACAAGCTGATGACCAGCGCGATCCTCTACAAGCAGGCCTCGCTGAAGGGCTTCCCCCGGCTGTTCTACATCGCTCCGAACGTCCGGGTGGAGCCGCCGGAGACGGCGGCCACGGGCCGGCACCTGGTGGAGTTCCACCAGATCGACGTGGAGCTGGCGGGCGGGACCCGCCGTGACGCGCAGGAGGTCGCGGCCGGGCTGCTGACGCACGTGGTGGAACACGTCTGGTCGGCGGTTCCCCAGGTGCTGCGCGAACTCGGGCGCGACGAGCTGGAGTTCGCCGAGCTCCGACAGGGCAAGTTCGACTCCCTGACCCACGCGGAGGCGGTGGCGCGGCTGCTGGGCCGGGGCCACGGCCAGAGCCCGGACGCGGAGATCGACTGGGCGGGCGAACGGGTGCTGTCCCTGGAGGCCGACCGGCCGTTCTTCGTCAACGACTACCCGAAGGGATCGCGCGGGTTCTACGACCGGGAGGACCCCGAACGGCCCGGGGTCCTGCGGAACTTCGACCTGATCGCGCACGGCGGGTACGGCGAACTGGTCAGCGGCAGCGAGCGGGAGAGCGACTACGCGGCGATCGTGACCCGGATGCGGGAGAGCGGGGAGAACCCGGCCAAGTACGCCTGGTACCTGGAGCTGGCCCGCGAGGGCATCGAGGCCAGCGCCGGCTTCGGGATGGGCCTCCAGCGCCTCGTTCGCTTCCTGACCGGGCTGGACGCCCTGTGGCAGGTCAGCGCCTACCCGAAGCTGCCGGGGGTGATCGCCCCGTGAGCGGCGCACTGGATGCGGCCGGGTTCCCGGAGGAGGCCGTACGGGCCCGGGCGCGCTCGGGGACGGCCGAGGTGTTCCCCGCCGCCGACGGGTACGGGACGCGGCTGTTCGGCGCCGCCCCCGAACCGGGCGGACCCGGCGGACCGGGCGGACCGGGCGCCGGGGACTGGCTGGACGCGCTGCGCCTGGCCCCGCCGGTGTTCATGCCGAGGCGGCTGGAGAAGCTGATCGACCTGGGCCGGGAGCCCTCGTACGAGGACGTGGACCTGCGCACCCCGGTCGGCGGCTTCGCCTCCGAACTCCCCCTCTACCTCTCGGCGTTCGGCTCCACCCGGGCCGGCAGCGGGGACCTCGGCACGGCAGCCGCCCGGCAGGCCGCGCGGCTCGGCATTCCGCTGGTGATCGGCGAGAACATGGTGCCGGTGCACGGCTACGGCAGCCGGTCGGCGCTGCTGGAGCGGGTGGCGGCGTACGCGGAGGACCTCGCGGACGGGGTCGGCGGGGTGGTGGTGCAGCAGTCCACCGAGGACGCCGACTCCGAGGTGTGGAACCTGCTCTACAGCGACCCGGGCTCCCGCGCCCTGCGGGACTCCGGGCGGCTCGGCTTCGAGCTGAAGACCGGCCAGGGCGCGAAGCCCGGGCTCGGCGGCATGACGGTGGTCGGCGCGGCCGAAGCCGAGCGGCTGGCCGGCCGGTTCGCCGTACGGGACCTGCTGGGCGAGCCCGCCGGGCGGCAGCTGCGGTGCGCGACCCCGGGGACCTTCACCGAGGAGATCCTGCGCCAGCAGCTGCGGTTCATGCGGAACAACTTCCCGCTGGCCCGGACCTGGGTGAAGTTCCACCCGGGGCGGGACGTCGCCCGCGCCGCCGCGACGGCCTGGGCGGCGGGCGCCGACGCGGTCACCGTCGACGGCGCCGAGGGCGGCACCGGCTGGGCGCCGCGGGTGTTCCTGGACGGGGCCGGTCTGCCGCTCGGGGAGTGCCTGCGGCGCATCGAACGCCCGCCGGGCGCGGCCCTGCTGGCCTCGGGCCGCATGTGGGAGGGCGGCCGCGCGGTGCGGGCCCTGGCCCTGGGGGCGACCGCGGTGGGTCTGGGCCGGGCCGCCCTGCTCGCCGTGGACGAGGATCCGCGGGCGGGGCTGGTCCGGCTGGTCGAGGCCCTCGCGCTGGAGGCCCGGCTGCTGATCAGCGCCGTCGGCCAGTACCGGCCCGCCGACCTGACCCCGCAGGACCTGTGGTCGCCCGGCGAACCCGCCCCGGCGGCCCCGCTCCCGGTCGGAGAACCGGCGTGAGCGCGCGGCCGGCCCGCGCCCGGGCCTCCGCCGTCGCACCCGGCCGGCGCGGCGGCCCCGTACGGGCCCGGTTCCGGTTCGGGGAACTCCCCGGCGTCACCGTGCGGTCCGGGCCGGCCGGGCGGGTGGCGGGCCCCGCCGCCCGCCGGGCCCTCGCCGAAGCCGGGCTCGGCCACCTCGGCGGGCACCTGGAGCTGCGTACGCCCGGCCGGGCGCCCCGGGCCGCCGACCTGACCCGCGCCGCCCGCCGCGCCGTGACCCGCGCCCTGGCGGCCAGGCCCCGGCCCTGACCGCTCCCGCCCCGCCCCACCCCGCCCTGACCCCGCCTCTCAGAAAAGGTGCTCCATGGACACCCCCGTACCGCAGCCCGTCCGGCCCCCCGCCCCCGAGCGGGTCCAGTGGGGCCGGGTCGGCTCCCTCGTCGGCGGCCAGGCCGCCGTCCAGCTCGGCAGCTTCGCCCTGCTGATCGCCATGAACTGGACGGCCGTCGAAATCGGCGGGACCCGCGCCGTCACCCTGCTGATGCTCGCCGCGACCGTGCCCCGCGCCCTCATGCTGATCTTCGGCGGGGCCGTCGCCGACACCCTCGGCCCGCGCTTCGTCCTGTTGCGCACCACCGCGGCCCGGGTGGTGCTGCTGGCCGTCGGGGCCGTGGTCACGGCCGGCACCCAGCAGCTGTGGCCCCTGGTGGTGATCGCCCTGGTCGAGGGGGTCCTGCTGGGGCTGGCCGGACCGGCGTCGGGCGTCCTGCTGCCCATGTTCGCCCGGGGCGACCAGTTGGCCCGCGCCAACTCCCTGTACGCCATGGTGCTCCGCGTGGCCCCCATCCTGGGTGCCCCCGCCGGCGCCTTCCTGATCACCGTCGGGGAGCTGTGGGTGGCCCTGCTGGCCGGCGCGGTCACCGGCGCGGTCTGGCTGGGGTGCCTGCTGCACGTCACCCACGGGTTCGTCCGCCCCGAGCCGGAGCCCGGGGTCTCGCTGGTCAAGCGGTCCGGGGACGGGTTCCGGTTGCTGGCCCGGCACCCGCGGCTGCGCTGGATGTTCGTCGCCGCCCTCTGCCTCGACCTGGCGTTCAGCTGGCCGGCCGAGGTGGCCCTGCCGCTGCTGGTCTCCGAGCGCGGCTGGGGCGTGGGCGCGGTCGGTGTCGTCCTCGCGGCGTTCAGCGTGGGCGCCCTGGGCTCCAGCGCGCTCGGCGCGGCGCTCGCGCACCGCATCCCGATGTTCGTACGGCTCGTCGTGACCGGGGCCGGGCTCGCCGCCGGGATCGTGGTGATGGCGCTGATGCCGTCGGTGCTGTCGCTCACGGTCGTCGCGGCCGGCGTCGGCCTGCTGTCGGGTCTCAACGGCCCGGCGATCGTGACCCTCTACCAGCAGTCCGCCCCGGAGGACCGGATGGGCGCCGCGATGTCCACCCTCTCGCTCGCCGGGATCGGAACCGCCCCGATCTCCATCGCCGTCTTCAGCTCCCTTTCGCTGGTCCTCGGCATCCAGACGACCTGGCTGGTGTGCGGGGCCATCGCGTTCGTCTCCCCGGTCGCGGCGGTGCTGGCCCTGCGCCACCCCGTGCACGGCGAGGAGCCGGCCGCGGTGGAACCGGCCGTCACGGCCTCGGTGTGAGGGGGACGCCATGGCTGCGACCGCCCTCGGCGGGACGCTCGTTCCGCGGCGGCTGACCGGTCCCGGCCCCGCCCGGGCCGTGGTGGTGCCCGCGAGTCCGCAGCTGTGGCTCGTGGACACCAGCGCCTACCGCGGGCACGCGGCCCGGCACGCTCCCGGGACGCTGGACGCCCAGGAACTCGCGCGGGCCGCCGAGTTCGTGCGGGCCGCCGACCGGGACGGCTACGTCTGCGCGCACGTCGCCCTGCGCCGGCTGCTCGGCGCCTACCTGGGCCTGGGACCGCGCGAGGTGACCATAGAGCGGGCGCCGTGCGCGCACTGCGACGAGCCGCACGGGCGGCCCGTACTGCCGGGCGGCGCACTGCACTTCTCGCTGTCGCACTGCACCGGACTCAGCCTGCTGGCCTTCGCGGACGCCCCCGTCGGGGTGGACGTGGAGGAACTCGTGGCCCCGGGCGTGATCGCGGAGACGGCCGACGTGCTGCACCCGAGGGAGGCGGCGGAGCTCGCCGCGCTCCCGGCCGCGGAGCGGTCCCTGGCCTTCACCCGGGTGTGGACGCGCAAGGAGGCCTACCTCAAGGGGCTGGGGGTGGGCCTGTCGGAGGACCCGGCGGCGGACTACGTGGGTTCGGGTCCGGTCCCGGCCGGGCCGCCCGGCTGGTCCCTGACGGACGTACGGGTACCGGAGGGGCACTACGCGGCGGTGGCCCTGCGCCGCTGATCGCACGCCGCTCGGCTCGGACCGGCCGGCCCCACCCCTATCCGTGACCTGTCACATGTGAAATATTACCTGCGCTCCGGGCTTCGGCCTCGCACTGCCGGACTCCCCGATTTCCCCGAACTCCCCGAAAGGTCAACTCCGTTGCGCAGACTTGTCGCGGCGGGAGCGGCGATATCCCTCGCCGGCCTCGCCCTCCTGTCCACCCCCGCCCTGGCCGCCCCGCCGCCACGCGCCCCGGCCGCGGCCGACGGGCCCCGGGCCGAGCACGCCGCCGCCCCGCCGCCCGCCCCTCTCGAACTGCAACGCCAGGCACTGCGCCGCCAGGCCCTCGAAGGCATCGCGGCCGGCCCCTCCGGCGGCTCCGCCCCGGCCGCCGGACTGCGGGCCGAGGCGGACGGCACCCTCCCCCGTACGGCCAAGGTCGGGAACCGGTACGTCGAACTGGCCCGGGAACGCAAGGACAAGGTCTTCGTCATCCTCGCCGAGTTCGGCGACCAGGTGGACACGACCACCGAGTTCGAGGGCAAGCCGCGCTTCGGCGGCACCCCCGGCCCGCGCCACAACACCATCCCCAAGCCGCCCGCGGACGACAACCACACCCTGTGGCGCAAGAACTTCGACCGGTCCTTCTACCAGCGGCAGTTCTTCTCCACCGATCCGCAGTCGGCCGGCATGCGGGCCTACTACCGGCTCCAGTCCTCCGGCCGCTACGACCTGGACGGCACCGTCTCGGACTGGGTCAAACTGCCCTGGAACGAAGCCCGTTACGGTACGGACAACTGCTCCGAACCCGGCCAGTGCCGCACCAACTGGGACATGATCCGCGACGCCACCGACGCCTGGTACGCCGCCGAGCGCGCGAAGGGCCGTACGCCCGCGCAGATCAAGGCGCAGCTCGCCGAGTACGACGTGTGGGACCGCTACGACGCCGACCACGACGGCGAGTTCGACGAACCCGACGGCTACCTCGACCACCTGGTCGTCGTCCACGCGGGCAAGGACCAGACCTGGGGCGGCGGTGCGCAGGGCAAGGACGCCGTCTGGGCGCACCGCTGGTTCACGTACTGGAACCAGGCGGGCAGCGCCGGCCCGGAGGGCAACAAGGCGGGCGGCACCCCGGTCGGGGACACCGGGATCTGGGCCGGTGACTACCTGACGGGCGGCGAGAACAGCGGGGCCGGACTGTTCGCGCACGAGTTCGGGCACGATCTGGGGCTGCCGGACCTGTACAGCTCGGACGGGGACAACAGCGTCAACTTCTGGTCGCTGATGTCCTCGGCCTCCTACCTCGGCAAGGGCGCTGGCTCCACCGGGGAGTTCCCCGGGGACCTCGACCCGTGGAGCAAGCTCCAGCTGGGCTGGCTGGAGTACACGGAGGCCGACGCGGGCCGCCGGACGCGGGCCGTGCTGGGCGTCTCGGGCTACAACACCACGGATCCGCAGGCGCTGTTGGTGCACCTGCCGCCGTCGGTGACCCGGACCGGGCTGACGGACCCGTACGAGGGTGCGAGCCAGTGGTGGAGCGGTACGGGCGACTTCATGGACAACACCCTGACCCGCACGGTCGAGGTGCCCGCCGGGTCCACCCGGCTGTCCTCGCGGCTCTGGTACGACATCGAGCAGGACTTCGACTTCCTGACGGTGGAGGCCTCCACGGACGGCGGCTCCCACTGGACGGCGTTGGGCGGCACGGTGGACGGCGCGCCCGTCCCGGACAAGGGGATCTCCGGGACCTCGCCCGGGTGGACCGAACTCTCCGTCCCCCTCGACGCCTTCGCGGGCCGCACGGTACAGCTGCGGCTGCGCGTCACCTCGGACTCCAACACGCACGGCCGCGGAGTCACCTTCGACGACATCCGGATCACGGCGGACGGCGGGCGGGAACTCCTGCGCGACGGCGCCGAACAGGGAGCGAACGGCTGGACGGCGCTCAAGTGGTCGCGTACGGAGGGCCGTACGGGCATCGCGGAGCACCCGCGCGCCTACTTCGCCGAGAACCGCCGGTACACGGGCTACGGCAGCCTGCTCGCATCGGGGCCGTACAACTTCGGCCACTCCGGCGACAAGGTGGAGTTCTACCCGTACCAGGAGGGCGTGCTGATCTGGCTGTGGGACACCGCCTACAGCGACAACACCACCAAGGCCCACCCGGGTGGCGGCCTGTTGCTGCCGGTGGACGCGCGGCCGGATCCGCTGCGGTTCAAGGACGGCACCCTGCTGAACGCCCGCGCCCAGACGTTCGACGCGCCGTTCTCGACGCGGGCGAGCGCGCGGATCGTCCTCCACAAGGCGGGGGTTCCGCTGGTGGTGCCCTCCTGTCCGGGCGTGCCGGTCTTCGACGACCGGCACGGAGCGTACTGGAACGCGGACCTGCCCCAGGTCGGGGTGAAGGTCCCGGACACCGGTACGCGGATCGAGGTACTGAAGGAGACCTCGGGAGGGGCGCGGGTCACCTTGCAGGTGAGCCCGTCCCGTTGACCACACGCCGCCCCTATAGTGACCGTGCACAGACAACTGAATGCGTGCGCGTCCAGGGGAAGCCGGTGGGAATCCGGCGCTGACCTGCAACCGTGTGCGGCCCGTCATCCCCTCGCGGGGTGGCGGGCCGCGAGTCGGAGCACCTGCCGCGCGACGCCGCATCCCTTCCCCTGTCATGGACTACAGCGCGAAGAAAGGCACTTCCCCATGCGCAGCAGCATGCTCGTCCGCCGCACCGCCGTCACGGCCGCGGCCCTCGGCCTGGCCCTCGGCGCCGCCTCCCCGGCGGTCGCGCACACCACGGCCCCGCGCACCAACACGCCGGTCCTGGTCCAGCTCACCGTCCAGGGTCCGGAAGGCCGGCTGTTCAAGGGCCTGGTCATCACGAAGGGCCACGAGGTGACCACCGCCACCGGCGGCACCCACAAGTGCGACGGCACCAACGGCGGCCAGCAGGCGACCGCGGTGCCCACCCCGACCGCCGCCCTCGACGACGCGGCGCGCGTGCACGGGTTCACCTGGGACGGCGCCTGGTACCCGTCCTTCGACGACTTTTCCGTGGACACGGTGAAGAACGTCTCCGGCGGCGGCTCCGCCTACTGGAGCATCTCCGTCAACGGCACCCCCACCCCGGTCGGCGGCTGCCAGTTCAAGATCAGAACGGGCGACAAGGTCGCCTTCACCTGGACCTCGTTCTAGACCGTCCCCGCCGGATCCGGCCGGTTGGGCGGGGGCGGCTGTGAGCACGGACACGTTCCGATTCGGGAACCCGTGTCGCCTTTGCGCCCGTCGGACGGTGCGGCGGACGATCATCGAGGGCGGGAGTGCCTGATGCCGGGCAAGGTGGAGCGACGGACCGTACGGGTCCTCCTGCTGGCCGGCGTCTGCTGCGTCCTGGTGGCCTGCGGGCTCGCCTACCGGGGCGAGTTGCGCGCGCTGCTCGGGCCCGTCGCCGACGGCGACCCGGAGCGCGGCAGCTACATGCAGGATCCCGGGCTCGCGGACCGGGCGGGCGCGGACGTACGGGAGGCCCTGCGCGCGGAGGCTCCGCCGGCGCGGGCGCTCGCGGCGACCGGGCAGGACCCGGCCGCCGCGTGGCGGCCCTCGGAGCCGCTGGAGGCCCGGCCGGTGGCCGCCGAGCCGGCGATCGGGGCGCTCTTCTCGCCCGGCCTCGACTGGGACGGCGACCACCACTGCTCCGCGTCCGTGGTCCACTCCCCCGGCGGGGACCTGATCGTCACCGCCGCCCATTGCGTGCACCAGGGCGGTTTCCGCACCAACCTCGTGTTCGTGCCCGGCTACCGGGACGGCGCGGCCCCCTACGGCGTCTGGGTGCCGACCCGCGTCGAGGTGGACCCGCGCTGGGTACGGTCCGCCGACCCGGACCACGACGTGGCCTTCCTGCGGGTGCGCCGCGCGGGGGAGCCCGGGGCGCGGCTGGAGGAGGTCACCGGGGCGCTGACGGCCGGCTTCGGGCCCCGGCTGCCCGCCCCGGCCCGCCTGGTGGGCTACCCGAACGACGCGGAGGAACCGCTCGGGTGCGCCAACACGGCCGTGTCCGCCGGGCCGGCGCAGCTGCGGCTGGACTGCGCGGACGTGCCCAACGGGACCAGCGGCGGCCCCGTCCTGACCGGGGACCGGACCCTGATCGGGGTGATCGGCGGCCGCGACGGCGGCGGGGACGAGGTGACCTCGTACAGCAGTTACCTCGGCGAGGACGCCCGCGCCCTGTACGAGCGCGCTGCCGCGGCCCCGGCCGGATGACCCGGTCTACGCGGGGTCCGGCGGCGGCTGGTGGGGCGGGTAGGCGGGGGCCGTCGGGGAGGTCGGCAGCCGCCACTTCGACAGGACCCGGACCATCGTCCCGGGACTGAGCAGGGTGTTGGGCGGGGCGGACAGCGAAAGCACCCCGAAGAAGCGGGCGGACAGCGCCGGATCGGTGTTGGCGCCGACCATCACGCGGGACATGTAGCGCTGGAGGATCCTGGTGGCGCGGTCGGGCGGCGGGCCCTCGGTCTGCGGGTAGCGCATGTCCTCGCTGGTGGCGATCTGCCAGGCGATGGACGCCTCGGCCGCGGTGACACGCTGGACGCGGCGGGCGGCGCCCGGGATCCGCTCGGAGTCCAGTCCGGCGAGCGCTCCGTCCAGGGCCTGCGCCGCGAGGGCGGCGACGGTCATCCCGTGCCCGTAGACCGGGTTGAAGCGGCAGGCCGCGTCACCGAGCACCAGGAAGCCCTCGGGCCAGCGGTCCATGCGCTCGTAGTGGCGCCGTTCGTTGGCGGTGCCCCGGAATCCGGCGGGGTCCGACAGGGGCGTCGCCCCGCTGATGGCGTCGTGGAGGGCGGGGCTGCGCAGGCTCCGCGCGAAGCCGAGGAACTCCTCGTCCTTGGTGGAGGGGGCGTGCGCGCCGTTCCCGATGAGGGTCACCAGCCAGCGGCCCCCTTCCAGTGGCACGAGCACCCCGCCGCGCGGAAGGTCCGGGCGGCCCTGGACGTACATCCCGTGCCAGCGGCGGGCCGGGTCAGGCGGGGCGGCGTAGAGGCGGCTGGAGTAGCCGAGGTGCGAGTCGTAGCGGGTGACGGCCGGGCAGGGGTAGCCGAGGGCGGCCAGCCAGGCGGGGGCCTTGGAGGTGCGGCCGGTGGCGTCGACGACGAGCCGGGCGGCCAGCGGTTCGCCGCCGCGCAGGGTCACCCCGGCCACCGAGCGGCCGTCCTCCCCGGCGAGCAGACCGCTGGCCGCACGGCCGTCCAGGACCCTGATCCGCACGTCGCGCAGTACGGCCCGCCGCACGCACCAGTCGATGAGCTCGCGGCTGCCCAGCAGGACGGGGGCGCCGGGTACGGGACGGAACCAGTCGGCCGGGCTCAGCCACAGGAAGTCCCGGGGCGATTCCAGCAGGGCGGCGCCGCCCGCCGTCAGTTCGGCGGTGAGGCCGGGCAGCAGCCGCTCCATCACGTCGACGCCCCGCGACCAGAGCACGTGCGCGTGCCGGGACTGCGGCAGCCCGGGGCGGAACCGCGGCCCCTCCTTGGGGAGTTCGTCCCGTTCGACCACGGTGACCCGGGGGAACCGCTCCGCGAGCACCCGCGCCGCCAGCAGCCCGGCGAGACCGGCCCCCAGGACCACCGCGTGGTCGTCCCGGGCTTCTGGGTGGTTGTCCGGAGTGTCGTCCATGCTCCCGATTGTCGGGCGGTCCCGGCGGCGCGGTCAGGCCCCGCCCCGGGGCGCCCGGAGGCGTCCGGGGGGCGCCCAGGGGCGCTCGGACGGGTCCGCGGGGCCCCGACGCGCGTGCGGTGGAACCGGCGCCCTCCGCTCCCGGCGGAGTCAGCCGGGGGTGGCCGCCGCGACGAGGACGTCGCCGGCCGCGACGCGGCTGTAGAGCACCGTGCGGCCCGTACGGCGGCGCAGGACCAGGCCGGCGGCGAGGAGCACCTTCAGCTGGCCCGCGACCGCGCCGAGGCTGTACCCGGTCAACGCCACCAGCTGCGTCGTGGACTTCGGACTCTCCAGCAGCACCAGCACCCTCGCCCGGACCGGCCCCAGCAGCCGGACCAGTGCCTGCGGGGCGGCCGCCGCGGCCCCTTGGGTGAGCTGCCCCGAACAGGGGTAGACCAGCGCGTGCCGGCGGGTCCCGGTCCAGGCGACCCACCCGTGTCCCGGGGTGACGGGGACGAAGACCAGCCCGGCCTCCCCCGACAGTTCCCGCGGCCGCCGCTGCTGGAGGTTGATCCGCAGCCTGCCCCCGCCCAGCCAGGCCATCCCCGGCCGCATCCCGGACAGGGCGTCGGCGAAGCCGCCCTGGCCGAGGTGCCGGGTCCGCACGAGGACGTCGGCCTCGGCGACCCGGCGGCGGCGCTCCCAGTCCGGGCGCACGGCCTCCGCCCACACCCACTCCAGCAGGTCGGCCGTCCTCGGACCCAGCCCCCGGGCGCGGGCGAGGCCCTCGGGGAGCCCGGAGGCGGCACGGAGGTCGGTACGCACCACCGCGTCCGGGGTGGCGCGGACCACGGCGAGCTCCTCCTCGAAGGTGCGCCCGTCGGGCGGCGGGGTGAGGTAGCCCGCGACCCACAGCCGGCCGAAGGCGGCCCGTACCAGTTCCCCGGTCAGGGGTTCGGCGGCCAGGTGGGCGCGGTAGTGCGGGAGCCGGTCCGCCAGCCACGCCCGCTCGGCCGGATGCGTCGCGGTCCGCCAGTGCAGCGCCATCAGCGCCGCCGTGGTCTCCGCGAGCGCCGACACCACGAACCGGCTCCCCGCCAGCGCGTCCGTGTCGATCCGCCACCAGCCCATGCGCCCCGCCTCCCCCTGCCGGCCGCGCGCCCGCGCACGCGCCCGCCGCGTACCCCTGCCCCCGCGGCCCGGTGCCGGGAGGGCGGAGGTTTCGCCGGTACGCGAAACATTAGGCGGCTCCGGGGGCCGGACCGAGACTCCCCGCATGCCCCGCACCTACCGCTCGCTCGCGCGCGTCCCCGAGTTCACGCCGTTCTTCGCCGCCGCCGCGCTCCGTACCGGCGCCTCCACCGTCGGCGGGCTCGCCCTCGGCGTGCTCGTCTACGACCGCACCCGCAGCCCGCTCCTCGCCGCCCTCGCCATGTTCGGACCCTGCCTCGCCCAGGTGCTCGGCGCGACCCTGCTGCTGTCCGCCGCCGACCGGCTGCCCCCGCGGGCCGCCCTCGGCGCCCTCGCGGCCCTCGCCGCGACGGGCACCGCCGTGCTCGCCGTGCCCGGACTGCCCTGGTGGGCGGTGTTCGCCGTGCTCCTCGGGCAGGGCCTCGCCGACTCCCTCGCCGGCGGGGTCCGGTACGGGCTGCTCACCGAGATCCTGCCGCCCGGCGACTACCTCGCCGGCCGGTCCCTGCTCGCCGTCTGCGGCGGCGTCACGCAGATCGCCGGCTTCGCCCTCGGCGGGGTGCTGCTCGCCGCCCTCTCCCCGCGCGGGGCCCTGCTGGCCGCCGCCGCGCTGGGACTGGCCGCCGCGCTCACCGTCCGGTTCGGGCTGCGCCACCGGCCCGCCCGGGCGGGCGGGCGGCCCTCCGCGGGCCGGACCTGGCGGGTCAACGTCCTGCTGCTCTCCGACCCGGCACGACGGCACCTCTACCTGGCCCTGTGGGTGCCCAACGGCCTGATCGTCGGCTGCGAGTCCCTGTTCGTCCCCTACGACCCCGCGCACGCCGGGCTCCTCTTCGGCTGCGCCGCCGCCGGCATGCTCGTCGGGGACACCGTCGCCGGGCGCTGGCTGCCCGCCCGCCTGCGGATCCGGCTGGCGGCCCCGCTGCGGCTGCTGCTCGCCGTGCCCTACCTGGTGTTCCCGCTGGAGCCCGGCCCGGCCGTCGCGGCGGCCGCGGTGACCGTCGCCTCCGTCGGCTACTCGGCCGGGCTGCTCATGCAGGAGCGCCTCGTCCCCCTGCTCCCCGAGGGAACCCAGGGCCAGGCCCTCGGGCTGCACTCGGCCGGGATGCTGACGATGCAGGGCGTCTGCGCCGCGCTCGCCGGAACCCTCGCCCAGTACACCTCGCCGGCTGTCGCGATCACCGCGCTGGCCGCCGCCTCGGTGGCGGTCACCCTGGCACTGGAGCCGGGGCTGCACCCCAGTAAGCTGCGGGTCCATCCCCCGCACGCTCCTTCTCCCGTTCCCCGAGGTACCGCGCAGTGAGCTCCGCAGCACCCTCCCACCCCGTCACGGTCGTCGGCCTCGGCGCCGACGGCTGGGCCGGGCTCACCGCCGCCGCGCGGTCCGCGCTGTCCCGCGCCGAGGTACTGATCGGCGGGCCCCGCCAGCTGGACCTGCTGCCCGCCGGCACGTGCCCGGGCCTGCGCGTCGCCTGGCCCAGCCCGCTGCGCCCCGCGGTACCGAAGCTGACGGCCGAGCACGCGGGCCGCCGGATCGCCGTACTGGCCAGCGGGGACCCCATGTTCTACGGGATCGGCCGCGCGCTCAGCGAGGAGCTGGGCCCGGAGCGGCTGCTGGTCCACCCGCACCCCTCTTCCGTTTCCTACGCGTGCGCCCGCCTGGGCTGGCCGGTGGAGGACACCGAGGTCGTCACCGTGGTCGGCCGGCCGGTGGCCCGGCTGGCGGCCGCCCTGTTCGAGGGGCGGCGGGTGCTGGTGCTGAGCGCGGGCCCCGGCTCCCCCGCCGAGATCGCCGCGCTGCTGCGGGAGCGCGGCTTCGGCCCGAGCCGGATGTGGGTGCTGGAACAGCTCGGTTCCGAACGCGAGGACACGTACGGGGGCACCGCGCGGCGGTGGGCGCACCCGCCCGGCGACGCGCTCAACGTGGTCGCCGTGGACTGCCGGCGCGATCCCGCGCACCCGGCCCCGCGGCTGGGCGCGACCCCCGGCCTGCCGGACGCCGCGTACGAGCACGACGGACAGCTCACCAAGCGGCACGTGCGCGCCGCGACCCTGTGCGCGCTGGCCCCGGCCCCCGGCGAGCTGCTGTGGGACATCGGCGGCGGCTCCGGTTCGATCGGCATCGAGTGGATGCGTACGCACCCGTCCTGCCGGGCGGTGGCGGTGGAGCGCGTCCCGGAGCGGGCCGCCCGCATCGCCCGCAACGCGGCCGCCCTCGGCGTCCCCGGCCTGCGCGTGGTCACCGGCGCGGCGCCCGCCGCCCTGGCCGGGCTGCCCGCTCCCGACGCGGTGTTCATCGGCGGCGGACTGACCGCCCCGGGCCTGCTCGACGCGGCCTGGACGGCGCTGGCCCCCGGCGGACGGCTCGTCGTCAACACGGTCACCCTGGAGTCGGAGGCGGTCCTCACCGACCGCTACCGCCGCCACGGCGGTGACCTGGTGAAGCTGGCCGTCGCGCACGCCGTGCCGGTCGGCGGTTTCACGGGCTGGCGGCAGGCCATGGCCGTCACCCAGTGGTCGGTGACGAAGCCCGCCGGAACCCCGGCGGACGAGACGGACAACGCAGACGAGGCAGAGGCGGACCGGACATGACCGTGTACTTCATCGGGGCGGGCCCCGGAGCGGCCGACCTGATCACCGTGCGCGGCGCCAGGACCCTGGCCGCCGCGCCCGTCTGCCTGTACGCGGGCAGTCTCGTCCCGCGCGAGCTGCTCGCCGAATGCCCGGCCGGCGCCCGCCTGGTGGACACCTCGCGGCTGAACCTGGACGAGATCACCGCCGAGTTCGTACGGGCCCACGCGGCCGGCCAGGACGTGGCCCGGCTGCACTCCGGTGACCCGTCGGTGTTCAGCGCGGTGGCCGAGCAGATGCGCCGCCTGGACGCGGCCGGCATCCCGTACGAGGTCGTCCCGGGCGTACCGGCCTTCGCCGCGGCGGCGGCCGCGCTGAAGCGGGAGCTGACCGTGCCCACCGTCGGCCAGACCGTGATCCTGACCCGGATCGCCCAGCAGGCCACGCCGATGCCGCCCGGCGAGGACCTGGCCACGCTCGGCCGCAGCGGTGCGCTGCTGGTCCTGCACCTGGCCACCCGGTACGCGGACCGCGTCGTCGAGGAACTGCTGCCGCACTACGGGGCCGACTGCCCGGCCGCGGTGGTCGCCATGGCCAGCCGACCCGACGAACTGGTGCTGCGCGGCACCCTCGCCGACATCGCCGGACAGGTGAAGGAGGCGGGCCTGGTGCGCACCGCGGTGATCCTGGTGGGCCGCACGCTGGGCGCCGAGCAGTTCCGCGACAGCCACCTCTACTCCGCCGAGCGCGACCGGCATGCCTGCTGAACCGGGCCGGGAGCGGGGCCCGCTCGGGCACGTCCTGATCCTGGGCGGTACGACGGAGGCCCGCCGCCTCGCGGAGGCACTGGCGCGGCAGGACGCGTACCGGGTGACGACCTCGCTGGCGGGCCGGGTCGCCGCCCCCGTGCTGCCGCCGGGCGGGACCCGGATCGGCGGGTTCGGCGGGGCCGCCGGACTGGCGGCCTGGACCGCCGCGCACGGCGTCACCCACCTGATCGACGCCACGCACCCGTTCGCGGAGCGCATGAGCTTCAACGCGGCCGGGGCGGCGGCCCTGTCGGGGGTGCCGCTGCTCGCGCTGCGCCGCCCGGGCTGGACGCCGGGGCCCGGCGACGACTGGACGTTCGCGGACTCCCTCGCCGGGGCGGCCGCGCTCCTGCCCCGGCTCGGCGGACGGGCGTTCCTGACCACCGGGCGCACGGGCCTGCACGTGTTCGCGGAGCTCACCGGCACCTGGTTCCTGGTGCGTTCGGTGGATCCCCCGGCCGGGCCGGTGCCGCCGCGGCTGGAAGTGCTGCTGGCGCGCGGCCCGTTCGGCCTGGAGGAGGAACGGGAACTCCTCGCCCGGCACCGGATCGACGTACTGGTGACCAAGGACAGCGGGGGTTCGGCGACCGCCCCGAAACTGACGGCCGCCCGCGAGGCCGGGATCCCCGTCCTCGTCGTACGCCGCCCCGCGGTCCCCGCGGGGGTCGTCGAGGCCGGATCGGTCGAGGACGCCTTGAGGTGGCTCGGTACCGCCGTGGCCGGCGCCGCCGGCCCGGGTGCGGGAAGCGAACATTCCGCGCACACCGCCAAGTCCTGACCGAAACGGCGCGCAGCCCGCTCCCACCGGCCGCGATACCGGCACCCACCAGCCCCCAACCGCGCTCCGTACCCTCTAGTCTGAGGCCATGCGGATACGTCACTCCCTCGTCCTGATCCTCGCCGCCGCGACACTCGTCACCGGATGCGGCGAGAAAGCGACGCCCCAAGGGTGGGAGCCCGACGACGCCCTCCAGCGGGCCGACGAGACCCTGGAGAAGAATGCCGGCGAGGGCCGGGTGACGATGCGCGGCACCGGATTCCTCGCCGCCGGGCTGAACAAGGACCTGGAGACCGGCGGGGAACGCCCGTACCGCTTCGACATCGCCTGCGACAGCGAGGAGGTCCCCCGGGTCAGTCTCGTCGTGTCCCGGGACGGCGGCTCCGGTGACCGCTCGTTCGACGTGCCCTGCACCGCCGGTGAGGTCACCCGGCTCAACTTCCCGGCGGGCAACGCGCTGACGGCGCACATCGAGCCCGCGCCGAAGGAGGACTCGCCGCCGGCCGGGGTCATCTCCTGGCAGCTGCTGACCCTCGACCCCAAAAGCGTCGAGGGCTGCGCCGACGACCTGTCGGGCTGCGCGGGCTGAACCGGCCGGTACGGTACGGCGGGCCCGGCCCGCGGGTGCGGTACGGGAACGCCCGCACCGCACCGTCAACCGCCGGTCCGGCTCACGGGTAGCGGCGCGGGGTCCACGTGACGCGCGACCCGTCGGGCCGCTCGGTGACCCGGGTCTGCGAGGAGCCGATCAGCAGGATCGTCCGCATGTCGACCTCGGCCGGCTCCAGCGCGTCCAGCGTCACGATCCGCACCGACTGTTCCGGGCCGCCCACGTCCCGCGCGACGACCACCGGGGTCTGCGGCGGGCGCAGTTCCAGCAGCAGCTCCCGGGCCTGGGCCACCTGCCAGGTGCGGGTGCGGGAGCCCGGGTTGTACAGGGCGAGCACCAGGTCGGCGGCGGCCGCGGCGCGCAGCCGCTCCGCGATGACCTCCCACGGCTTGAGCCGGTCGGACAGCGAGATGGTCGCGTAGTCGTGGCCGAGGGGGGCGCCGGCCGCGGCGGCCGCCGCGTTCGCGGCGGTCACCCCCGGCAGGACCCGTACGGGAACGTCCGCGTACTCGGGCTGTCCGGCGACCTCCAGGACCGCGGTGGCCATCGCGAAGACCCCGGGGTCGCCGCCGGAGACGACGGCCACCCGCTTGCCGCGCCGGGCCAGGTCGAGGGCGAACTCGGCTCGCTCGGACTCCACCTTGTTGTCGGAGCCGTGCCGGACCTGCCCCGGCTTGGCGGGGACCCGGTCCAGGTAGGTCGTGTAGCCGACGAGCACCTCGGCGTCGGCCAGCGCCCGCCGGGTCTCGGCGGTGAGCCACAGCGGGCCGGCCGGGCCGGTGCCGACGACGGCGACCTCGCCGGGGCCGGACGGCACGCTGCCGGGGTTGCCGATCCGGCTGGGCACGACGGCGACGGCGAAGTACGGCACGCTGTCCGGGTCGGTGTCCGCGAGGACCCCGGTGCGCTCGCCCTCCATCGTGGCGCGCTCCACGTAGCGGGCCTCGGCGAGGCGGCCGCTGTTCTCCATGGCCCGCCGGACGGCGGGGAAGGTCCGGCCGAGCTTCATCACGACCGCCGAGTCGGTGGCGGCGAGACGGGCCGTCAGCTCCTCCTCGGGCAGGGTGCCGGGCAGGATGGTCAGCACCTCCTCGCCCTCGACGAGCGGGGTGCCGAGCCGTGCGGCGGCGGCGCTCACCGAGGTGACGCCGGGGATCACCTCGGCCTCGTACCGGTGCGCGAGCCGCTTGTGCATGTGCATGTAGGAGCCGTAGAAGAGCGGGTCGCCCTCCGCGAGCACGGCGACGGTGCGGCCGGCGTCGAGGTGCGCGGCGAGGCGGGCGGCGGAGACCTCGTAGAACTCCTCCATCGCGCCCTGGTAGCCGCCGGGGTGGTCGGTGGTCTCGGTGGTGACCGGGTAGACCAGCGGCTCCTCGACGTGGTCGTCGCGCAGGTGCTTCGCGGCGATCGAGCGGGCGATGGAACGGCCGTGGCGGGCGCTGTGGTAGGCGATCACGTCGGCCTCGGCGATCACCTCGACGGCCCGCAGGGTCATCAGGGAGGGGTCGCCGGGGCCGAGCCCGACGCCGTACAGACGTCCGGCGCTCATTCGGCCACGCTCGCGATCGCGTTGACGGCGGCGGCCGCGATGGCGCTGCCGCCCCGCCGGCCCCGCACGATCAGGTGGTCGAGGCCCGAGGGGTGCGCGGCGAGCGCGTCCTTGGACTCGGCGGCGCCGATGAAACCGACGGGCACGCCGATGACGGCGGCGGGGCGCGGAGCCCCCTCCTCGATCATCTCCAGCAGCCGGAACAGGGCGGTCGGCGCGTTGCCGACGGCGATCACCGAGCCCTCCAACAGGCCCCGGTCGCGCCAGACTTCGAGCGCGGCGGCGCTGCGGGTGGTGCCCATCTTCGCGGCGAGTTCCGGCACGGCCGGGTCGGAGAGGGTGCAGATCACCTCGTTGTCGGCGGGCAGCCGCTTGCGGGTGACGCCGCTGGCGACCATCTGCACGTCGCACAGGATCGGCGCGCCGGCCTCCAGGGCGGCGCGGGCCCGCAGGACCACCTCGGGGGTGTAGCCGAGGTCCTGGGGGAGGTCGGTCATGCCGCAGGCGTGAATCATGCGCACCGCGACCTGGGCGACCGAGGCGGGCAGCCCGGAGAGGTCCGCCTCGGCGCGGATCGTGGCAAAGGACTGGCGGTAGATGGCCGCGCCGTCCTTCTCGTACTCGAACACGGTGTACTCGCTCATTTCTTCACTGTCTTCATCACTGCGGTTCTGAGGGGGAAGTGCTGGTACCGGTGCGGTGGACGCCGCGTGCGGTTCGTGCGGTCTTGAGGGCGGACGCCAGATCGGAGAGGGGGACGGGGGCGGGGGGCCGCCCCGGCGCGGAGAGCTCGTACCGGTCGGGTCCGGTGGCGACGAGGTCCACCCAGAGGGCGCCGCGGGGGTGCCCGCACCGGCGTTCGCAGCCGGACCAGTGGACGGGGAGGGCGCCGGCCGACGCGGTCGCGACGGCGCGCGCGTCGGCGCGTACGTCGGCCAGCGACTTGGCGCAACCGGGCCGCCCCGTACAGGCGGTGACGGACTCCCAGGGGCCGCCGGGGCCGAGGACCAGTCCGGCGGCCTCGATGCGGGCGGCGCCGTTGACGGGCCTGCGGGTGCTCGCCCGGGGCAGGACGACGGTCCGCCAGGGGGTGATCCGCAGCTGTCCGTCGCCCCGGTCGGCGACCTCGACGAGGACCCGCCACTGCTCGGAGCTCAGCCGGCCCAGCGGCGGCAGCACGCACAGGGGTGTCTGGTCGCCCGTGCCGGAGCCCCAGGGACGGGGCGGCGGGGCGTACGGCCAGTCCACCGCGGGCACGTGCGCCGCCGGGAGCCCGGCGGCTCGCAGGCGGACGGCGAACGCGGCGGCGGCCGGCCGGTGTTCGGCGGGCAGCTCGGCCACCCGCCAGGCGCGGGTGCCGGCGGAGTCGACGGCGTCCAGGAAGTGTTCGGCGGCGAGCAACGCGGCGCGGGGCGCGTCCGGCGCGGCGACCTCGACGGCATCGGCGGCCGCCCCGAACCGGACCAGAGCCCGGCCCGCGGGCAGCGCGAGGACGGTCACGTCGGGATCGAGCGCGGCGACGTCCCCCCGCCCGTCGTCAAGAGCGAACAGGAACCGCCCGGACAGCCCCACCACCCGGCTGCTCCCGCACAACAACCGATCCAGCTCCCGAACCCACGGCACCACATCGGCCCGCACCCCACCACCCCCACCCGACCTGCCGGAAGCACTGGGGGTGTTGGGGGTCCCGGAGGGCACGGTGGTCTCGGAAGGCTCAGTGGTACCGGAAGGCGCAGGGGTCAGGGAAGACCCGGGGGTCCCAGAGAGCCCGTGAGGCCCGGAAGACTCAGCACTCCCGGGGGTCCCGGAGAGCCCGGGGGTCGCAGAGCGCCCGGAGGTCCCGGAGGTCTCAGAACGCCCGGGGGTCCTGGGGGCACCGGAGACGCTGGGAGCATCAGAGGTCCCGGGGACACCGGAAACGCCCAGACCACCAGCGGTCCCAGGGACACCGGAAACGCCCGGAGCATCGTGAGTCGTCAAGGGGGCGGAGACGCCGGGGCCCGAGGGCGCGCCGGGGTCTCCGCAGGTCGCGTACGTGCCGGGGTCGACCGAGAGGGCCGGGATCCCTGAGATCCCGGACAGCGGGGTGGCGACGATGTTCCGCACCCGCTCGTGGCTCGGCGCGGGCAGCAGTCCGGCCGCCTCCAGCAGCTTCGCCAGCCCGGCTCCGCAGTCGTCGGTGAGGCCGCGGAGCTGGACGTTGCCGCGCGAGGTGAGTTCCAGGTGGCCGTCCCCGAACCGGTCGGCGGCGAGCGCCAGCACCGAGGCCTGCCGGGCGGTGAGGAGCCCGCCGGGGATCCGGACCCGCGCCAGCCGGCCGTCGTCCGCCGCGTGCAGGCGCAGCGCGCCGGGGCATGCGTCACCGCGGTCCCGTATGACGGGCTCGTCCCACGATGCGGCGGAAGGGGGCTGGGGCATGGCCGCGAGCATACCCACGATCTCCCCGCCCCGACCTGTGTCCGTCACCACCCCCACGCCCCGGACCAGCCACATCCCGCCCACCCCCGACCCGCCCGTCCCCCGCGAAGCGTGCCCGGAACAGCCCCCGGACACCCGGCAGCCCACTCCCACCACCCCCACGTCCGGCCCGGTCGGCCACGTCCCAGCCGCGCCTGCGTACGAGGCGCGGAGTCCGGGGCAGCACCCAGCAGCCGGCAGCCAGCACCCAGCGCCCGCCAGCCGGCCCCCGGCAGCCCGAAATCGCGGCGCCTGCACACTCCTCGCCCACCCCGACCCGCCAAATCCAGCCCCGCCGGCGTTTGAGGCGCGGGGTCCGGGGCAGCGCCCCGGCAACGGCGCCGCACCCGCACACCCCGCACACCCCCGCAGCCCCCACCCCCGCACCCCCCGCGGAGCGACACGTCACCCCCGCTCCCGCCCGGGGACCCCGCCGCCTAGGATGACCTTCCGACGGACCGTTCGGCCCGTCGTCGCCGAGGACGGCGACATGGGAGGAAGCCCGGTGCGATTCCGGCGCGGTCCCGCCACTGTGAACCCCGCGGAGCAACCCGTGGGGTGAGTCAGGAACTCCCGCTGTCCTCACTGCCCGGGGCGCGGAAACCCCGAGGAAGGCCTGCCGCCGCATGATCCTGCTGCTGTCGACGTCCGACACCGATCTGCTCAGCGCCCGCGCGTCGAACACGGCGGACGGCCCCGTCCCGTACCGGTTCGCGAACCCCTCCCGCCTTCCCCTCGACGACCTCCCCGGCCTCCTCGACGGCGTCGACCTGGTCGTCGTGCGCCTCCTCGGCGGCCTCCGCGCCTGGCAGGAGGGCCTCGACCTGCTGCTGGCCCCCGGCCAGACCCGCCCGGTGGTCGTCCTGACCGGCGAACAGGCCCCCGACGCGCAGCTGATGGAGGCCTCGACCGTCCCCATCGGCATCGCCGCCGAAGCCCACGGCTACCTCGCGCACGGCGGCCCCGCCAACCTCGACCAGCTGGCCCGGTTCCTCTCCGACACGGTCCTGCTGACCGGCCACGGCTTCGAGCCGCCCGCCGCCTCCCCGACCTGGGGCCCCCTGGAGCGCACGCCGGGGCGGACCGCCGGCCCGCTCGTCGCGGTGCTGTACTACCGCGCCCACCAGATGAGCGGCAACACCGCGTTCGTGCACGCCCTGTGCGAGGCCGTCGAGGCCCACGACGCGCAGGTGCTGCCCCTGTACGTCTCCTCCCTGCGCACCCCCGAGCCGGAGCTGATCGCCGCGCTGTCCGCCGCCGACGCGGTGGTCACGACCGTCCTCGCGGCGGGCGGCACCCGCCCGGCCACCGCCTCCGCGGGCGGCGACGACGAGTCCTGGGACGCGGGCGCGCTCGCCTCGCTCGGCGTGCCGATCCTCCAGGCCCTGTGCCTGACCGGCTCCCGCGGCACGTGGGAGGAGAACGACGAGGGCCTGTCCCCCCTCGACGCCGCGACGCAGGTCGCCGTCCCCGAGTTCGACGGCCGTCTGATCACCGTCCCGTTCTCCTTCAAGGAGATCGACGAGGACGGCCTGCCCGCCTACGTCGCGGACCCCGAGCGGGCCGCCCGCGTGGCCGGGATCGCCGTGCGTCACGCCCGGCTGCGGCACATCGACCGCCGCGACAAGAAGATCGCGCTCGTGCTGTCCGCGTACCCGACGAAGCACTCCCGCATCGGCAACGCGGTCGGCCTGGACACCCCGGCCAGCGCCGTCGAGCTGCTGCGCACCCTGATCGCGGGCGGCTACGACTTCGGCCCCGCCGACGAGATCCCGGGGCTGGTCTCGGGTGACGGCGACGAGTTGATCCGCGCGCTGATCGAGGCCGGCGGCCACGACCAGGACTGGCTGACGGAGGAGCAGCTGGCCCGCAACCCGGTCCGCATCCCGGCCGCCGACTACCGGCGCTGGTTCGCCGAGCTCCCCGCCGAGCTGCGCGAGAGCGTGGAGCAGCACTGGGGCGAGGCCCCCGGCAACATGTTCGTGGACCGTTCCGCGAACCCGGAGGGCGACATCGTCCTCGCCGCCCTGCGCCGCGGGAACCTCCTCGTCCTCATCCAGCCGCCGCGCGGCTTCGGCGAGAACCCGATCGCGATCTACCACGACCCGGACCTGCCGCCCTCGCACCACTACCTGGCGGCGTACCGCTGGATCCAGGCGCGTGCGCAGGACGGCGGCTTCGGCGCCGACGCGATGATCCACCTGGGCAAGCACGGCAACCTCGAATGGCTGCCGGGCAAGAACGCCGGCCTGTCCGCGTCCTGCGCCCCCGACGCCGCGCTCGGTGACCTCCCGCTCATCTACCCGTTCCTGGTCAACGACCCGGGCGAGGGCACGCAGGCCAAGCGGCGCGTGCACGCCACGCTGGTCGACCACCTGGTGCCGCCGATGGCCCGCGCGGAGTCGTACGGCGACATCGCGCGCCTGGAGCAGCACCTCGACGAGTACGCGCAGATCTCGGCGATGGACCCCTCCAAGCTCCCGGCGATCCGCGCCCAGATCTGGACCCTGATCCAGGCCGCGAAGCTCGACCACGACCTCGGCCTCGAAGAGCGCCCGGACGACGACGGCTTCGACGACTTCCTGCTCCACGTCGACGGCTGGCTGTGCGAGGTCAAGGACGCCCAGATCCGCGACGGCCTGCACGTCCTCGGCGGCGCGCCCACCGGTGAGGCCCGCGTCAACCTGGTCCTCGCGATCCTGCGCGCCCGGCAGATCTGGGGCGGTACGACGGCCCTGCCCGGCCTGCGCGAGGCGCTGGGCCTGGACGAGTCGGCGGCGACGCGCACCTCGGCGGACGCCGTCGAGGAGCAGGCCCGCGCGCTGGTCCAGGCGATGGAGGACGCGCACTGGTCCCTCGACGCGGTGGCCGCGGTCGCGGCGGGCCACGCGCAGGCCGTCGCCGACGTCCTGTCGTTCGCGGCGCGCGAGGTCGTCCCGCGCCTGGCGGGCACGACGGACGAGATCGCGCACGTGGTGGCCGCGCTGGACGGCGCCTTCGTCCCGGCCGGCCCGTCGGGCTCGCCGCTGCGCGGTCTGGTCAACGTGCTGCCGACCGGCCGGAACTTCTACTCGGTGGACCCGAAGGCCGTACCGTCGCGCCTCGCGTGGGAGACGGGCCAGGCGCTGGCCGAGTCGCTGCTGAACCGCTACCGCACCGACAACGGTGAATGGCCGGCGTCGGTCGGCCTGTCGCTGTGGGGCACGAGCGCGATGCGGACGGCGGGCGACGACATCGCCGAGGCGCTGTCCCTGCTGGGCGTCCGCCCGGTGTGGGACGAGGCCTCGCGCCGGGTCACCGGCATCGAGGCGGTGCCGCTCGCCGAGCTGGGCCGTCCCCGCATCGACGTGACGCTGCGCATCTCGGGGTTCTTCCGTGACGCGTTCCCGCACGTGATCGGCCTCCTGGACGACGCGGTGCGTCTCGCGGCCTCCCTGGACGAGCCCGCGGAGTCGAACTTCGTGCGCGCCCACGCCCAGGCGGACCTGGCCGAGCACGGTGACGAGCGGCGCGCGACGACCCGCATCTTCGGCTCGCGCCCGGGCACGTACGGGGCCGGCATCCTGCAGCTGATCGACTCCCGCGACTGGCGTACGGACGCCGACCTCGCGGAGGTCTACACGGTGTGGGGCGGCTACGCGTACGGCCGCGGCCTGGAGGGCCGTCCGGCCCGCACCGAAATGGAGACCGCCTACAAGCGGATCACGGTCGCGGCGAAGAACACGGACACCCGCGAGCACGACATCGCGGACTCGGACGACTACTTCCAGTACCACGGCGGCATGGTGGCCACCGTCCGCGCGCTGCGCGGCACGGCCCCGGAGGCGTACATCGGCGACTCCACCCGCCCGGAGACCGTGAAGACCCGGACCCTGGTCGAGGAGACCAGCCGCGTCTTCCGTGCCCGCGTGGTAAACCCGAGGTGGATCGAGGCGATGCGCCGCCACGGCTACAAGGGCGCCTTCGAGCTCGCGGCGACGGTCGACTACCTGTTCGGCTACGACGCCACGACCGGGGTCGTCGCCGACTGGATGTACGACAAGCTGACGGAGACGTACGTCCTGGACCCGGAGAACCGCGCCTTCCTGGAGGAGGCCAACCCGTGGGCCCTGCACGGCATCGCGGAACGCCTCCTCGAAGCGGAGTCCCGCGGCATGTGGGAGAAGCCGGACCCGCAGATCCTCGAATCCCTGCGCCAGGTCTACCTGGACACGGAGGGCAACCTGGAGGGTGAGGCGGAGTAGCGCCGCACGCCCGGGGCCCGGTTTCCACGACGGAGGCCGTCCCCCCGCCCGATGACCGGGCGGGGGGACGGCCTCTTCGCGTCCCGCCTCCCGGAGGCGGGACGAAGGCGCGCCCCGCGGGCCGCCCCTCGTATCCCCCTTCGGGCCGCGCCGCCGCGGAAAGAGCCGTGCGTCACCTGAAGCGGTGAACTCCCCCTTATCCCACGGGCACCAGGGGTAGGGCAGTGCTGATCTCGTGCGGGGGGCCGGGTCCGCCGTCCCCCCAGCCATGGACGAAAGGCCGACCCCGTCGTGACGCAGCCGTTTCAACTGCCGGATTTCTATGTGCCTTATCCGGCGCGACTGAACCCCCACCTGGAGGACGCCAGGGTCCACACCAAGCGCTGGGCGCGCGACTTCGGGATGCTGGAGGGCTCCGGCGTCTGGGAGGAGAAGGACCTCGACTCGCACGACTACGCCCTGCTCTGCTCCTACACCCACCCCGACTGCGACGGCGAGGCGCTGGCGCTGGTCACCGACTGGTACGTGTGGGTCTTCTTCTTCGACGACCACTTCCTGGAGATGTACAAGCGCTCCCAGGACCGCGTCGGCGCCAAGGCCTACCTGGACCGGCTCGCCGCCTTCATGCCGATGGACCTGGCCGACGGCTTCCCCGAGGCGACCAACCCCGTCGAGGCGGGGCTCGCCGACCTGTGGGCCCGTACCGTCCCGGCCATGTCGATGGACTGGCGGGAACGGTTCTCCTTGTCGACGAAGAACCTCCTCGACGAGTCGATGTGGGAACTGGCCAACATCGACATCGGCCGGGTGGCGAACCCCCTCGAATACATCGAGATGCGGCGCAAGGTGGGCGGCGCCCCCTGGTCGGCCGGCCTGGTCGAGTACGTCTCCGCCGAGGTGCCGGCCCGCGTCGCGCACTCGCGGCCGCTGGGCGTGCTGCGCGACGCCTTCTCCGACGCCGTGCACATCAGGAACGACATCTTCTCCTACCAGCGCGAGGTCGCCGACGAGGGCGAACTCTCCAACGCCATCCTGGTGTTGGAGACCTTCCTCGGCTGCACCACCCAGGAGGCCGCCGAGGCCTCCAACGACCTGCTCACCTCCCGCCTCCAGCAGTTCGAGCAGACCGCCCTCGCCGAGCTCCCCCAGCTCTTCGCCGACCATGCGATGGGCCCGGCCGAGATCGCCGCCGTCCTCGCCTACACCAAGGGGCTCCAGGACTGGCAGTCGGGCGGCCACGAGTGGCACATGGTCTCCAGCCGCTACATGAACAAGGAGGCCCGGCGCACCACCCCGCTCACCCTGCCCTTCCTCCCCTCGGGCCTCGGCACCACCGCCCTCGACCTGGGAGCGCTGTTCACCCGCCGCTCGATGGAGCTGCGCGGGCGCTCCTTCACCCACGTCCCCTTCGAGCCCACCGGCCCGTCCGTGATCCCGGACGTCTACATGCCGTTCCGGCTCTCCCTGAGCCCCCACCTCGACCACGCCCGCGAGGGTTCGGTGGCCTGGGCCCGCGCCATGGGCCTGCTGGACCCCCAGCCCGGCGATCCCGGCTCCGCGATCTGGAACGAGGACAAGCTCCGCGGTTACGACTTCGCGCTCTGCTCCGCCGGCATCGACCCCGACGCCACCCCCGAGGCGCTGCTGCTGAACGCGTGCTGGCTCACCTGGGGGACGTACGGGGACGACTACTACCCGGTGGTGTTCGCCCAGTCCAAGAACCTCCCGGCGGCGCAGGCGACCACCGCCCGCCTCGTGTCGATGATCCCGGTCGACCACGCCGAACAGCCCGTGCCGGCCACCGCGATGGAACGATCCCTCGCCGACCTGTGGGTGCGCACCAGTGAGGGAATGGCACCGGCGGTCCGCGCCGAGTTCCGCGCGACCCTGGTGAGCATGCTGGAGAGCTGGGTGTGGGAGATGGAGAACCTGATCCGCAACCGGGTCCCGGACCCGGTGGACTACGCGGAGATGCGCCGCCACACCTTCGGCTCGCACCTCACGATGTACCTGTGCCGGCTGGGGCAGGCGGGCCGGGGCATCCCCGACGAGATCTACGCCTCCGGGACCATCAGATCGCTGGAGAACGCGGCGGCCGACGCCGCCTGCTTGATCAACGACGTCTTCTCCTACCAGAAGGAGGTGGAGGTCGAGGGCGAGGTCCACAACTACATCCTCGTCACCCGGAACTTCTTCGACATCGGCTATCCGGAGGCGCTGCGGATCTGCCACGCGCTGATGACGCAGCGCACGGAGGAGTTCGAGCACATCGTGGCGACGCAGCTGCCGCTGCTGTACGACGACTGGAAACTGGACGCCGGCGCCCGGGCCGGTCTCGACGCGTACGTCGGAGAGCTCCAGGACTGGCTGGCCGGGATCCTCAACTGGCACGAGAAGTGCCGCCGTTACCGCGCGGAGGACCTGCACCGGCTGGGCGACGGGCTGTCCACGGGCGTCTTGAGCCCCGGGTTCGGCATGTCGGCGGCCAGGATCTCGCTGCCCGCCTGACCGCGGTACGGGTCCCGGGCGGCGGGGACGGACCGCTCGCCCGCCCCCGCCGCCCGGGGCTCAGAACTCGTCGGCCGTGTGCGGCAGCGGCTCGGTGCGCAGGGCCGCGTCCAGGGCGGCCGCCGCGCCGGGCGTCCGCTCGTCGACCAGTCCGGCGGCCACCAGCTCGGTCGTCCGGGTCCCGCCGAGGTAGCAGGCGGCCAGCTCCCGTACGTCGAGGACCAGGTCCGGGTCCGCCCGGGCCGGCTCGTACGTCGCCCCGTCCGGGCCGGCCTTGAGCCGGAACCGCCCCGCGTTCGCGGGCCTGCGCACGTCGGCCAGGTCCAGCACGAGTTCCACGGGTGCGGCCCAGTCCCGCGCGGTCAGCGCCGCCCGTACGTCGACCAGGCGCAGCCAGAGCGCCGGGAACTGGGCGGTGACCTTGACCTGGTCCCGGTCGGCGGCGAAGTGCAGGAGCGGGTCGTCGGCCGGCCGGCCCCAGGCGCGGACGCGGCCGGTCAGGTCGAGGGAGCTGACGCAGTCCCACAGGGCGGCGGCCACGGCCGGGGTGTCGGCCTCCAGTTCGTCGACGCGCACCAGGCCCGGGCTGCGGCCGGGGCCGGCAGTGTCGTCCTCCGGTTTGGTGCGGAACAGGACGTAGCCGGCGACGGGTTCGCCCGGATCGCCGAGGACGATGATCCGGGGCGGGCCCAACTCCTCGTCCTCCTCGTCCTGTTCGCAGAGCCACTCCTCGGCCCAGCGTTCCGGGCTGCGGCTCGGCCGGCCGGCCCGGACCGCGCGGGCGGCCTCGTGGCGGGGGCCGATCACGGCGAGGGCGTCGGCCGGGTCCACGAGGCGCAGGGGGCGGGGGTCGGGTGTGATGCGCAGGGCCAGGGGCCTGCTGGAGTCGATCTCGATGGTGACGCCCTGGGTGGCGGCGCCGTAGCCGAAGCGGCCGTAGATGGCGGCCTCGGAGGCCCAGAGCGCGGCGAGGGGGCTGCGGGCCGCTGCGGCGCGGCGCAGCTGTTCGTCCATGAGGGCGGTCAGGACGCCCCGGCGGCGGTGGGTGGGCGCGACGGACACGAAGGTGAGGCCGGGACAGCCGAGGTCGCCGCCGGGGACCGAGAGCCGGAAGTGGTGCGCGGCCATGAAACCGACCAGCGCGTCACCGTCGTAGGCGCCGATGCGCGAGCAGCGGCCGAGGAGGGCGCGGTGCCGTGCGCGTCCTTCGGACTCCGGGCGGTCGTGGAAGACCAGGTAGGCGAGCTCCTGGGCGCGGTCGATGTCGGCCTCGGGTACCTCGCGGATGTCCACCATGATCCGGAGACTAATCGGTCATCGCGGACCGGTCACCCCTTAATGGCCGGATCTGTGGATGTGACCGGTTTTCGGCGCATCCGGCCCGTCCCGGGAGCCGGTGGGAACGGCGGAAGGGCACGACCCGCGGGGGTCGTGCCCTGGGACCCGGCGCCGGACCGGCCGGCGCTCCGGGTCTCGCTGTCAGGTCCCGCTCCAGGTCCGCTTCAGGTCTCGCTTCAGGCGACGGAACCGATCCTGCCGATCACGGAGTTCGAGGTGTCGCGGTGGATCGGGATGTGCGCGCCGGTGAGGGCCGCCCCGGTGCCGCCGCGGCGGTTCGCGACGATCTCGGCGGCGATGGACAGCGCGGTCTCCTCCGGGGAGCGGGCGCCGAGGTCCAGGCCGATCGGGGAGCGCAGCCGGGCCAGTTCGAGCTCGGTCACGCCGACCTCGCGGAGCCGCTTGTTGCGGTCCTCGTGGGTGCGGCGGGAGCCCATGGCGCCGACGTAGGCGACGGGGAGCTTGAGGGCCAGTTCGAGGAGCGGGACGTCGAACTTGGCGTCGTGGGTGAGGACGCACAGGACGGTGCGGCCGTCGAGGGAGCCCGCTTCGGCCTGGGCCTCCAGGTAGCGGTGCGGCCAGTCGACGACGATCGTGTCCGCTTCGGGGAAACGGTTCTTCGTGGCGAACACGGGCCGGGCGTCGCAGAGGGTCACGTGGTAGCCGAGGAACTTGCCGATCCGCACCAGGGCGGAGGCGAAGTCGATGGCGCCGAAGACGACCATCCGCGGGGGCGGGACGCTGGACTCGACGAGCACCTTGAGCGGCTCCCCGCAGAGCCGTCCGTCCGCGCCGATCTCCAGCACGCCGGTCCGGCCGGCGTCCAGCATGGCGCGGGCCTCCTCGGCGAGGGTGCGGTCCAGTTCGGGGTGTCCCCCGAAGCCGCCCTCGTAGGAGCCGTCGGCGCGGACGGTGACGGCGCGGCCCATCAGCTCGGCGGGGCCTTCGGCGATCCGGGCCACCGCGGCCGCCTCGCCGCGGGCGGCGGCGGCCAGCGCGGTCGCCAGCACCTGGCGCAGGGGGGAGCCGACGGGTACCGGGGTGACCAGGATGTCGATGATGCCGCCGCAGGTCAGGCCCACGGCGAAGGCATCGTCGTCGCTGTACCCGAAGCGCTCCTGGACGGTCTCGCCGTCTTCGAGCGCCTGCTGGCACAGCTCGTACACCGCGCCCTCCACGCACCCACCGGAAACCGAGCCGATCGCCGTGCCCTCGCCGTCGACGGCGAGCGCGGCTCCGGGCTGCCGGGGCGCGCTCCCGCCGACCGCCACGACCGTGGCGACGGCGAAGTCACGTCCCTGCTCGACCCACCGGTTCAGTTCTTCGGCGATGTCCAGCATGTGCGGCCTCCTCGGAGGGGTTCGGTTTCCAGTATCTGATACGTGGAGGGAACGGTTGTCGTTCGTTCCGGGTCGGGTCAGTGGACCCCGAGCCAGCCCTCGATCGGGTTGAGGGCGAAGAACACCAGGAAGATGCCGGTCAGCGCCCACATGAAGGCACCGATCTCGCGGGCCTTGCCCTGCGCGACCTTGATGGCCACGTAGGAGATGACACCCGCGGCGACACCGGCGGTGATCTGGTACGTGAACGGCATGATCACGACGGTCAGGAAGACCGGGATCGCGGTCGCGCTGTCGGACCAGTCCACGTGGCGGGCGTTCTGCATCATCATCGCGCCGATGACGACCAGGGCGGCGGAGGCGACCTCGCCGGGGACGACCTGCGTGATCGGGGTGAAGAAGAGGCACGCCGCGAAGAAGAGGCCGGTGACGACGGAGGCGAGGCCCGTGCGGGCGCCCTCGCCGACGCCGGTGGCGGACTCGACGAACACGGTCTGGCCGGAGCCGCCCGCGACACCACCGATGGCGCCACCGGCGCCGTCGATGAACAGGGCCTTGGACAGGCCCGGCATGCGGCCCTTGTCGTCGGCGAGCTTGGCCTCGGTGCCGACGCCGATGATGGTGGCCATCGCGTCGAAGAAGCCGGCGAGCACCAGGGTGAAGACGATCATGCCGATCGTCATGACGCCGACGTCGCCCCAGCCGCCGAACTCGACCTTGCCGAAGAGCGAGAAGTCCGGCATGGAGACCGCGGAGCCCGCGAGCTCCGGCGGGCCGTTCTTCCAGGCCTTCGGGTCGATGTCGACGATCGCGTTCAGGATCGCGGCGAGGACGGTGCCGCCGACGATGCCGATCAGGATCGCGCCGGGGACCTTGCGGGCCTGCAGCATGAAGATGGCGAGCAGGGTGACGCAGAAGAGCAGGACGGGCCAGCCGGCGAGCTCACCGACCGCGCCGAGCTGGACCGGGGGGCCGAACTCGGGACCGCGGCCCACGAAGCCGGCCTTCACGAGGCCGATGAGGGCCACGAAGAGGCCGATGCCCATGGTGATCGCGTGCTTGAGCGCGAGGGGGATCGCGTTCATGATCATCTCTCGGAGGCCGGTGACGACCAGGAGACAGATCACGACGCCGTACATCACGCACATGCCCATGGCCTGCGGCCACGTCATCTGCGGTGCCACCTGCGAGGCCAGCACGCCGGACACGGAGAGACCGGCGGCGAGCGCGAGCGGCACCTTGCCGACGAAGCCCATGAGCAGCGTGGTCAGGGCCGCCGCGAAGGCGGTGGCCGTGATCAGGGCCGCGGGGGCCATGGTGTTTCCGGCGACGTCCTTGCCGGAGAGGATCAGGGGGTTGAGCAGCAGGATGTACGCCATGGCCATGAAGGTCGTGATACCGCCACGAACTTCGTTGCCGACGTTGGATCCTCTGTGCGTTATGTGGAAATACCGGTCGAGCCAAGAACGCCCGGCGGGGTTCAGAGAGCCGTCGCCGGCCTCCTCCGCACTGGTCTTGGGCTCCACTGATGACTGGGTCATGGTGCCTAACTCCCAAGGTTCAAAGGGGCACCCGCATAAAGATTGGAGACACGGGATTTGGGAAACTGCGTTTGGCTGCACGACCCGGGGTGACGGCCCGAGGCGACGCGAATGTTCACTGCGTGTACTGCGGGTAGTGCGGGGGTGACCGCTGGTACTACGTGGGGGTTTCTGCAGGGGTACTGCCAGGTGCGAGGACCGCGAGCGGTGCGGTACTTCGTGCTCCGGGCGGTGCGACCGAAAGTGTGACGTTCCCTGTCGCACCGCCCGGAAATCGGGGGAAGTGGGGTCCGGGGGGCGCGCGGCCCCCCGACCACGCCCGCCGAGATGGTTCAGGTGAGGGCTTACGGACCGGAAGAGATCTGAAGAGAGGGGTGTAGTGAAAGAGG